>JBOHVJ010000001.1:0-9848 GCA_050735075.1 Binatia bacterium
ACCGGTGAGGTACGCCAGCGGATATCTCAAAAAAGGAATTTGATAAAGCTCCAAAGCCATCAGATCCAATCCAGCGTAACTTGATATCGAAACAATCGCTTTTATTTCTGGCGCTTCTGGAGCGGCCATCAGGGCTACGGCTCCTCCCACTGAAAATCCCCATACACCGACTTCTTTAATTCCCCGCAACTTCAGGTAGCCGATCGCTGACCGAAGATCTTCTTTTTCCTTAGCTCCGGCCGTGGAATAATTTCCACTGCTTTGGCCGAGGTAGCGGAAATCGAATAAAAACAAGTTGTATCTTTGGCTCAAGAAAGAGATGGCCGGCAATATGTTTCCTTTATCCGCCGGATAACCGTGAAGGAAAATTATAGTTTTCGCCGTGGATCTTTCTTTATGAGGGATAAACCAGCCACGCAGTGTAAGCCTATCTTCAGTGACAAAGGATACCCCTTCGTAATCGAGTCCGATATCTTTCGGAGTTATCTTGGAAATAAACTTATGCGGCCTTATGGAAATGTAGAAACCCCAGAGAGGAGTAAAAAGAAAGAAGAAGGCCACAGAAAACCAGAAAAGCCTTTTCGTGAGTCCCTGTCTTATATAAGAAAGGCTTTTTTTAATAGCATCCATGACCAGATTTGGTGGCCCGGTGCACTATTTCTTCCCTTTCTTCATCTCCTCCCAGCTCTTTATTCTCTCCTTGATCGTTTTTTCGTAGCCAGAGTCGGAAGGGGCGTAGTATCTCCTCCCTTTGAGCCCGTCGGGAAAATGCTCCTGATCAACGATATGGTCGGGGAAGTTATGGGCGTAGCGGTAGTCCTTTCCGTAACCGAGCTTTTCCATGAGCGGCGTAGGGGCGTTGCGCAGGTGGAGCGGTACGGGTAGGGCCCCTCTCTCCTGGACATCCTTGGATGCCGCGAGCATGGCCTTAAATGAGGCGTTGGATTTGGGCGCCGTAGCGAGATAGGTCGTCGCTTGGGCTAGGGGTATCTTTCCTTCAGGTAGTCCAACGAAGTGAACCGCGTCCTTTGCGGCTACCGCAACCTGAAGTGCCTGGGGATCGGCGTTGCCGATGTCCTCCGCAGCAAAAATGATCATCCGGCGGGCGATAAAAAGCGGATCTTCGCCAGCTTCGAGCATCCGCATGAGCCAATAAAGGGCAGCGTCAGGATCGCTCCCTCTCAGGCTTTTGATAAAGGCAGAGATGACGTTGTAATGTTCTTCCCCCGACTTGTCGTAGAGCAGCGACTTTTTTTGCAGGGCCTCTTGGAGCGAAGAGAGATCGATTTCCTTTTTCTCCTTCCTCTGCCGGATTAGCATCGCCGCTGTCTCCAAGGTATTGAGGGCGACACGGGCATCCCCTTGAGATTGCTGAATGAGGAATTCGCGCCCCTCCGGTGTGATCTCCAACTTCCAAGCACCTAGCCCTCTTTTGGAATCCTGGAGGGCCCGATCGATGATCTTGCCAATCTCCTCGGGTGAAAGGGGATGAAGGACCACGACCTGACAGCGTGACAGCAGCGGAGGGATCAGCTCGAAGGAGGGATTTTCGGTCGTGGCGCCGATGAGAATGAGTATGCCGTGCTCCACTTGGGGGAGAAAGGTATCTTGCTGCGCCTTGTTGAAGTGGTGGATTTCATCGACAAAGAGGACCGTAGGTTTTGCCAGGCGATGGAGGCGCTCCGCCTCTTCGATGATTCTTTTTAGCTCCTTGACTCCGGAGGAGACGGCAGAAAAATGAATGCAGTGAGCGGCAGCGGAGCCGGCGAGGATCTGTGCCAAGGTTGTCTTCCCGCTCCCCGGAGGGCCCCAAAGAATAAGGGAGTGGAGCTTGCCTGCGTCGACCATCTCCCGGAGTAGTCTTCCGGGTCCGAGCAGATGCCCTTGGCCAACAAATTCATCCAAGTCCAAGGGTCGCATCCTCTCCGCTAGGGGTGTTGGGGTGCGCCGCTCTTTTGAAGGAGGGGAGTCAAATAACTCCATGGAGGGCATGCTACCACAATTTGCCCACCATCATCCATCGAGGACAAACCATCTTGCTCAACAGGTTTTTTATCTCTGACAAGGGGCTTTCTTTAGGTGGGTGAGTGATGGTATAGACTTTAGGAAGAGGTTCATCAGTGATGTCGATTCGAGAGGGCCGGGAAGATCCTCCTTTTTTCCAACCCTCCCCGCGGACAGTTCTTTTCCCTGAGAGCGATGTCTCGGGGAAACTCAGTTTTGATCTTCCCGTAAAGATTGATAGTCGCTTCAGCGGGGAGGTTAAGACAAGCGAGCTTTTGGTACTGGGGCCTAACGCAGAAGTCAAGGCCAAGATATCAGCCCGGCATTTACAAGTTGAGGGAAGCTTGGTCGGTGAGGTTCATGTTTCCGGCTGGATGGAGATACTTCCAGGCGGACGCTTCCAGGGAGAGATTGAGGCGGGACAGCTCAAGATACATCCAGGAGCGGTGTTTGAGGGGAAGGGGAATGTCGTGAACGGGAGGTAAGACTCCTGATTAAGTTCCCTGTCCCTCTTCTCCATAAAGTCTTGCTCTCTTGCCAGATCTTTGCCTAAGGTAATAGAGCTTGGCTCTGCGCACCTTGCCCCTGGAGACAACCTCGACCCTTTCGACGCGTGGAGAATGGAGGGGAAAAATCCGTTCTACCCCAATTCCGTAAGAGATCTTCCGCACGGTAAACGTAGTGCGACTTCCCTTTCCTGATATCCCGATAACGATTCCCTCAAATACTTGAGTTCTCTCTTTTTCGCCCTCGACCACTTTGACATGGACACGAACAGTTTCCCCTGGTCTAATGACTGGCGCTTCTTTCTTAATCTGCTCGGCCTCGATTTGGTCTAAGATGTTCATAGCCTTCTCCCTCGTTTCTAGCCCCGGCAAATTATTTTCTCTCTTAGGCGATAGTTGGTGCGGCCCTACTCTTTTCCCAACAGGCGATCCAAAATGATGGCTGCGGCTGAGCGAACGGATAGATGATTATAATTGGTGCCGCCCTCAATCGCCTCGAGAATGTAGTCTGACCGATCTAGGATCGTGTCGGTCAGGCCCCATCCTGTTCCCAAGAGGAGCAAAAATGGCTTCGAGTCTTGACTTAACAATCGCCGTAGTTCTGCGAAAGAAATTCTCTCCCCACCGGCCCGTGCAGAGGTTACGACCAAGGTGGGTTTGCTCCCGCATTCCTGCTCCACGTCCATAATGGCATCATCCAGCGTATCTTTCAATCGCACCAAAGAAAGGGCCTCTTTGCGAGTCTCGTTGTATTGGCTCCCGTAACCTTGTTCCCAGTGCGTAATGATTTTAAGCGCGAGCTTTTGCAGCGCCTTGACCGAGGTAACGACGTAGAATCTCCTGATCCCGTAGGTCCTGGCTGAACGTGCAATGTCGTGAATGTCCATGTTGGTAATGGCAGTGGTGACTATGTGGCCGTTCTTGTCATAGACCGGATAGTGAAGCAGTGCGATAAAGAGACGGTTTGCGTAATCGCCAAAGAGTCTTCTCTCATCCGGGGTCAGTTGTGTCTTGCTGAGGAGGTCGGGGCGCCGTTCGCGTGTCAGTTTAAGGCTCATCTCACGACGCCAACTTGCTATCCGATCGTGATCTCCCGATAGGAGCACATCCGGCACCTTCATCCCTCTGAATTCTTCAGGGCGCGTGTACTGAGGATATTCCAAGAGACCGTTGGAAAATGACTCCTCTTGAGGGGATTTAGCATTACCTAAGACGCCGGGGACCAAGCGGCTTACAGTATCGATGATAATCATGGCCGCAAGTTCGCCGCCGCTTAGGGTGTAATCCCCAATGGAGAGTTCCTCATCGACAAAGTTCTTAACCCTTTCATCAACCCCTTCGTAACGCCCGCAGATCAATACCAGCTCTTTCTCTTGGGCGAGTCTGTTGGCCTCCATCTGATTGAAGACCCTCCCCTGAGGCGTGAGGAGAATAACCCGGGGGTTTTTTAACTTCCCTCTGGCATCTTCAATCGCTGTGATTAAGGGCTCTGGCTTCATCACCATGCCCTGACCCCCGCCATAAGGATAATCGTCGGTCACGCGATGGCGATCCGCCGCATATTCTCTAAGATCCGTCAGGCGAACAGAAATCAGCCCCTTTTCCTGGGCCTTTTTTAGGATGCTGTATCCCAAGGGGGAGGAAAACATCGCCGGGAAGAGAGTTATGACGGTAAAGTTGAGCATTGAGATTTTGGAAGTTAGTTTAACGCCCAGTCACGGCGAAGTCTAACGCTTCGCCGCCGAATTGCGGAGATCGAAAAGAGCCCCCAGTTTAAGCAAGTTAGGCCAGTAATCTATTGAGGGGACGGTATCTAAGTCCAGTGGGGTCAGGCCTTTCACTCTAAACAATCTGGAAACGTCTGTCGGGGAGCAAAGATCCGAGGGCGGCGAGCCATGCGAATCCCAATATCACCGCCCATCAAAGATTGTCAATAAAGAAAGGTCTGACCCCAATTGCTTTCTCATTCAAATTCGTGGGATCGACGGTGTGCTATGCGCATATGCAGGCCACCGGAATGGTGAATGATCATACACGAGATTGCTTCCGAAGGCAGGAGATCATATTAAGGATACCCGGGGAAATCATCCAAAAGAGCGAAACGGTCGGTGAAATAAGAGAGGAAAGAGGGCGCTAGGAGTAATAAACATGCAAACTTTTCGCTTCAAGCAGGTTGATGTCTTCACGCAGAAACCCTTTCGGGGGAATCCCGTTGCAGCAGTAATTGGAGCAGAAGGATTGACCCCCATAAGCGGCGGCATGCCTGTGAGATCAACCTCAAAGAGTGGCTGAAACAACCGATTGGCGTCCTCGGCTTGTTTGGCAATCTGATCAATCTCCTCATCGCTCAAGTTAAATCTATACTCAAAGATTAAGCCTTCGCACTGCTTCATTGTAGGATAAAGAGCCGGCAGTAGGTATTGTTGACTCCGCACTGTGACCGCTGTAAAGTCCGCCTTGTGGGCTTTTTGAGCCTCTGAATTCCGTGAATAAAAAAGGAGGATAGAAATGCTTCAGCCCATAGCTTTGGCCAATACACATATGGAGTGTCGCTATTTGAAAGAGACCATTCCGGTCATGACGGACCTCCTTGCCTTCGAGAAGGTGGCAGAGCATCCGGGCGAAGTTACATTGAAACATCCGAATACCGACTGGCTATTGATTGTTCATGAAGCCGGGCCGGAGGCGCCGGTAAAGCAAATGCACAACCACTGGGGGGTGCGCGTCATGACAAACCAGGAGGTGGATGCAGCCTATGAATACCTAACTGCCCACAAGGAGCAGTATGGTCTCAAACAAATTGGCAAGCCCTACTACAACCATGGTTCCTATTCCGTCTATTTCCTGGAGCCGGGCACGAATGGCTGGGAGATTGAGTGTTATGGAGACGTGCTGCGCAAAGAAAGAGAGTGGAGCCGGCGAGGTGGGGTTCGGGCGCCGCACTGGGAGACCCCCCTTCCTCCGGAGCGCTTTCCAGGTCGGGGTTATGTCCCCCAGGGCTTTACTCATGGGACGCTCGCCTGTAGCGACATAAAAGTTTCCTGGGACTTCTACGTGAAAGTCTTAGGCTTGGAAGTCCATCAAGCCAATGAGCACGTGGTTTATGTAAAGCATCCCAAGACGAAATGTTACGTGGTCTGCGCGGTCCGCAAAGAATGGAAGACTTTTTCTCCCAATTTCCGCTTTACGATTGGTTTGGAGTCCAAAGAGGCCGTGGCTGACGCGCACCGCTGGCTCGCCGATTCTGGTAAAGGGCTTGGGATGACCGAGTTGCGTGATCTCCAGACAAGCGGACCGGCCGTTTCGTTCTTGCTCAGCGATCCGGATAGAAACTGGTGGGAGATTTCTTCTCCGAATTGATCTCCATGAAAGAGAAGCCAATAGATCAGATGGGCCTGCGGGAGATCCGTGAGGTCTCTCGGCTGAGAATGTCACCGGAGGCGTGGGAGCACGTTATGGGGTCGGCCGAGAGCGGCACAACCATGCGCAGGAACCAAAAGGCCTTTCGCAGGTTTCTTTTCCGCCAGAGAATCTTCCATGACATCACTAATCCCGATACCACTCTGGAACTGTTTGGCCGAAAGCTTTCAACCCCTTCTCTGGTTGCCCCCATCGGTAGCTTCAGCCTGATAGGGGAGAGGGCCGAGGCGCAAGTGGCGGAAGGGGCCGGCCGCGCGGGAACGATGGTCTTTGCGAGCCATGCGGCCAAATCGGGTGTGCGCGAGTGGAAAGAGGCGACTTCAGCGCACCTGGTCTTTATGGGCTATTTAAGCAGGGGAAAAGAGGATGTATTGCGCTCAGCCAAGCTTGCCGAAGAGCTGGGATATGCTGCCGTGGGGTTAACTATGGACACGATTGAGCCAGTCAAGATCGTGGACCAGGTGCCTCTCTCTACTAAGGATGGAAAGCCAAGGCGGGGGCATCCATCCTCTCCGAAGGATATTGAGTGGCTGAAGGGAGAGGTTTCCCTTCCAGTGGTGGTCAAAGGGATTATGGGGGCCGAGGATGCACGTCTTGCTGTGGATGCGGGGGCCGATGCGCTGGTCGTGTCCAACCATGGGGGTAGGATACTCGATTTTAATCGTGCCGCCGTCGAGGCTTTGCCTGAGGTGGTCGAGGCGGTGGGGGATAGAGTCCCGGTGCTGCTCGACAGCGGGATTAGAAGCGGGGGAGATATTGTGAAGGCGCTGGCCCTCGGCGCGAAGGCGGTTCTTGTCGGCCGTCCGATCTGTTGGGGAGTGGGAGCGGCAGGGGCCCAAGGGGTGGAGCGCGTGATCCAGCTCCTCAGACAAGAGATTAAAAGGGTCTTGATCATGACAGGGGTGAGCTCTGTAAGCGAAGTCACACGCTCCATTTTGATCCCTGACACAGCAGAAGCCAATAGATAGACTCAGGAGAGAAATGAACACTGCTAATCCGTTGGAACTTGCATTTCCCTTAATGCGTTATGACCACACGATGCCCTTGCTTGAAGGAAGGGTAGAGATCGACGGCGTCAGGCTCCATCCTGTCCGCACCAACTCGATGGTTTTCGACGACGTCGCGGAGTTGCGTGAGGGAAACTTCGGCCTTTGGGACCTGAACATGGGTTACTTGCTCCCCGCCATAGAAGCAGGCTGGCAGATTGTGGCACTGCCGGTCTTTGCGAAAAGGAAACCTCTTTACACCTACATTTTCTGTCACAGGGACGCTGGAATCCATTCACCTAAAGATCTGGAGGGTAAGCGGATCGGCACCGGCTCCTATCCGACCGCCATCACCATCTGGACTCAGGGTCTCCTCAAGGATCTTTACAAGGTGGACATCTCCAAGCTCTGCTGGGTGACCTCGAACAGCCGCAGGGTATTTCCTCTCCATAAGTCGAGCCCTCGGGTCGAGGCTGGCGAGGATCCGAAGAGGAGCCCGGTGAATCGCCTATTAGACGGTGAGGCGGATGCCATCATCACCGATATTTCCGATGGCAAGGCTTTTGAAACGCTGGAGCAAAGCCCCAAGGTAAAGCGCCTCTTTCCGAACTACATGGACGAGGATATGCGGCTGTATCGCGAGACTGGAATCTATACCCCTGTGCATCTGATTGTGATGAGTAGGAAGCTGGACCAGGAACGCCCGGAATTGGCCGGAAAGCTCTACAAGGCCTTTGAAGAGGCGAAGCAGTTGGCTTATCAGGACATCTTAAACGATCGTGCGGGTTTCTCGGTGGTCTATCTCAGAGAGCGTTTGGTAGAGCAGGTGAAGGATTGGGGCGATCCGTGGAAGTACGGGATCAAGGCAAACAGGAGCACGATCGACACCTTTATCAAATATAATCTTGAGCAGGGAATGATTCGTTCGGAGTTGTCGCACCGGGAGATATTCGCCACGAGCACCCTGGAGACCTAACCCGCCAGGCGCTATGCGCAAGGCGCCAAGCGATAAGGAAAGGATCAGTAATGCTACCGAAGGAACAGAATGAGCTACTGACCAGAACCGGTCGCCACACCCCCATGGGACAGTTGTTGAGGCGCTATTGGATCCCTGCGCTGTTATCAGAGGAGATCCCAGAGCCCGACTGTCCGCCTGTGCAAGTTAGGATGTTGGGCGAAGAGCTCGTGGCCTTTCGCGACAGCCAAGGACGCATAGGTATTTTAGACGAGCATTGCGCCCACCGAGGCACCTCTCTCTATTACGGGCGTAACGAGGAATGCGGTTTGAGATGCATCTATCACGGCTGGAAATACGATGTCGAAGGGAACATCCTGGAAACGCCAGCCGAGCCTCTCGAAAGCGACTTCAAGAAAAAAAACCGGCAAACCGCCTATCCGACCAAAGAAGTAGCCGGGATTGTCTTTGCCTACCTGGGTCCTAAAGACAAGATGCCGCTCTTTCCCAACTACGAGTGGACTCAGGTTCCTCTGAATCAGACTTATGTGACCAAGTCTTTTCAGGAGTGTAACTATCTCCAGGGTCTGGAGGGTGAGTGCGACTCATCCCACCTCTCTTTCCTGCACCGGACATTCAAGGCGCAAGGCCAACGAGCGCTCTATATGGATGATACGGCGCCGGCATACGAAGTTGAAGAAACGGATTTCGGCCTCAGGCTGGTGGCGATCAGGAGCGCGGGTCCCGATAAGAACTATGTGCGCGTCTCCAGTTTTGTTATGCCTGTGGCGGGTTGTATCCCTGCCGGTGCTACGACCAGGGAAATGGACGGCTTTGAAGTTCATATGTATGTTCCCATCGATGATACCCATAGCTGGAGATACGATTTCGGTTTTAAGAGAAGCAGGCCGGTACGAGAGGAAGAAGTTCACAGGCGAAGGCAGCTCGGCCCTGACTACAGGAAAATCCGGAATAGCCGGAATCACTATCTCCAGGATAGAGAAATGCAAAAGGCGGTCAATTTCACCGGGATAGAGGACTACCTGAATCATGATTCCTGTGTCACCGAGAGTATGGGACCGATCTATGATAGGTCCAAGGAGCATTTGGGGGTCAGCGACAAAGCAGTCATAGCGCTGCGCAAATACCTGCTCGCCACGGTCAAGGCCTTTCAAGAAGGAGTGGAGCCCCCCCATCTCGTCACAGACCCGGCGAAGAATAGTTTTCCGCATATTGATTCTATAGCCGAGGTAGTTCCCTCAGGACACTGGAGCCAATACTTCAAACACCTTACAAAGACAGCTCCGTTGGCTTGAGAGGCGGCAGGGAGTTTTATGCTACGAGCCTTTTTAGCTTTAACCGCCGTTGTTTCCCTTTCTATACTATGGAGTGCTCAGGTCACTGCCCAGTCTCCGTGGCAAGCAGAGTGGGAGCGGGTCACGGCTGCGGCCAAGAAGGAAGGAAAGGTCGTGGCAGGGATCCCGGCCAGCGCGGAGTTGAGGAAGGAGCTGGAGAAGAGATTCAAAGCTCGATACGAAGGAATCGAGCTCGACCTCCTCCCGGGGAGGGGGCCGCAAAACGTGAGGAAGATTGCGGATGAGTACAAGGCAGGGATCCGGAATTTTGATCTCTCCATCGGCGGCACGGACACCCTGCTCTATGGTTTGATCGAGCCAGGGATCGCAGAGCCATTCGAGCCTTACATGATCTTGCCAGAGGTGAAGGAGCCGAAGAACTGGTGGGGCGGACACATCTGGGGAGATAATAAAACGACAAAACGCTATATCTATTCATTTCAGGCCTATACGAGTGAGAACTTATGGCATAATACGGATCTGTTAAAGCCCGGAGAGATCCGCTCCTACGATGACATTCTCAGCCCGAAATGGAAAGGCAGGATTGGCGTCCTGGACCCGCGTAACCCAGGGGCCGGTCACGCCACGTGGACGTTCTTCTGGATGATCAAGGGGGAGGACT
>JBOHVJ010000002.1:0-3230 GCA_050735075.1 Binatia bacterium
TCTTTGAATTTCGGAGTGTCACCATCCGTTCGTGGTGAGCCTGTCGAACCATGAACGGAATTGCGACACAGTCTCTTAGGGGGGAGGACGTGGAGCGAGGCGGGCGAGCGCGACAATCACAACCGCCGGCCTGGGGGTATCTTGAAGGGCCGATGCACCGGACGAGCAGATGCAAGCGTACCACAGAAATACTATCAGCGATTTGGCGAGCGTAAAACAGGTGTATTGCATCGGACCGGAAAGATGCTCCCAGGCCGGCTGACGGAAGATGGGCCTTTTTCAACTCTGTTCCCATTTGATCGTCCCAAGTTGATTTGGTAGCGTAGGCTTCCTGTTTTCGGGGGAGGTAAAATTTCCATTGGCATATTGAAAGGAGAATATTATGGTAACAATGGCACCCAAACTCACCTTTGGCCCGACTATAGCCGACTGGCAGGAGCGCATCAACGTAGAGCGCATGAACCGGGAGCGGGCAGAAAAGGCCCGCCAGACGCTGCGCAAGCACAACGTGCCTGCCCTGCTGGCTGCCCGTCCTGAGAACACACGCTATTTAACCGCTCTCCGTGGGCCCGAGTTTCTACCGCAGCTCTGGTACGTGCTGTTCTTCGCGGAACATGATCCCGTTGTCTTTCATCACGCCGGATGGATCACTATGTATCCCTCTCAGGCTCCGTGGATCAAACACTGGAGGTTAGCCCGCAGTTGGGTAAATGCAGGGTGTGGTAGAGAGGCGGCAGTCGAGGAGTCCCAACTTTTTGCCGATGGCATCTACCGGGAGCTAGCGGAGCGCAAGCTTGAACGCGAGCCGCTTGGGGTAGTTGGATTCGACGGTATGGCTCAGCAAGCCCTGGCAGCCAAGGGGATTAAAACCGTTGACGGTTGGTCGCTCATGCTCGACGCGACCAAAACCAAGACAGTTGACGAAATCAATTGTCTCAAGATGGCTTATGCGGCCGCTGACGCCGCCTGGTACAGGGCTTGGGAACTGCTCAAGCCGGGCGCCATAGACGTGGAGGTCTCCCGGGAGGCCTTGATGGCGGCCTATGCGGCAGGCGCCGAAGAGATACCCTCAGGTCACTTTAGAAGCGGGCCCTTAAGTTTCGATCGGGCTTTTGAACGCACCGGGCGGATTCTGAATTACGGCGATCTCACCTACGCCTCATTCTGCGGTATTGGTTATTTAGGTTATAAGACCTGCTACTATCGTACCTTTTCTGTAGGGCGGGAACCTGATCAGCGTGCGAAGGACTGGTACAAGACTCTGGTCGAGCGCCTGAGTCAGGTCATTGAGGTCATTAAGCCAGGGGCTACGACCGCTGACGCGGCCAAGCATTTTCCGCCTGCGTCCAAATGGGGTTATAAGGAGGAGGCGGAGCTTCTTACTCTGGAGATTGGCCATGGGATCGGCCTCCATCACTACGGATACCCGATCATCAACCGCCAGTGGTCGCTTCAACATCCCCAAGTTTTTGAAGTCGGGATGACCATTGCCGTCGAAGGGCGCGAAGGTGAACCGGGTGTTGGCGGAGTCCGTTTGGAGGACGGGGTGGTCGTGACAGAAAAAGGGGCCGAACTACTCGACCACTGGCCGCGAGAAGAAATCCTTGTCGCCCCTCGAGGCTAAGCTAACCATAAAGGAAGAACATGACAGCTTATTTCTTGGGTATGAGGATCTCCTTCAATTTGGATATCAGGGAAGGAGTGAGCTCATAAAGACTCGCAAAGGTCTTCGCTATTGTCGGCCCGTCTATCGGGTCAATTTCCAACTGAGCCTTCTTGGCCTCAGCCAGAAGCTCGGGATCCCTCAGCGTCTTCACGAAAGCCTCCTGGAGAATCTGGAGGCGGTCTTTGGGAGTCCCAGGAGATACGGAAAAGGGAAACTGGTAGCCATGAGCATTGTCTGCCACCCTCAGGAGTAGGCGCGCCTCATCCGTCTTAGCGTAGTTGATAGCCAAAGGAACATCCTTAAGTTCAGGATGCGATTTTAGCGTTATTTGCACTACGACGCGAATTTTTCCGGACTCTAGCACACTACGCCAGGCTGTCTTTGTCGCTTGCCAGGAGCCACAAAAGCTGTCAACTTCCCCGCTTTCAACAGCCAGCCGAGCATCAGCTCCACCCTTGTATCCTTCAACGATCTCCAGCGGTAGCCCGAGGGCCGCTTTGACAAGCTTGGGGACATCAGAGGTGCTCGTGCCCGGCCCGATAGATGAAATCTTGACAGGGCGTTTGGCAGCGAACCAGTCGTCCACCGTCTTAATTCCGCTTTCCTTGTTGAAGTGACAGGCCGTGTCATAGGGGCCAGGCACTCCAAGCCAGCCGACTTTCCGGCCGTCGAACTTCGTAGCCTCATTCCCCATGATGTGCTGGAGGATTAGGGGCGCAGCCCAGGCGCCAATGGTCAGCCCGTCCGGTTTTACTCTATTGTAAAGATGATTGGCCGCGATGATGCCTCCGGCACCGGTCATGTTTTGGACGACCGTGGTTGGGTTACCGGGCACGTGCTTGCCGAAATGGCGGGCGATCAGCCTGGTGTATTGGTCAAACGAGCCTCCAGGCGAATAGCCCACAATGAAGGTAATGGTTTTATCTTTGTAAAAGGGTTCTTGGGCAAAACTGGGTGTGACGAGGGATAGAGGGACAAGAAGGGATAAATAGATCAAACCCTTCAACCTTTTCGTCCTTAAACTCTGGAACTTCTGAAACATAATGGCCTCCATTCGTTATGCAATCTTTTATATCTTTAGTCTCACTTTGCTGTTCTTCCCCACGAAGCAGTTCCTTTCGCCGCGTCCATTCTTTTCTTAAGTTTTTCCATTCCCAAATCGAAAACCTGTGCTGAGCCCTTCGACTGCGCTCAGGGTAGACTCCGTCGAAGCATCGGCAATTTAAAATATCTCTCTCTGTGTCTGTTTTCCCCCAATCGAAAATCCAAAATCTAAAATCGAAAATTACTTAATGACTTTATCCGCCCGCACCAGCACGTTGGGCGGAATCGTCAGGCCGATCTGTTTAGCCGCCTTCAGATTGATGACAAACTCAAACTTCATGGGTTGCTCTACGGGAAGGTCGGCCGGCTTACGACCTTTCAGGATCTTGTCGACATACGTTGCGGCGCGGCGGTACAGGTCAGAGAGCTTCGGTGCATAGGACATCAGACCGCCATCCTCCACGTATTCCCTCCACGGATAGATTGCAGGCAGACGCTTCTTTGCCGCGAAGTCCAAGAT
>JBOHVJ010000003.1:0-3426 GCA_050735075.1 Binatia bacterium
GATTGAGACTTTACCTTGCGTGCGCGCATCAAACGCCGCAGGCGGTACTCTGGAATCCGTACAGTCACTGCTTAGCGCCCTGCCATATATCCCTCCAGATGACAAACTGAGCTATTTGTCATACATATCATAGCATCTAGGTCCTTGCAACATGGACTCTGACCTCGCCTTGACCGGAATCCCGTAACAAGTCTTAAATTGTATAACTTCAGCGAGAAGTAGAGGTTGCGTTCACTCCTAAGAGTTTCTCGCGGATGCGCGGCAGGGCCTGTTCGGCGGCCTGGATTCCAAGGGTCCGGAGCTCTTTTTTCCTGCTGAAGTCGATGGGCCCTATGTGCGAGACCGCGGGCTGGATCACCACATCGGCATCCCTCAATCGCCTCTGTGCTCTCTAGCGCCATGAGGTTAAGGCTCTGAACAATCGCATCAAAAAAGGAAGCCAAACCTGTAAGCTTTCACGGGAGTTCTCTATGCTCCTTTCGTACGACGAATCTTCTAACGGCTGCAACGAGAAGTAGCGTCAGCCCAAAGGTGCAGATAATGGTCGCGCCAGTCGGTAGGTCCCAGGCGTAGGAGAGAGCACTCCCCGCAAGGCTCACCCCCACCCCTACCAACCAACCGATCAAAAGACTCATGCCAAAGCCACTGCTTAAAAGAAGTCCACAAACGGCAGGAACAATCAGGAAGGAAAAGATCAGGAGCACCCCGGCCGCCTGAACGGAGGTAGTAACCGTCCAGGCCAGGGAGAGATAAAACAGGAGATCCCATAAAGTAACGGAGATACCCTGCCTGCGGGCCTGTTCGGGATCGAATGAAACAAGGGAGAAGTTGCGACGAAAAATGAAATGGAAGAGACCCACGATCGAGACTACTGCGAGAAGCTGCCCGATCGTGCTCCAGCTTACCCAAAGGATGTTGCCCACAAGAAGGTACTTGATATGCTCCGCTCCGTGAGGAGCTTTATCGACCAGAAGAACCGTCGCGGCGGCGGCAAAGGCGTAAACAATGCCGATAATCGCCTCCTGGGAAACTACCTCTTCTCTGGCTCGCGTGAGAGTAAAAACAATAGACCCAAAAAAGGCGAAGGCCAGGGAGAAGAGATAGGCCCCCTGACCTTCCAGAGGATAACCCGCCAAAAAGGCCACCGTGCCGCCCATGGCTGCGACCTGTGCCAGCGCCAAGTCAACAAAGATCACCCCCCGGCGCACGATGTGAATGCCAAAGTAGACATAGATGGCCGCCAGCAGGAAGGAGGCCACCATGGCTGGTGCCATGACAGAAAGAAACTCATTCATGGGATCCCATCCTATTTAAGGGCCTCGGCCAGCTTTCCAATGATCCAGTCAAAAAGATCTGCATAGCTCTGGATCGCTTTCTCACCTCCGACAGAAGCTGGGAGGAGAACCATTTTGGCTCCCGTTTTCTCGGCAACCGACTGAGGGACACTTGGATTGGTAAAGTTGGCAACCAACAGTGCCTTGACCTTACGCTGTTGCATGCTCTGGATGAGGCTTGCCAGATGTCTCGGCGCAGGTGGAATTCCGGGTTTATCTTCCACGTAGTCGATGATGGACAGTCCCAACCAATTGGCGAGATACTCCCACTGCTTGTGGTAAGCTACTACCTCCGTCCCGCGAAATGGCGCCATGCGTTCTTCCCACTTTTGCCGCCGACGGTTAAGATCGGTCTCAAATTGCTTTAGGTTTTGTTCAAAGTAAGTCCCATCCGGCGGGACGAGGGCCTTGAGTTGCTGGGTAATCCTTCGTGCCATGACAACCCCATTTCTCGGATCTAGCCAATAGTGGGGATTCCCTTCAGGGTGAATATCTCCCTGGGCCCGACTGATAGCTCCTTGGGGAATCTCTAATACCGTAATCCCCTCTGCAAGGTTCAGGGAAACCAACTGGGGATTTCGCGCCCCTTGAACCAGAAGAGGGAGCCAGCCAATCTCGAGCTGCAAACCGACGTGGAGGAGGAGACGTCCTTGATTAACCAGCTTCATATAGCTCGGCTTCGCCTCCACATAGTGAGGGTCCTGAAACCCCCTGGCTATACTTTCTACCTTGACCCGCTCCGCTCCGACCGCCTTAGTAATGGCCGCCAGATCGGAGGTTGTGGTCACAACAAAGAGCGGCTCCGCTGCTTCAAGGGAAAAGAAGGGGAAAAGAAGAAGCAAAAAAAGATATAAGGCCGCTTTCATAGTTCCTCCTAGTATTGATGGGCCGGATGAGAGCCGATTGTAAAGTTGAACTGGAGGAGGAGCTGGTTCAGGGGGCTCCCTCTCTCCTGTGATGTGTAACTGTGTTGCAGCCTGATGGCAGAAAATTCGCTCGGAACAAAGGCCAGAAGGGTACTCCAGCGGTGTTTCCGTCCATCATCGAACTTAGGGACTCCCAGGAGGTCATATCGACCCTGAATCCACCAACGCCGCGCAAACTGGTACTGGAGGAAAGAATACAATCCGCCCCCTCTGGTGAAAGCCTCGCGACCCCGATCGCGAGTAAAGTAGATATACTCAGATTGCCAGATCACTCCCCGTTCCGTAGCCATCTGCAAGGGACGCCACTTAAGTGTAAGGTCCAATCCCGCTGCCTGCGAGAGACGATGGCGAGAAGCCGAGTTGCGCCCTGCGATGTAAGAGTTCCCAACCTCCAAAGTGGTCGAATCGCTGAGGTCAAAGAAATTCTTCCAATGGCCGAGGTACGCACCGCGCCGTTTAGCGTCTCTCTCAGGGTCTTCACGGAATCGGAAAAGTCCCTCGTTCTCCCCGGCCAGGCCCTGAAAGATAAGCTCCGAGAACCAAGGCGTGGGAAGAAGGTAGGCCACACCTAACCCTGGCTCTTTCAACCCTTCACTTGCAAAAACCGATTGATTCACTAATGGTGCATCAATGAAAGGGAACTGATGGGTATGGAGCAGGTTGTGTTTGCCAAAGGCAGCGAAAAACTTGCCAAGTTTGAGACTAGTATTGCGTGGAAGGAGATCGTAAGGAAGTTGCTCTGAGGTCACATAGCCCTCTTCCAATTCTGTTTCGCCCCCTCTATCGATAGCCAAAATAAAATTGGCCTTCCAATATGGGTCTACATCGGCGGTGAATTGAAATTCTGCTTCCTGGAAGTTAAAGCCGTTATGAAAGTCAAGACCCGTCAGACGATTGGTCGTCCTTGGGCTTGCGGAGTACCCACCCAAAAAAAGACCGTTGACACTGATCGCGGGGTTAAAGGCAGAGGAGATTCCCTTGGCAAGCGTGGGTTGTGTGGCAGCTTGAGGGCTACTCTTCGATTGTGCCGGCTCCCCTGGGCCCAATTTGGCCGAATCAGCCGCCTTCTCTTTTTCTAACTGTTCGATCCGTTCTGCCATCTTCTGCATCTGCTGCTGCATCTCCTTAAGCTGAGTCTTTAAAGCTTCAATCGCAGCATCCTGGGC
>JBOHVJ010000004.1:0-10168 GCA_050735075.1 Binatia bacterium
CGCCTGGACCAATTCGGTCAAAAGCTCCTTGCAGCGGAAGGGGACAAAAAAGGCCTCCCAGAACCATAGGCCCCTTTTTTGTTGGCCGGCTCGCCAAACAGTCCGAGTGGACAGAGTTTTCTGATGAGGCTGACTCTATTTTCCCGCCTAATTCTTGGTTATTTCGCGATTTTTATTCTCGTCGTCGCAGTAGGCGTCTATTCCATTGTCCAGCTACGCCGCTTTAACGATGTTACCTGGTCTGTGCTGCAGACCGACAATCGCATCATAGACTACGAGAAGAGACTAACAGATGCCCTTCTGTCACAGATCCGATACGAAAGGAAATTCATCATCACGAAGGATGACGCCCTTTACGATCAGTCTCTCCTGTTCAAAAGGGATTTCGAAAGATATCTCGAGGAAGTGACCTCCATAGCAGACAATCAGGTCAGAAGCTCATTGAAGAGTGCCCAAGAGCACCATCAACGCTACCAAGGGCTGGTTAATGAAGAAGTAAAATACTTGAAGGCTGATCAAAGCTATCGTCAAAGCTGGTACAAAGAGGAAAAAGAAAAGGCTGCGGATGGGATCATGGTGGAGCTGGAAAATTTGAGAGCCTACAGTCAGCAAAATGCCTATGGAAAGATAAAAACATTAGCCGAGGCTGGTGCCAATGCCAGCCGAGTGGCCATCCCGATCATTGGAGTCTTCCTCATTTTCGTCATCGCCATTTCCCTTCTTATCACTAGAAGCATCACTCAACCTATCTCCACCTTAAAGAAGAAGACCAGAGACATCGCCAAGGGGGATTTTAAGAGTGACCTGATGCTCTCCTCTCCGCCGGAAATAGCGGAGTTGGCAGGGGCTTTTAATCTGATGTGCAATAAGCTGAGAGATTTGGATAAGATGAAGTCTGATTTTTTGTCCTCGATGTCCCATGAGTTGCGCACTCCCTTGACTTCCATAAAAGAAGGGACAGGCCTCTTGCTGGAGGGTATAGCGGGACCGACAACGGACAAGCAAAAAAGGCTTTTGACAATCCTAGCCGAAGAGAGTAATCGTTTGATCAGCCTGGTCAATTCCTTGTTGGATCTATCGAAGATGGAGGCAGGGATGATGACCTATACCTTTGAGCAGGCAAGCCTTGCACCTCTCATCAGTAAGGCGATGACCGAGATAGGCCCTCTGGTCGAAGCTAAAAGAATAAACCTGGAGGCGAAGATCGGCGAGGAGTTGCCCATCATAAAAGTGGATTGTGAGAGGATTCTTCAGGCGCTACGAAATTTGATCGGAAATGCGGTCAAGTTCACTCCTGATGGTGGCCGGGTAGCGGTCTCTGCCCGACATCGGGATGGGAAAATGGAAGTCTCAGTGGCAGATACCGGCGCTGGTATACCGGCGGAGAAACTCAGCACCATATTTGATAAATTTCAGCAGGCAACCTCTACGGGTTCATACCCGACTCAGGGAACTGGATTGGGCTTAGCTATTGTTAAGCACATCATAACATCGCATGGCGGTAAGGTATGGGCAGAAAGCAAACCGGGGCGGGGAAGCACGTTTACTTTTGTATTGCCAACCTGATTTTTGTCTCTCTTTTAGGGTGTGCTGCCCTGACAGAAGTAACAGAGCGTGAGGGGGCCCGTGAATCTCTCTTGCGCGCCCAAAAGCTCCTAGCCCAAGAGGATTACGAGGGTTCGCTAAAGGAAAACCAGAAGGTCGTATCTCTGTCCGGAGACAAGCCTCCGGGGGACCAGGCCATTTTCAATATGGGGCTTATGTACACTCATAATGGGAATCCGAAAAAAGACTATCGACGGGCACTTGATTTCTTCAGGAAGCTTATGGAGGATTATCCGCAGAGCCCTTTAATCGAGCAGGCGAAGATCTGGGTAGGAGTGCTTGAGGCGCATGAGAAGTTAGGCCAGGAGAATGAAAAGCTAAGCCAGGAGAATGAAAAGCTAAGTCAGGCAAATGAAAAGCTAAGTCAAGCAAATGAAAAGTTAAACGAGGTTATCAAGAAGTCAAAACAGGTGGATATCGAGATCGAAGAAAAGAAGAGGGAAAAGACGAGATAAGAGGTACCATGTCTACCGGAAAAATCCTAGTTGTGGATGATGATAGGAACCTCTTAGAGTTGGTAAGAATGAGGCTTGAATCAGCGCGCTACCAGGTAGTCACAGCCCTTCAAGATGAAGATGCCCTAGGAGCCGTCAAAGGAGAGGTCTTTGACTTATCCATAGTTGACCTGAAGCTCACCGCGCGGGATGGGCTATCGCTGATGGAGGAATTGCATTCGATAAACCCCGAGATGCCGGTCATTATCCTTACCGCCCATGGAACTATCGAAAGTGCCGTAGAGGCCATGAAGAGAGGAGCTTATAGCTACCTCACCAAACCTTTTGATCCCAGGGAACTGCTTTTACAAATCGAGAGGGCCTTGGAAAAGCGCAGGCTTACCTCTGAGATCCAGAGGCTCAAGGGGCTATTAGAAGAGAGGTATGATTTTGCCAACATTGTGGCCAAGAGCGAAAAGATGCAAAGAATGCTGGAGGTGGTATCCCGGATTGCCAAAACGGAGTCTACGGTCTACCTCCATGGAGAGAGCGGCACAGGCAAAGAGGTTATTGCGAAGGCCATCCATCTCGCCAGCGATCGGAAAGACAAATCTTTTGTGGCCATAAATTGTGCCGCCCTCCCTGAAACTTTGCTGGAAAGCGAACTCTTTGGCCACGAGAAGGGATCCTTTACCGGCGCGGTCCGAAGCACAAGGGGACTATTTACCCAGGCCAACGAAGGGACCATCTTTTTAGATGAGATCGGAGACATGTCACTTTCCATCCAGGCCAAACTCCTTCGCGCACTGGAGGAGCGGCAATTCTATCCTATTGGAAGCGAAAAATCCGTCCAGGTGGATGTCAGGGTCATTGTGGCCACCAAAAAAGACCTGGAAGATGAGGTAAAAAAGGGCCTCTTTCGTGAGGATCTCTTTTACAGGATTCATGTCATTCCTATCCTCCTGCCCCCTCTTAGAGAAAGGAAGGAAGATATCCCGTACTTGGTAGACCATTTCTTGAAGAGAATCTCCCAGCAGATGAAAAAAGATGTGAAAGGCCTGACGCCCCAGGCGATACAAAAGCTCATGCTCCATGACTGGCCGGGGAATGTTCGGGAGTTGGAGAACACATTGGAGTATGCAGTGGCTATGACCAAGCAGGACGTTGTCACGGAGGACCTTATCCTTCAGACAAAAGTCCCAGCAGATATCGTAACGCAAGACTTTACTCTCGAGACGAAAGTCACATCACAGGAGCCGCTAAAATCCCTCAAAGAAGCCAAAGATGAATTTGAAAAGCGCTATCTTGTCCATCTCCTCGAACTCTGTAAGGGCAATGTGAGCAAGGCAGCAAAGCTTTCCGGAAAGTACCGGGCAGATTTCTATCAACTCCTGAAAAAACATGATCTAAGGATCGAAGATTTCAAGAAATCTGAATAAGCTGTAGTACCTCCCCTCCTTTTGTGTAGGGAAATCCCTTCGCAAAAAGATCACGCCAAAAAAATCTAACTCAGACCAAACGTCCTTTAAAATTAACGACATAGTTAGATTAAAAGCACGTTTGGCACAACCTTTGCCTCAGCTAAAACCCAAACCCCCTCTCGCTGTAGAGCGAAAGGCCTTACAACCGTTTTCCAATAATTAGAAAGCAGAAGGAGGTTGAGATGAACGCAAGTAGGAAAACTATTTCCACTATGGCGACGAGTCTATCTTTCCATTGGCTCCGCTATCGACGTTTTGCCTGCAGCTTGGGCTTATCATCACTTCTTCTATTTCTTGTTATTCCGACTCACCCGTTAGAGGGAGAAAGTGGTCGTGGGATAGACGAGATCAATGAGGCCGGGGCAAGGAAGATTCACGAGACATTCAGTATTTACTCTGTGCTGAACTCCCAGGGTGTGGATTTAAGCGAGGCTTCGGTCTGGAATGTCGCCGAGACCATTCTAGAGGAAAGTCTAAAACAGTCACTCGATCCAATGCTGGTGATGGCAATCATAAAGGTGGAAAGTGGCTTTCGCCACAAAGCAGTCTCCTCTCAAGGGGCGCGAGGCTTGATGCAAATCCGTCCCATTGTTGCCAGCGCACTGGCTGAGGATCTGGGTCTTAAGAGATGGGAGGGGGAAAAGAGCCTCGATGATCCAGTCATGAATGTAAAGCTGGGTGTTTTTTATCTCGGCTACCTGAAAGAGAGGTTTAGGAACTTAAAACTCGCCTTAACCGCATACAACTCGGGTCCCAGCCGGGTCAAAAAGACCATCGACAATGGAGAGGCCCTCCCTCTGGGATATGCCAGCAGGGTCCTCTCCGCCTATCACGTTTACCGGAGGCACAGCCGGAAACCGCAAAAAGTCTTGCCCAACAGCCGGCAGGAAGGGCAGATGAACCTGTAACAAAGGTGAATGATCATTCCATAAGGCTGTAAAGATTAAGCCCTGAAAGGAGTTGCCATGGATCCCAGAAAGAACATCTATCGATTCATCAAGTTAGTAGTTCTTAGTGTGCTTATCGTAGTTACATTCTCGCTGACAGATTGGCACAAGGAGAACGGCAAGAAATTTAGTAGAGGGAGCAACCCGCTTTTTTCTGACAGGAGCAATTTCCCGATCTCTAAGCTGGCATACATTACCCCGTTGCTGATAGCTGAAGCCGAGAATGGATTGGAGTTTCTCAAAGATTTTAGGCTAGTTCCTGGCAGGGTGGCCGTGATTGAAGAACGGTACGTTATGGCCCTGTTAGAGAACGCAGAGAAAGGTCTATACGCCATCATCATGTTTACCGCCGACTGCGGTCCAGGAGGCTGCACCATTGGAGACCTTGTCGCTTACTCGTTATTCGACGCGCAAGGTGTAGAGAGCCAGCTCGTGAACAACTTCCAGCAAGATCGCCCTGCAGCACCAGAATCGTACCTGAAGGGAAATCCCTTCAAGAAAGATTATTCAGAATATCTTGCAAAACAAAAGTTGCTTTAAAATCAATGAGCTAGCTTGAAGCAAGCCACTTGGCATATCCCTTGCTCTCTAAATGCATCGAGGTTTGTTAAAACCGAAAAAGGAGGTCTTAGCTACGAAAAAACTGGTGATGGTCCTAATCCTTTCGGGCGTAGGTCAATGGGGCTGCAGCCCCGAATTCTGGGGAGGAACGGCGGCAGGAGTCCTAGCGACCGGCGCTGGCTATGAAATCCAGGCTAAGCGCCAGATGGACAAACTTGAGGATGATTTAAAGAACGAACGGATATCCCGTAGAGAGTACGAGATCCGTAAGCAACAGATAGAGAGGGGCTCAATCATTTACTAAAAGCGGTGCTGCAGACACCTGGAAGAAGATGTCACACAGCACGGATGAGAGAGAATCAAAGGAGAATCGGTATGTCTACCGAAGAAACACTGGAAACCACGTTAGGGGATCTTATCGCGGCTCTTAGCGAAGAGACTGTCCGGTTCGTGCATGACGAAAAGGCGGCCAATATACTCGTTGCCTATATCCTTTCGGATCTTTTGCACAACTCAGGACCAACTTCTAATAGCTGGCATTAGATTTCCGCCGCTCTCAAGAGTGAGAGGAAAGGAGCAAACATGAATCGAATAGTGACATTGATCGGAGGAACTTCGCTGCTCATCATTGCATTGGCTTTCATCGCTGCGGGTTGTGCTGGCGGCCCCCTGACAACACGTGAAAAGGCAGCCGGGATAGGGACTCTCGGAGGGGCTGCGGCAGGAGGTATCATCGGTAGCGCGGTTGGCCATCCGGCTGCGGGTGCTGTTATTGGAGGGGGGCTTGGGCTAGGTGCAGGTGCCCTTATTGGGGACCAAATGCAGGGCCAGGAGATTCAAAACCAACGGCAGGACCAGGAAATTCGAAGGAATCAGGCCGAGCTTAAGCGTCAGCGTCAGGAGCTTGAACGGATGAGGCGCCAACAGGCTGAGTATTAAGCGGGAGCTTTTTTAGAAGCTGCGAGATCTCGATTATTAAGGAGGGCAAATCCAATGAAAGAGAAACTCTTATGGTTCATTGGTGGAGGAATTGTTTTTTTTCTCCTCTTTTCGCTCCTTGGTGGCCTTTACACTATTACCCCGCCCAATGGGCCGGTGGATGCTGCTTACAAGATGAACCGGCTGACAGGCAAGGTTTGGATGATCAAGACCTATACCAAGCAAGTGGGACCGATCCGTGTCCTTGCGGCGCGGCAAGCAGAGGTGGAGAAAACCAAAGAGCTTACTGAGTCGGATATCCCGGCTGTCGCAATGGAGACACCACTACTCTCTGAGAGGCAACGGAAATAGAAGAGTGCGTCCTTATAGGAGCTTTATGAACAGGAGGGAAAGAATCAACGAAGGCGATGATTGTAGATGATAATGCGGGGCTGGCCTTTATCATCCAGCTAATCTTGGAGGCTGACGGTTATCAGGTAGTGACAGCCAGGGATGGTCGCGAGGGATATTTAACCTACCTCCTCTTCAGACCCGATCTTGTGATTGCTGATATCCAGATGCCCGAAATGAACGGCGTACAAATGATGAGGCTAATCAGGATGCACGATTCGAACGTCAGGACGATCTATATAAGCGGTGAGTTGGATCGGTTTCGCTCACTGCTGGAAGAAGAGAAAACGAGATACGAAGTAGTTCTTCTGAAAAAGCCTTTTACCAAGGCTGAACTGATGAAGTCGGTTTCCATGCCTCACCACAAACACTATTAAAGGGGGTGTCAGAATGGAGAAGAGAGCTCTAAGTATTTTCACTTCTGTTCTTTTAACCCTGGCTATTGCCGGCTGCTCCGCCCCGCTCTCTACACGGGAGAAAGGCGGGCTTCTCGGCGCAGGTCTGGGGGCGGGTACGGGAGCCATCATTGGAAGCACCGTAGGCCATGCGGCCGCTGGAGCACTAATTGGGGGACCTATAGGACTCATTGCTGGTGCTTTGATCGGTGACCAACTCATGGGCCAGGAGCAAAAGCAGCAGGACCAGCAACGTCTGATTGACCAGAACCAGATGGAACTCGAACGGCTCCGCCTTGAGAACGAACGCTTACGAGACCAACAACTCGGAAGATAAGGTAAGGCGAGAGTAGATGAAAGAGAAATCAAAGAGCGGATGTTGGGCTGGCCTGATAGCTATCGCTTATATCTTCTTCGCTCTGCCCGTGAACGCAGGCAGCCCTACCGACCAGATACGGGTTACTGTGGAGAAGGTCCTTATGATTCTCAACAATCCTCAACTGAAATCGGACTCCAAGAAAAAAGAACGCCGGGATCAATTGAGGGAGGTCATCTACGCTAGATTTGATTTTAACGAGATGGCTAAACGTTCCCTAGGATCCCACTGGCAGAGCCGTACCCCCGAGGAGCAACGAGAATTCGTAAAGGTCTTCACGGAGCTCCTAGAAGAGTCCTATGTGAACAAAGTTGAATTCTACAACGGCGAAAAGTTTCTTTATGTGAGGGAGATGCAGAACAAAAATCTATCCGAAGTGAATACGAAGTTAGTGACTCAAAAGGGGGAGGAGTTCTCCATCAACTACAAGCTGCACCTCGCCAACGGGGAATGGAAGGTTTATGACGTCGTGCTTGAAAACATCAGCCTGGTCAACAACTTTCGCTCCCAGTTTAGCCGGGTCCTAACGAACTCCTCCTATGAAGAGCTCCTTCGCAGGATGAAGGAAAAACAGGTAGAGGCACCACGAAGAAAAGAAAAAGACAAGCCATTTTAACTCTAGGAGGAAGTTATGTCTAAAGTTTCTAAGCTGATCGTTGTTTCCCTTTTCGCCTTAAGTATCGCGGTGGGATGCGCTACTCGCACCAAAACAGTTCAAACAGAGACAGTCCAATATCCAGCCCAGCAGCAAGCAGACCCAGTTGTGGCGGAGAAGCAAACAACTACTACGACAGAGACAGAAACTCGGGGCGAGTCTGCAGGCCTGCTAAGTGGCACGGTACATGTTGTGGGCCAGGTCCTTGCCTTCCCCTTTCGTGCTGTGGGCGGGCTGATTGGCGCTATCTTCTAGAAACCGGAGTAAAGCTTACAAATGGAAGCTCTCGATTGGAGAGACATGAATTTGCGTGAACTAAGGAGGTTTCTGATGCAAAAGCTTGTTCCAACCCACATCCTGTTCGGAGCGATTATCGGCCTGTTCCTCCTAGGACTGATACCGGTGACGCCTGCCCAAGAACCGGCTACTCGGCAACCACCTAGCCAGCAGACGAATATCAGCGACAAAGAGCTTAGAGCCTTTGCCAAAGCCTACGTGGAATTCCATAAAATACGCTTGGCTTATGAGCCCTCCCTAAAGAACGTTCATGACCCTGAAAAAAGGCAGATGATACAGCAGGAGGCTAACTCAAAGATAGAAAAGGCGCTTGAGAAACAGGGACTTAATCCTACCGCTTATAATCGGATATTCACGGCAGTCAACGCGGACGAAAAACTTCGCAAGAAGACCCTAAAGCTAATCGACGAGGAACGGAGTAGGTCGTAGCTCCAAGGGTTGCATCGCTCACGGCACCCAAACTGCGGAAGATCTACTGAAACCCCACGAGAATAGAGCGGGCGCTATGACGGAACGGAGGCGATATAGCCGCTGAGCGATAGGCGCGGAGAGGGCAGACGTCGCGCCTGATAGGCAGGTGCTTCTATGAGGCAGATGTTAGCTTTGGAAGAAAGGGTAGGCTCCCTGTTTCAGCCAGACACTCTACTTTCTACCGACTATTTTGAACAGTTTCATAGGAAGATCGCCCTAGAGCCGGAAAAAAGGCTCATGCTTGAGGTCTTGGAAGAGGCGGTTGCGTGTTTTCAGCGGTATGTCCTGGCACAAAACCGCAAGGGCAGGCGTCTGTTCCGTGAGGCGGAGGAGTGGATCCTAGAAGAGGACGGCGACTGGCTATTTTCCTTCGAAAATATCTGTGAAGTCCTAGGGCTTGATCCTAGATACGTGCTCGAAGGGTTACTTAAGTGGAAAAAGATGAAGCTGGCGGGGCTCCCAAAAACCAAGATTTACCGATTGAATCCCAGGCGAATGAGAAAGAGGCATCGTGCAATGATGCCGGGATCAACAAGACATCATCTGCAAAGAGCGGCAAGTCACTAAGATCAGTCTTGTCGTATGAAGTCTTATAAAAAGAGTGAAAAATTAGGAGCGGATGGAAATGCAAAGAAGATTAGGTTTTGACAAAAAGGTAGGGATCAAGGTGCTTGCAACCGTTGCCCTTATCTCTCTACTTGTGGGTGTAGGAGTGAGTCAAGGTCTAGATATATTCTCCGGCAATCGCCCTCTTAAGCCGCTGGGAGGTAATTCTCAGGCATTTCCAGACTTTGTCACTTTGGCAAAAAAGCTGAAGCCGGTGGTGGTTAACATCTCCACAATCCAAGTGAGTAAAGGGGCTCAAGGGTTTGGGAGCTCCTTTGAGCACGGGGATCCGTTCAGCCAATTCTGGGGGGAATTTTTTGGCGTTCCAATTCCGAGGGGCCCTTCCCGTCAGCAGAGTCTTGGCTCGGGTTTCATTATTGACCGCGATGGGTCCATCCTGACCAATTATCATGTGGTTGAAAATGCACAGAGGATTATGGTCAAGCTCTCAGATGACAGGCAGTTCGAGGCCAAAGTGGTGGGAAAAGATGCAAAAACAGATGTTGCGATTATCAAGATCAATGCCAAGGGAAACCTTCCAACAGTCGCATTGGGAGATTCAGATCAGCTTGAGGTGGGAGAATGGATTATGGCCATTGGCAACCCTTTTGGTTTAGACAACACGGTGACCTCGGGGATCGTAAGTGCCAAGGGCAGACATATCGGGGCGGGCCCCTATGATAACTTTATACAAACAGACGCGCCCATCAATCCGGGGAACTCTGGAGGCCCTTTGATCGATCTGCGCGGCGAGGTCGTGGGGATCAATATGGCCATCTTTAGCCAGACAGGAGGGAATATCGGGATCGGCTTTGCAACTCCTATTAACTTGGTCAAAGAGCTATTGCCCCAGCTCAAGGGGAAAGGAAAGGTGACTAGAGGTTCGCTGGGCGTTGCTATTCACAGGGTTACTCCGGAGATTGCGGAGTCTCTAGGGCTAGAAAAGGCTCAAGGTGCGCTGGTCGCCGATGTCTCAAAGGACGGACCGGCGGAGCGCGCGGGGGTTAAAGT
>JBOHVJ010000005.1:0-14152 GCA_050735075.1 Binatia bacterium
GGTTGTCAGCGACCGCCCGGATAACCTGAGAGCATTCTTCGGCGCTCATTTCTCCAACAGAAAGAACTCGAATCCAGGCCTTCTCCCCAGAAGGTTCAAGAAATTTCCGTAAGTGGTCTGCCCAAACCGGCACGACTAAAACTGTAGAGAAAACTGGGGATTTTCCCGTGTCCTGATCTTTGCTACCAGAACCTGGGGCCTCGTTGCCCCATGGGGCTGTCGATCCGACCAAGGTGCGGACGATACGCACCGGATCCGCTGTCCGGTTAATATCATCAACAACCATTGCGAGCCGTCCGGCAGTCGCCGACAATGCCATTGCGACGCGTCCAGCGTCAGGTTCCAAGGTGGGATGTAGGGTGCGGAGCCAATCGTCCAGAGCAAATTCGATCGCGGTCGCGTTTTGTATGTATTTCGCGGGTAGCCAAATGCCCAAAAGACCGGCGTCAAGCCTTCGCTCTAGCGCCTGCAAGCAAGCAGTACTCTTGCCATATCCTGAATTACCTTGCACAAAGCACAGGCTACATTTATCCAAACCAACCGAACCGAGAATCTGATCAACATTACGTCGGTAAACCAAGGGATTGTGGTCCGGCAGCAGGATCTCGCGCCGGTATTTCTCGACGCTTTGGCGACACAGGTCGCGGAGAAGTTCCTCCGATAACCTTTCCGCCTCGACTCCTAGGTAAATCTTCCTTAACCAGTGACCGTCCGCAGTCGTGTCAAGGAAATCCGCAATTCGATGCTGTTCCCAGATATCAATGTCTAGTGCTTCAGCAATCGCTGCTTGCGTGACCTGTTGAACCAGGTCCTTGTCCAATCGTTGATTGGTAGACAACACAACGGTAAACTTGGCGCTAGGTAACCCCTGGCGGATTTTTTTCGCCTCGCTTACAGCTTTTGGCAGGTCAGCATCCTCATCTGTAAGCCACTTTCTACGTAGTCGGTCCCGATCGGTCGTGGTGTGTTGGACAAAGACGTAATGCGGCGGATTACTATGCGGAACTAAATGAATGCCGTCGATCGGCGAAACGATTGTCTCACCGGCAGCATTCAACCCCGTTTGAACAATCGCGGCGTAAATCGTGTCAGCTTTACGGAGCACGCTCGTCGCTAGCAGCTCGAAGCGTGAGCGGTCAGTCATTGATTCGAGGAGGGACGCTGTCGTCACAACTCTTGTCCCGCCTTTTGATTATTCAGTTCCATTGGTTGATCCACTTAGAGGGTTCGGACTGCGACGACATCGCGTTTAGCCGGAATATTAAGTTGCGCTATCCGTTACAATCCTAATCTCTTCCTCTGTCAGGTCGTAGAGTTCATAGACGAGTTGGTCGATCTGGTGGTCGGTGGCTTCGATCTCGCGCTGAAGACGGGTTTTGTCGTTCGGGTTCTTGGCAGACTGTAATTGCTTGTGCAGTTCTAGCATCTGCTCGACGAGCAGTATCATTTTATCTATTCGAGGTTTCGGCACACGCGGGACCAAAAGTTTCGTCTGTGATCCAGGCGTCGCATGTATAAGCCCTCCACCGAGCGAATAATCAATAATGCGTGTCGCAAAGTAAAAACTCTCTAAACGCGAGTTTATTATCCCCAAGATGAACTCCAAAGGCACCGCTTCGGGCGGGGTGACTTGAGTGAGAATACCATGTGGAATAATACAGACTAGGCTTTGTTCTACATAATAACTAGCTTCATCCAACGTAGCGACCAGTTGCATCTTTGACAACATTGATTGCGAAATAATTTTTTTGGTCTCGAATAAGAGCGGACTACGCGGGCTGTACATTTCGGAAGGGATATAACGAATGAATCGGCCAGTCGGATAAGTTGCGTACCGCTTAATATCCCTGCCTTCCAAGTAAGGTCTGGCGTCACGAGTTTTTCCGCTCGATGTTATCAGTCTGTCCTTACCACCTTGCCCAACTCCTTTGGCTGAAGAACGGAGACCGAAAGTTACATAGCAAAGCTCATCAAGCCTCCAGCTACGCGCCTCAATCTTCTCGCATAGGTGGCTTTTAGATGACATGAGGTCGAGTTTGAAGCTGAAGCCCGGATTATTGGAGAGAGCCTTCTGAGGCCAAATGCCTTTTGGCTTCTCTGATAGTTGCTCTGGTAAGTTTGGCGCAAACAAGTCAATTCTGGCATCTGGATGCCTGCTCTTTTTACAGACCAAAATACAATTCTTGATTATTGCTCCCTGAAAAATACGTAGCCTTGAAAGATCCGCGACGCTAGAGATCGAAGTCTCTTCGAGTAAAAGCTTCCGCAAACTCTCGCAATTCGGCTGATGCAGAGTTTGAATTGGTACAATAAAACCTACGCGACCGTCCTTTCGAGTTAACTCTATGGCACGTTCAAAGAACAGTAAATAGATATCCCATACATGGGTAGCACAGCGATACTTTGATTCAAGGTAATTAACCTGTTCCGGGTAAAAGTCTTTGAAGAAGCGCACTCGGATATACGGCGGATTGCCTATCACAGTATGGAAGCCGCTGGATTTCATGATTTCAGGAAATTCGGCATTCCAGTCGAAAACATTGATGCGGTAACGTTCTTCTTCATCAAGCAGGCTCATCTGCTGGTTCTGGTAGAAATCCGGGCCGATGAGGGAGTTGCCGCATTTAATGTTGTTGCCAAGATCGGGAAGGGCGCGTTCGCGGAAGAGCTTGAGACTTTTACCGATAGTCTCTTCGGACTCTCCTTCGAGAACTCTGAGAAGGAGGCTAAGCTTGGTTACTTCGACTGCCTGGCTGTCAATGTCCACGCCGTAGATATTATTGAGCAGTATGCGCTTTTTCTCCTGCGTGGTGAGGAGCCATTGGCCCCCTGTGCCCTGGTAGATTTCTTTGGTGTGTTTTTGTGGACCGTCGTTGACGTACCAGTCGCGGTGGTAGTTGAGGAGATAAGTGTAAGCGCCGATCAGGAATGAACCGGAGCCGCAGGCAGGGTCGAGAACTCGTACGCCGCTTAGCTGCTTGGGATTTTTGCCCTCACACAGCTTACCCACGGTGTTTTTGACGATGTAGTCCACGATGTAAGCAGGCGTATAATAGACTCCGCCGGCTTTCTTGACCTCGGGTTTTTCCTCGACCACGGCATGATGTCCAGGCGTGAGACGAATGACCTTGCCCAGAAACTGCTCGTAAACGTTGCCGAGGATGTCCGCGCCTAGGACGGAAAATTCATAGGGGCTTTCGGGGTAGTAGAGGCGACGAATGATGTCTTTGAGAACCTTGTCATCAATTTTCAGCCCAAGCGTCAGCTTGTCCGGTACTTCCGCTCGACCTTTTTCCTCTTCGAAGTGAAACAGGCCTGAATTGTACTTCTCGTCCGCCAGCCGGTAGAGACGATGGAGTCTTTTGTAGACGTTCTCACCGTTCAGCAGAGCCTGAAGCTGCTCATATTGCTCGACCCCGCGATCCTCGCACATCCTGAGAAAGATGATCCGGTCAATAGTGCGCTGGACGGCAAAATTGAGGTCGCGCACGCTTAACTTGGGGTTGCGCAGGGCGAGGTTCTTGGCCAGGGCGTCGCGCCAGCTCTCAATCTCAGTCAGAAACTCCTCATCAACCTGAGACGTACCCTTTTTGCCCTTACCGGCCTCGGCGAACTTATCGAAAGAGCCTTTCAGGACAGCGTCTTTAGAGAAGATCTTAGCGATCTCTTCCCAGCGGCCAGGATATTCCTTGAAAGTAAGATAAAGGATTCTTCCAATGCTCGCTTTGTCCGTCTCCTTGGGAGGTAAGCGGCAATCGTAGACCGAAAACTCAGCGAAGTTCGTCAGAATCGATAGTGGCAGCCTGGCGCTCCAGGCATAGCGGCGAAGTTGGTAGGCAGGACTGGGTTCGTCTTTGATATTGACCGCAGGCTTCTTGGCCTCAAGAAAGAACTTCCGCGTGCCGCCGATGCGGAAGGAGTAGTCCGGGGCCTTCGTGGCGCCTCCGATTTTGATCGCGTCCTCATGGATCACGTCCTTGTAGGCCTCGGCATGACCGGCCTTGTTCGTTACGTCCCAGCCTAACGCCTCGAACAGCGGGTTTATAAACTCAACTCGGAGCTCAGCCTCGCCGTAAGATGGGTTGCGGTAGGAATCGGCGTTCACTTCAAACCGATCGCTGAGAGTAATGATCTCTTTGGGTGGATCTTGGACTACCATCACGCTAAGGGCGTCCTAAGGCGCTAAAATTGCCTAATTTTACTCGGAATCTTGAGGTTGGGAAAGCGAAATTTGCAGGCGGGCTAGGAGAGCATCTTACGTAGGGACTGCAAGTCCTTTTTGATCTTGGTCAAAGTATTCTTGTACTTGGACTCTGAGAGCGGAAGTTTGAGTTGGCGCCGGTCTTCTTTTCTGTTTTCCTTAAGTTTCTTTCTCGCCCCTTCAATTGTATAACCCTCCGAATAGAGGAGTCTCTTAATCTCTAGCAACAGCTCCACATCCTTCTTTTTGTAGAGACGATGACGCGAGGGTGCCTTTCCAGGCTTGAGCGGATTGAACTCGGTCTCCCAGTAGCGCAGCACATAGGGTTTGACCCCTACGATGCGGCTCACCTCGCCGATCTTGAAATAGATCTTGTCGGGCAGACGGGACGGCATGGAATTGAGAAGGTTTAGGAGATACTATTAAGGCTCTTCTTAAAAATTTGGCTCGGCTTGAAGGTGAGGACTTTCCGGCCCACGATAATGATCTCTTCGCCGGTTTGAGGGTTCCGACCTTTTCGGGGACGTTTGCTGTTAACGACAAAGTTGCCGAACCCGGATATCTTAACCTTCTCGCCTTTTTCCAGACGGCCTTTAATGATCTCAAAGGTGGCCTCTACTACATCGGTAGCTTCCTTCTTAGAAAAACCCACTTTCTCATAGATACGGGCAATGATATCAGCCTTAGTCATTTCCAACTTCTCCTTTTATCGATTATCAACCTCTGAGTTGTGCGCCAAAAACTTCACCGATCCGAATAACCAAATACTGATGAAGGTCATTCACCTCCGCATCCGTTAAAGTTCTGTTCTCTGCCCGGTAGGAGATCGTATAGGCTAAACTCTTTTTGCCTTCAGGGATCGGAGAGCCACGATATTGATCGAATACCTTCACGTCTTCAATGACAGACCAATCTAGCAAACTGGCAGCCATCTGTTCAGTCTGAAGCGCTTTATCCTCGCGCGAAGAAGAGCTGAGATCTTTTATCCAATTAATGATCCGTTGCGCCGGAAACGCTTCATCCACCACTACTGCCAGGTCTCGCTGCACAGATGGATATCGAGGTAGAGGTTGAACTCTTAAATCACGGCGAGCATAATGAACCAATTCCTCGAAGTCAAGTTCAAAGACAAGGAAAGCTGGAAGCTCCCATTGCTCGCAGAGATCCGGATGGATTTCCCCCAACAAGCCTATAACGGACCCATGGCGTTGCAAGATTGCCGTCTTTCCAGGGTGGAGGAAGGAAGCGCCGTTATCGCTCGGCCACGTGACTTGCGCCTCCATGCCCATGCTCTCGAGAACCCCCTCAATCAGTCCTTTCAAATCAAGAAATGTAAAAGACCTTTCTCCCTTCCCCAATCCCCGGTGCGCTCGCCGGCCGAAAAGAATGCCGGCTAGATGCTGCCTTTCTTGAATCGACATTTTACCGTCCCTGTGTTGACGCCCTTCCGCACTCTGGGCTTGGAGACTGAAAATCTTGCCCAACTCGAACACGGCAAGATCTCTTACCTTTTGCCCAACATGAACGCGCAAGTTCGTCAATAAACCTGGAATAAGGCTCAGGCGCATCTCGGAGCTATCCTGAACCAACGGATTGAGAACCGAAACGGCTGACCTCTGGCTCTTCCCCAGACCACGAAAGCGTTGGTTCATCTCCTCGGAGGTGAAAGGAAGATTAATCACCTCGGTTAGCCCTTCTCCAATCAGAAAAGAACGAATCTTGCGCTCCCAACGGAGACGCGGGTCTACCTTCCCGTGGGGTCTGATTAGAGGGAGCCTTGCAGGAATGTCGTTATAGCCATGAAGCCTTACCACCTCCTCTATCAGATCGGCCTCCCTGGAGAGGTCGGGACGGCATGAAGGAGGGACGCCCTTAAACCCAATTTTGGAGGGGCCCTGGATCTTTAACCCAAGGGATTTAAGAATCCCCTCTATCTCCCTTGGCTTTAAATCAATTCCGAGAAGCTCTTTCACCCTCTGGTATCGCACTAAAATCGGCGCGGCCTTTGTCCGACGAGGGTAACGATCCACAAGCCCCTTTAGCGGTATACCACCTGCGATCTCCCGTAAAAGGAAGGCTGCGCGATCGATGGCATAGAGGGTCCCTTCCGGATCAACCCCTCGCTCAAAACGGTGCGAGGCCTCACTATGGAGTCCCAAACGTTTCGCGGTACGGCGAACAGAGCGTGGGTCAAAATGGGCGCTCTCAAGCAACACCGCACGCGTTTCCGACTGAACCTCCGAGTCCCTTCCCCCCATGATCCCTGCCAGCGCCACAGGAGTATCACCGTCGCAGATAAGAAGGTCTTCTGGAGCCAACTCCCGCTCGATCCCATCCAAGGTTACAAACTTCTTAATCCCTTCTGCCTGTCGGACTATAATTTGCCTCGTTCTCAGCCGATCAAGATCAAAGGCATGCAGAGGTTGGCCGGTTTCCAGCATGACATAGTTGGTAATATCCACGACGTTACTTATGCAACGAATCCCGCACGCCTCTAAGCGAACCCGCATCCAAGAGGGAGCAGGGGTCACCTGGATTCCCTGAACGATCCTGGCAGAATAACGCGGGCAAAGACGGGGGCTCCGGATCTTGACATCTACGAGTCGCTTCGTAGTAGGGTCACTGGTATGCGGACTCGTGGAAGGAGGCTTGAGAGGTCCCCCCGTAAGAGCGGCAACTTCGCGGGCTAAGCCGAGAATTCCGAGACAATCCCCACGGTTTGGCGTGACAGCTATCTCTATCACCCAATCGTCCGGTCTCCCTTCCTCCTTCGGCAAAGGAACCAGAGATTCGACTTCGAGGCCCGCCATCGTGAGTACCCCAGCGATCTCCTTCGGGGACTCCTTAAAGTCCACAAACTCTTTTAGCCAATTAAAAGTGAGCTTCACCCATTACTCCATCTGTTGTCCTCTCCATCACTCTGGATATTTCTCTCTCTATGTGAACTGCCGGAGGAAGCGCATGTCGTTCTGAAAGAATAGACGGATATCGTCGATCCCGAACTTTAACATGGCGACTCGCTCCACGCCCATCCCGAAGGCAAAGCCGGAGAACCTTTCAGGATCATAGCCTACGAAACGAAAAACCTGCGGGTCGATCATCCCAGCCCCGAGGATCTCTAACCAACCCGAGCCCTTGCACACGCGACAGTTCTGCTGATCCATCGTCAGGCCCTTCCCGCCACAAAACAAGCATTGAATATCGATCTCTGCGCTGGGTTCTGTAAAGGGGAAAAAACTTGGACGGAAGCGCACCCCCGTTTCCTCTCGGAAGATCTGCCGCAAGAAGTGAGTCAGCACGCCCTTCAAGTCTGTGAAGGCAATATGGTTGTCCACCATGAATCCCTCAACCTGATGAAACATAGGAGAATGGGTAGCATCATCGTCATGGCGATAAACCGCGCCGGGGGCGATGACCTGGAGGGGCGGTTTACGATTCTCCATGACACGGATCTGAACCGGCGAGGTATGAGTCCTGAGCAAGCGATCCTGGGAGACGAAAAAAGTGTCCTGCATATCGCGCGCAGGATGATCCTTAGGCATGTTGAGAGCCTCGAAATTATGATAATCGTCCTCGATGTCGGGGCCTCGGGCAATCTCAAATCCCATGCCTAAAAAGACATCGATAATCTCATCCATCACAAGGGTTATCGGATGTATGCGACCCTGCTCCCAACGGCTTCCAGGAAGGGTGATGTCGACTCTCTCCTCGCGTAAGATCCTCTCCTTTGCCCGCGTCTTTAATTCCTTCTGGCGAATCTCAATCTGTTCCTCAAGAAAACTTCTCAGCCGGTTAAGCTGATCCCCTACCTGGGGCCGTTCCTCAGCAGGGATCTCCCTAAGACCGCGCAGCAGAAGGGTGAGTTTTCCCTTCCGGCCCAGGTATTCCACCCTGAGATGGTCGATCTCTGACTCAGAGATGCAATGGCCAAGCCGATCCAGGACCTCTTCCCTGAGAGTCTCCAAAGATTCACTCATGAGGTAAAGTACGAACGAAAAACTAAGTTGTCAGGTGGGCCTTAGCGAACTGGGCTATTTGGCCAAAGGCGGGCATATCCGAAACGGCCAAATCTGCCAGGATCTTTCTGTCCAACTCCACGCCGGCCTGCTTAAGACCCTTCATCAATTGACTGTAGGATAGCCCGCTGAGTTGTACTGCCGCATTGATTCGGGTGATCCAGAGGCTGCGGAATTCCCTCCGCCTAACCCGCCGATCCCTGTAGGCAAAGGCGAGCGACCGTTCTACCGTCTCCCGAGCAGATCGATACAATCTACCCCGGCCTCCTACATATCCTTTTGCAAGCTTTAGTATCTTCTTTCTCCGCCGCCTAGACCTGCTTCCCCCCTTAACTCGTGGCACGTCCTTAGCTCCTTCCTTTAATAGTCTTCAGCCCTCAGCAATTAGCCGCCAGCTTTTATTCTCTTGCTAAACGCTGATAGCTGAAAGCTGATGCCTATAAATACGGTATCAACTTGCGGATATTCTTTGCCTCAACTGGTGACACCAAAGTAGCTTCCCTAAGTCTCCTCTTCCGTTTCTTTCCCTTCCCGGAAAGGAGGTGGCTTTTAAAAGCTCTATTCCTCTTGATCTTCCCACCTGCTGTGACTCTGAACCTCTTTACGGCACCTCTTTTGCTTTTGATTTTGGGCACGTTCTTCTCCTTAGAAAAAATTAGGCTGAAGGAGGCAACAGTGAGACTCTACTGCCTGTTGGCTTCTTCACTTGGGCGTAAGAAGCATAGCCATGCTCCTTCCCTCCAATCTAGGCGAGATATCGAGCTTAGCAATATCCTGCACCTGAACCAAAACCCCGTTGAGCATTTCCTTACCGAGCTCTGGGTGAGTAATCTCCCGGCCACGGAAAAAGACCGAGACCCTCACTCTCTGGCCCCTTTCGATAAAACGACGGATATTGCGCACTTTATAAACAAGATCATGCCGATCTGTCCGTGACCCCATCTTGACCTCTTTGACGGTCACAAAAGTCTGCTTTTTCTTTGCTCCGTGGGACTTTTTCTTCTGGAGGTAGCGGAACTTTCCGTAATCCATCATTCGGCAGACGGGCGGTTGAGCCTCTGGGGCTACCTCGACCAGATCCAGCTCTTGGCTCTCCACCATCTTGAGGGCTTCATGTAGTGGCATGACCCCCAATTGATTCCCTTCCGGACCGATGACCCGTACCTCCCGGGCACGAATTTGATGGTTGATTCTCGCCTCTTTAACTATAAGCCACCTCCCTTTTTTTAAAGGCCCTCAACGTTCAGCGACAAGCTACTTTCCCAGCTCGTGTCCGACCTCCGCATTCAGCATCTCCATAAAGTCTTTAACAGACATGGGTTTCAGGCTCTCGCCACCTCTCTGACGCGGAGATATTGTTTGATCCCTCTTCTCTCTATCCCCGATGACCACCGCGTAGGGCACCTTTGCTACTTGCGCCTCACGGATTTTATAGCCTAGCTTCTCGTTTCGTTCATCTAACTCCACTCGCCAGCCTGCAGTTTTAAGCTCCTTAAAAACCTTCTGAGCATAGTCCTTTTGGGCATCCGTAACTGTCATGATCGAGACTTGCACTGGCGCAAGCCATAACGGAAAATTGCCCGCATAGTGCTCAATGAGAAAGGCCATCATGCGCTCCATCGTGCTGATGACACCGCGGTGGATCATTACGGGACGTTTCCGCTGTCCATCTTTGTCAACGTATTCCAGATCGAAGCGCTCGGGAAGGTAGAAATCGAGCTGCACAGTTGAGACAGTCTCACTGTGGCCGAGTACGTCATTCAACTGCACATCGATTTTCGGGCCGTAGTAAGCCGCTTCTCCGACCGCCTCCCTATAGGCGATGCCAACTTCGCTCAAAGCCTGGCGCAGGTAATGCTCGGCATTGTCCCACATCGTGTCATGGTCCACAAACTTTGTCTTGTCCTTCGAATCCCTCAACGAAAGGCGGTACCAATAATCAGCGAAGCCGAAATCCCGATAAACCCGTTCGATCAGCCGGAGGACACCAACGGTCTCCGATTGTATTTGCTCCGGCAAGCAAAAGATATGGGCGTCGTTAAGCGTCATTGCCCTCACCCGGGAAAGCCCCGAAAGTACACCCGAGCGCTCATAGCGGTACATCGTTCCCAGCTCGGCGATACGAATCGGCAAATCTCGATAGCTGCGGAGCTCGCGCTTGTAAATCATCACATGATGCGGGCAATTCATCGGGCGAAGAACCAGTTCCTCTTTATCTTCGAAACGGATCGGAGGGTACATATTATCTTTGAAATGATCCCAATGGCCTGACCGCTTATAAAGATCAACTCGCGCAAGTTGTGGCGTATATACATGCTCGTAACCCAGACTGCGCTCGAGATCAACAATATAGCGCTCAAGGATCGAGCGGACCATTGCCCCTTTGGGCAGCCATAGCGGAAGTCCCGGCCCGATTGTATCCGAGATCATAAATAGCCCCAGCTCTTGACCAAGCTTGCGGTGGTCCCTCTTTTTGGCTTCCTCCAAAAGCTGCAGATGCCTGCGCAGCGCCTCTTCTGTGGGCCACGAGGTCCCATAGATACGCTGGAGCATCTCATTTTTTTCGTTTCCCCGCCAATAAGCTCCTGCCACTCCTGTTAGCTTGAAAGCACGGATGATTCCCGTCGATGGGACATGAGGTCCACGGCAAAGATCCACCCAGTCGCCCTGTCGATAGAGGGATACCGTTTCATCCGGAATCTCTTCCAGAATGGCGACCTTGTATTCCTCACCCAAGTCCCGAAACAATTTAATAGCACTCTGCCGGGACATTTCTTCCCGCGTGACTTTCAGATTTAGCGCCGCCAAATCATGCATCTTGGACTCAATCTTCTCAATCTCTTCTGGCGCAAAAGACTTATCCTTTTTAAAGTCGTAATAGAAACCATTCTCTATCGTGGGGCCGATGGTTACCTGGGTACCGGGAAAGAGGCTTTGCACCGCTTGAGCCATGAGGTGAGCTGTGGAATGACGGAGGATGTCCAGACCGTCAGCGCTATCCAATGAAATCCAATCCAAGCTGCAATCTTTGTTCAGAGATCGATCAAGATCTACAGCGACACCATCGACCTTGGCGGCAATGACATCGCTATTAATTCCCTGAGAAGAAGCGAGCTGCTGAATCTTGCCGCCGAGTGTAACCGGCTTCGTTTCTCCGCCCGGTAACGTGACCTGAATTTTTTCCACCTTTGAACCCTTCAACCCTCTTACCCTTCTAACCCTGAAACTCTTGCTTTTTAAATGGTAGGCACGGGCGGGATTGAACCGCCGGCCTCTTCCGCGTCAAGGAAGCGCTCTCCCACTGAGCTACGTGCCTATCAACCCCTAACAAGCTAGTATTTTTTACCCCCGAAATTTAAAGGGGGATTGCAAAATCCCCCCATATTGCAAGCTTTTGATTTTACTATCAATTTTCATCAACTATGTCAACTTGAGCGGGTTATGGACGGAGCCCGATTCTGGAGCCAAACCAAACCCCGATAAATGTACTGAAAGCCGGAGATCACGGTGGCTGAGGCGGTAGCAACGATCAGATAGTCATCGAGCCGAGGATTCAAGAATTCCACGTCGTAAAGTAGAACCACAGCTACGCCGACGGTCACAAGCTGGAGAAGAGTGTTGAGCTTACCGACGAGGCTGGGGTGAATTTCCAAACGTTCCTCAACGAGCAGATAAATCATGCCGTAGCCGAATAAGATGATGATATCGCGGCTCACCACCAGAACCACTAACCAAAGGGGGATCCCGCCGATCAAACCGAGCATGACGAAGGAGCTCATGACAAGCAACTTATCGGCCAACGGATCCAGGTAGGCTCCCAAGGTGGTCTGCTGATCGGTCATGCGGGCCACGGCGCCGTCCAATGCATCCGTCAGACCTCCAATGATAAAAACTACCAGCGCCTCCAGGTAGAGGCGTGAAGAAAGCAAAACTAGGAAAAAAGGGATTGCCACGATGCGGATCAAGGTCAGAAAATTAGGTAGATTCAGCATGGGAGTCATTCTCCCTTAACCACTTTCTTATCTGACCCGCTAGTTTTGGAGTGACAATCGCAGTCACGTGAATTCTTTCACCCTGGTATTTTTCCTCCAGGATCCGACCCCTGTGACGCAAGAGAGAGAGGAGAGATCCCTGGGAGGGAGAGAAAGAAAACTGAGCCCGCTCCTTGCCCTGATCGAGAATCTTCCCGACCGCTTCCACGAGCCCATCGATCCCTTTACCGGTTAATGCGGAGATCGGGCAAACCCCAGAGGCCCCGTTATAACCGATCCGTTGAAACGGCGCCGTGGGGACAGCATCGATTTTGTTTGGCACCATGAGATGGGGAGTCTCCCCCGCTCCGATGTCTCTGAGCACAGCCTCGACCACCTCGATCTGTTCTTCGTAGAGTGGATCAGTCATATCCACAAGGTGAAGCAGCAGATCGGCGCTTCTGACCTCTTCGAGCGTGCTCTTAAAGGCCTCGATGAGGGAGTGAGGGATCTTATTGATGAAGCCCACCGTGTCAACCACCATCACCTTTTCTCCGCTGGGGAGCCGAAGGCACCGAATCGTTGGATCCAGAGTGGCGAACAGCTTATCCTCCACGATGACCCCGGCCCGAGTGAGGGTGTTCATCAACGTAGACTTGCCCGAGTTAGTATATCCAACCAACGCAACAGTGGGATAGGGAACCTCTATACGTTCTTGGCGCTGCAAGGCCCGCGTCCGTTCCACCGTAGCCAAGCGGCGTTTCAAAGTCCCGATCCGCTCTCGCAGCCTTCGCCGATCCACCTCCAACTGGGTTTCGCCGGGTCCACGAGTTCCAACCCCTCCTCCGAGACGGGAGAGATGGGTCCACCGGCGTGTCAAACGGGGAAGGAGATAATCCAGTTGGGCTAACTCGACCTGAAGTTTACCTTCGTTGCTTCTTGCCCTCTGCGCAAAGATGTCGAGGATCAACTGACTCCGATCAATGACCCGGATCTGAAAGGCGGCTTCCAGATTGCGCTGTTGGGCCGGGCTCAGCTCCTCGTCAAAAATAACCAGATCTGGTTTTATATCCCGCAGGACTCCTTGGATCTCCTCTACTTTACCCCCGCCGATCAGCGTAGCCGGACTCACTTTCCTTAGCTGCTGGGTAAATCTACCTACAATCTTTGCGCCGGCGCTCTGGGCCAGCTTCTCTAGCTCATCCAAGTTGTACTCCAAACGGACCTTATGGGCCTGAGATGGAAGCTCTACACCGACCAGGATGGCCCTCTCTTGAAATCGATGCTGATGGGACTGGACTCGCTTCAAGATTCTAAAGGTTGAAGGTGATGCGACTGCCGAAGAGCCGCTCCAATTCCACTAACAGCGGTGGGGTTGAGGCAACCTTGAGATGGATCGGAAGTTCGATGATCGTTTCGCTTCTATCCGGCATAAAGAGATGGAGAAAAACCTTGCTGGGTCCTGGATGTTTAAGTAGCGTCTCATGAAGCTGGCCCAATTCGCGGGAAGTCACCTCCGGCCCACGGAGATACAAATGGACCCCGCCGCCGTTCTCTTCTTTCTTGGACTTGATCTCTGGGGAGGCCAGGTGGGCCTGGGGGGAGACCTCCGCTAGGGGAGTAACTTCGTTGCCAATGATCTGCACCCTCTCCTCCCCAACCTCCAGTCTCCCCTGCACGAGAATGGGATCATCCAAAACCAGAGTCTCCATGCAGCGACGGTAAAGGTCAGGCCATACCACCACCTCAATAAAGCCAGTCCTGTCCTCCAATTGAAAGCTCGCGTAGCGCTCCCCTTTTTTGGTGTTCCTGAGCCTTAGCGCAGTCACAACTCCGCCAACCTTGACCTCCCCGTTTGGAGGTTTCTCTCGCAAGTTGGCTACAGTACCACTGGTTAAATTTTTGATTGCGGCCTCATACTTATCCAAAGGATGACCCGTGATGTAAAACCCAAGGGACTCTTT
>JBOHVJ010000006.1:0-2611 GCA_050735075.1 Binatia bacterium
CTCCTTCCTCCTGGCCCCATGTAGTTTGTCCCCTCCCTACATGCAGGATTCCGTTCTGGAGCGGTGGCTAGCCTTTCTCCAGACAGGACTCTCACCTGTTGAACCGTCCAAGCTTATCCTGGCGCACCCATTTTCATCCCTCCCTAGAATATATCTAATCCAGATCCATGGCGGGCGTCAAGGAATCCAATACGATTCAGTGGAAGAACCGACCTTAATTAGATCGACAACTCTCTGCTGTGGCAGATCGATGACGGCCACTTCACCGAGGACAAGCCAGCTTTTACAATAGCCTGTCAAGGTTTAACCCCGTTAGGCCACAACTTCCAGACGCCCGTCCTTAAGAGTGAGCTCCTGACCTGACAACTCCAAGTCCGCCTGGGCAGCCAGGACAAACCGGTTACCGGCCAACTCAGGACCGGGCATGCGCCGGCGCGCCTCCTCCGGCGCATCCTCAGTGGCAATGGCCCCACCGGGCGAGAGAACAACCACGCAGATATTCTTATCCCTTACCTCTTCGGCCACAAACCGCGTGAAAGTGCGGATCGCGTCTTTGGACACGACGTAGGCGCAGGCGCCAAGGTTTGTGGCCCTTCCACCTCCGTAAAGATTTATGATATGGCCAGACCGCCGCGACTCCATGAATGGTGATACGTGCTTTGTGCAAAGGTATGTCCCGCCCAGGTTTGTCTGTATGACCCGGTCCCAGAAATCCTTATCCATATCTCGGATCGGCGGCCAGAGCGGGACGCCCCAGGCGAAGTGAGGAACAACACCCGCGTTATTTACCAAGACATCAATACGGCCAAAGTGAGAGCTTACCTGCTTCATGAGCGAACGGACTTGATCTTCGTCTCGGACATCGGCCTTCACCGCCAGCACCGGAGCCCCCATTTCCCGCAACTCGGCCGCCGTCTTTTCCATCCGCTCAACATCGATGTCAGCGATGACAATCTTAGCGCCCTGCCGGGCAAAACCGTGCGCAATATACCGGCCAATCCCTTTAGCCGCCCCTGTGATGATCGCTACTTTTCCCGTCAACATGCGAGGTTACCTCCTTTGCTTGACCAAAGTTATCTATTCTGGCTATCAGTCCGGCGCCAAGCGATCTAATAGCCTTTGTCCAACCACCAGTTGGCGATCTCGATCCGGCGGGCGAACCAAACCTTAGAAAAACCTTTAGCATACTGGATGAACTCTTCAATCACCTGGGTCCGGTAGGGAACACCGGAGACGAAAGGATGAAGGTTGAAAGCGAAGAATTTCGGGTACCCTTGCTCTCCCTCCCAATAGAGGTAGTCAAACTGGTCCTTCATGATCTGCAAGAGATCTCTTGGGGTCCGCCCAGTCCCGTAGGTAGAGTAGTCGTTGCATCCTGGCACATTATATGGAACAACGACAACCTTTCGACCCCGCGCCTCTAGTGTGTAGGGATTGTCATCGTTCAGAGGATCGGCCCACCAGATAAAGCCTGCCTCCGCAACGAGATCCAGTGTGTTATTGGTAGATGCATGGCCGGGGGAGAGATACCCCGTAGGTTTCTGCCCCAAGACCTTTTCAAAGGCTGCTACCGTCTTTTGAATTGATTCCCGCTCCTGCTCTTTGGTGTACATGAAGGAGTATTCGTGTTCATAACCTTCGGAAGAAAATTCATGGCCCTGGGCCTTGATCTCTTTGACCACATCCGCAAACTGCTCCACTTTTAAGCCATTCATAAGAAAGGTCACCTTGAGCTTATGGCGATCAAAGAGATCCAGCAACCTCCAGATTCCGACACGGTCGCCATATTCTCGCTCGGTCACTAATGCCATATTCTGTTTAAAAACAGCATGAGGCGGGGGAATGTTGCCTCCCGGATGCCGTTGCAGAGACTCGTGTGTAGCAAAGTTTGCCGGCCAAACCTCCCAGGGAACAATAAAGGTCATGCAGATTTTAGCCTTATCCGGCCACTCGATAGCTCTAGGTCTTCCCATATCTCTCTCCTTTCTATCTTTTATTAGCCTCCTACTTCATTTTCTTGCCACGGGACCGCGCCCAACCTCACCCATCAATTCAACATTTATTCGGGTACTTTCCAGCATCGATTATCAAGAAATTGACGGAGTCACTGCGCTTCTTGCCGGTCAGCTGTTGTCCCCTCAATGTATCGAACCCACGCGACTTTCCTCCTTGGCGACGTTGTGATTGGCGCGGAAGAAATTGCCTGGGTCGTACCGCGCCTTGATCGCGGCCAGGCGGTCGTAGTTGGCGCCGTAGGCGCTGGCGACGCGCTCTGGCTCGTCACCCCCGAGCGCATTCACGTACACCGCGCGCTCCAGGTACGGCTCCATCGCGGCGTACGCCTCGCGCGTCCACCGGATGCACCGCTCGTCGTCCTCCGGGTGCTCCCACTGGCCGAGCATCTCGCAGTCCCACTGATCGTGACGATGCGCGAACGCCGTTTCCGTCGGCGGGACTCGGGCCGCCGCGCCGTGCATCTGCTGGAGCAGAATCCTCGTGTACTGCGAGGGGAACGTCGCGGCGAAGTGCGTCATTACCTCGATGGCGTCGGGGCCGAGGCGGTGGAGAAACCCCGCCTTCCAGTAGTGCCGGCGCCCGAAGGGGAAAATGG
>JBOHVJ010000007.1:0-9886 GCA_050735075.1 Binatia bacterium
ATGTTTTTGTTCATTACACGGCCATTCAAGGCGATGGGTTCAAGACCCTTAACGAGGGGCAGATCGTCCAGTTTGAAATTTCTGAAGGAGCAAAAGGGCCCCAGGCCATTAATGTAGTCAAGCTCTAGGTTGCCGGTTTCCCTCCACCGCAATTATATTCTTTCCCCTTCGCGAAAGACTAAGCAGGATGGATATCTAGATTGCATTCTGCATGTTGTTATCTACTGCCGTTAGGTGAAGTAAAACTGAGTTATCTTCTTGTCAATGGCAGCGAAAAATATTATAAGTAGTATAAGTAGTAAAAAAACTTATTTTAATAGTCTTGGTAGATTCTCTCTACCCGTCATTCACATCTGAAACAATGCCGTCTGATCCCAAATACGGTGAAGATAAGCTTCTTGCTGATACAGTAGTTCTCACACGGTTGGAAAAGGCCGTCGGTTGGGCTCGCAAGTACTCTATTTTCCCCTACCCGTTTGCAACGGCCTGTTGTGCTATGGAGTATATGTCCCTATCTATGTCTCCCTACGACATCGACCGCTTTGGAGCACTTTTGCCTCGCTTCAGTCCACGACAGGCTGATCTTCTCATGGTTATAGGTACGGTTAACCATAAGCTAGCCCCCGTGCTAAAGAGAGTCTATGAGCAGATGGCCGAGCCAAAATGGGTTATGGCCTTTGGGGCGTGTGCGGCAAGCGGGGGTTTTTACGATAACTATGCAACCGTACAGGGGATTGACCGCATTATTCCCGTGGATGTTTACGTTCCTGGCTGCCCACCCAGACCCGAGGCAGTTCTGGATGGTTTAATGGAACTCCAAGGCAGGATTGCCCGGCAGAGACATCCACTAAGTTAATATGGTTGAATATGTAATTTATGAGCAAGCCGGACGAAACCCAAAGCGCAGAAGAAAAAAAGAATCTCTTCCATCAGGGGGTCATTAGCAAGCTCTTCCCCAGCAACAACATGGGACTGGTTCGAACCGAAAGCGGTCGGGAGATTCCTTTCTCTTTCCAGTTCGTCGTACTTCTAGGCGAGATCAAAAATCCGAGTGACCTGAAGGAGGGACAGGAGGTAGGATATGACCTAGGCTGGACCTCCAGCGGGCTCAGGGTAACCAAGATTAAAGTTTATTCATAAGAGCTCAGTTTCGAGTCCCTCCCGAAATTGTAACTCGCTTGGCTATGCTCAGAGGGCGAGCCTTCTGAGCCGTGGGCAATAAATGGTTCATTTCGTTCAAATAGTTCAACCGCTTCGCTCCGTTCAAATCGTTAAAAACGTCTTGAACTCCGCCACAGGGCTTTGGCGGATCAGCCAATGTATTGTGGCTGAGGCTTGAATGTTTTGAACTCGATTCGTCTACGTCCTTCAGCCTCGCTCCCCTCGGCAAGGTGCTTTCATGTGCAAACGGTGAAGCATAACTATTTCGTGTTAGCTCGAAACCAGCACCCCGAAACTCGAAACTATTTTAAAAGGGAAGGGAGGTCAAGGCCAAGATTTGCCTCCCTAATATCTCCCCCACAAAAACCCCAAGCAAGGCGATGTAAAAAAGTCCCGTTGCGGCCATAGTATGGGGAATCTTTAAGGTCCGCCATATCATAATGGAGAGGGCCAATGAACCGACTTGGGCTACCAATAAGCGGGCTGAAAAAAGAAAGAGGTGCTCCTCCAAGAGCCGTTTGAGGCTCAATACCGTCTTTGTGCTTCCAAGGAGGTAGAGGAGTAGGGGTAGGATTAAGAAGAAAACGGTCTGGATGATCAAGGAGATGACAAAAAACCTAAAGATGCGGATAAAGGGGTCAATACTTTGGCCCGTATCTATCAGATACCAGTGCCCGATTAGCATCCCGACTGTCACCCCTCCCAAGAGAAGGGCAGATAAAAAGAAACTCAAAGGGTAAAGAATAGTTTCGAACGACCAGAGGGGGGCTTGGTAAAAAGTTTGAGAGCTTAGGGCAAGGCCTGTGAGACCTACCAGCAGAGAAAAGGAGAAGGTTCGAGCTCTAAAAAGTCTACGCTCCCCCCACAAGGAACAGAGATAGAGCCCAAAGCAAAGGAGGAAAAGGATGTAAAAGATCATCTCGACAGCCGAGCCAGGGTCTATTCCTGCGGCAAGAGATTTACGGTAAAGATCCGCTTTACCCAAAAAGCCTAACAGACCTACAAGAAAGAGGACACCTGCCGTCGATTTGTAAAATCCCCTATCCAGTTCATGAAATGGAGTCGCGGCTATTGCAAACAGTCCCCCCAAAGCAACCTGATGAAAAAGGAGCAGAAAACTCCCTGGAAACTCCTTCATGGATGTTTGACCTGAGTTGTCGAAAACCCGGGCTTCTCTCCTATGTGGAGACAGACCGCTCCTCCGAGAAACTTATGGATCCTTACTCTCTCGAAGCCTTTCTGTCGGATGATTCCTGCAATAGTCTCAGGGGGATGAAATGTCCTTACGGAATCAGAGAGATATTGATAGGCGCAGCGGTCGCGGGCTAGCCCCGCACCGATCCATGGAACCAGCCGGTAAAAGTAAAAGGAATAGAGGAAAGGGAAAATGCTCCCTGAGGGAGGAAACATATCCAGGGACACTAGCCTGCCTCCAGGCCGCAATAAGCGATAGGCCTGAAGAAAGAATAGACCGAGATCTGGGATATTACGTAGCACAAAGGAGGTTATAACTGCATCGAAGACCTCGTCCTTAAACGGAGGGGCTAGTGCAGACCCGAGGATGTAAACCGTCCTTTCACCGTAGGGGAGCCTATTTTTTTTCGCCTGGGCGAGTCGAAGCATTTCTGGGGAGAAATCCAATCCGAAGATCTTTCCTTTTATCTCTCTTGCGGCTGTCAAGGCAAGATCCCCTGTCCCGGTGCCGAGGTCCAAAACAAACCCATCGTTACCCTTCAGGGCCTCTATGGCCTTTTTTCTCCAGAAGGTGTCGAGATGGAAGCTAATAACCCGGTTAAGCAGATCATAGCGCCGAGCGATACGGTCAAATATATTTTGGACAGACTGTTGAGGCTGCTTCTGGGACGCGAACATAATACCAACCACAAGGCTAAGGGGAATTAGGCAGGGTATCTAAAGAGCCCGCTATCAGGATTAAAAATCTCTTTCAATAATTAGCCGAACCAGAGTCTTAAGTCCATTGCGGTAAAGCGAGGGAGGGAGCTTTTTGATAGGTTTGAAGGCCTGCTCCGCATAGCTTTTTGAGAATGTTTTGGCCTGATGAATCGCTGATCCCTGTCCAATGGCTTCGATGGCTTTTCGGATCTCTTCATCTGTTGGGTGGCTGCATTCGAAGGCCTCTGTAACGGCCCTTTCTCCTTCATTCAAAGCTAGGATGATGGGAAGAGACGGATTACCATCCCGGAGATCTATCCCTGTGGGTTTGCCCAAAAGCTCCTCGTCTCCTATCACATCTAACACGTCATCGATTATCTGGAAGGCAATGCCCAGGTTAAGGCCATAATCACCGATCGCCTCGATTAGAGATGGATTGGCCCCCGCCAGGTATGCCCCGATCTTGGCCCCGGTTTGAAATAGAGAAGCGGTTTTCCGCCTCACAATTTCAAGATAATCCTCAACGGTAACCTCCTTGTTCCGGTTAAAGAGACCTTGAAGAATCTCTCCTTCAGTTAGGCGGGTGCAAGCGTCTGCGGTCCACTGAACCACTGTCTCGTCAAATTTACCTGCGAATTCAAAAGCTTTAATAAAAAGGAAATCACCCGTTACCAGCGTCGCCTTAAGACCGAACTTCCTGTAGGCTGATTCCTTTCCGCGTCGGATCTCCGCACCATCAATAATGTCGTCGTGGAGCAGAGTTGCCGTGTGGATAAGTTCAATGGCGGTGGCAATATCCACTATCTCATGCACCCTTTGCCCGCCAAACACCTTAAAGGCAAGAAGGGTGACCATCGGACGAATCCTCTTTCCTCCCCCATAGATGAGGTACGATGAGATATCTGTCAGGCTGCGTTCAGAGGAATGAATGGAGAGCTTGAGGTTTTGCTCTACCAGCTCCAGCTCTTCGGCTACGCAAGTAAAGGGATCGATGGCCCCTTTGAAGGAAGGCACCTTCTTTACTACGTCCGCCAAAAAAGAAGGAATTGACGTTTTCCTTTTGCTTTCTTGAAACAGAAAGTGCTCCTCTGTCCGGGCTAGGTCAGGAGGCAAAAATGGCATAGATCAGAGTACAGGTCAAGCTGAATCTCCGACAATATTCAGCGCAATGGAGAGATACTTCTGGGCAGGCGTAGGGCGGATGGTTTTTATAGCGGTCTGTTAGGCTGCTATTTTGGACTTGACAATTGAAAGCCTCCATTAATATAAGAACGATTCTATAAACCCTTTGGTGATTGGCGAAAGGGGTAGAAGGAGGGCAGAATTATGGAGGTATATCTATTTTTCTTGCGGTGGATCCATTTTCTTGCGGGGATCACTTGGATTGGGCTTCTCTATTATTTTAACTTCGTCCAGACGCCGTTTTTCGCTGAAACTGATCCCCCAGTACGTAGTGGGGCGATCCAGAAGCTGGTGCCACGCGCCCTATGGTGGTTCCGTTGGGGGGCGATGGTCACCTTTTTGGCCGGCATTCTCATCTATATTCACAAGTGGGCCGAGATGGGGGGGACCTTTTTAAGCTCTTCTTATGGATTATCGATCACTACGGGAGGATTATTGGGAACCATAATGTTCCTCAATGTCTGGCTGGTCATATGGCCAAACCAGAAGGTCGTTATTGAGTCCACAACAAAGGTGGCTCAAGGAGGGCAGGCGATCCCTGAGGCAGCAGCGTGCGCCCGTCGAGCAGCGCTCACATCGAGGACGAATACCGTTTTTTCTATCCCCATGCTCTTTTACATGGGGGCGGCGACTCACTATCCTTCCCTGATCCGAGAAACGAGTGGGGCATCCGTGGCCTGGTGGGTCATCCTCGGCGTGATCATCATTGGCCTCATTGAAATCAATGCCTTAGTTGGCTCTCAGGGTTCGACGAAAAAGCCGCTTGATACTATCTCTGGAGCTCTGTGGTCAGGATTTATCCTCACAGCCGTTTTTTATCTGCTTTTCCTCATCCTCTTCCAGTAATGGATCATTCGAGAAAAGCTGCAAGGTCAGATATGGCCGACTTGAGATACGGCTGGGCAGGCATGACCTTGGTTTTTCGCTTTGGGGTGTAGCCCGGGGGATAGCTTCCGCGGAGAAGCCTCGCTTCAATCAGAGCCTGTGGTGATCCTTTGATTGCAGGCCCGATCGATCCCTCTCTAGAGGGGTCGCTGTTGTGACAGGCAGTACACTGTGCCAAGTAGACTCGTCTCCCTCGGCTAGCCTCGCCTCCCGCTTTTTTGATTGGCGAGTTTGAATCCTTATTACAGGCACCAAGTATAAACGCAAGGAAAAAAATAAAATAGAATTTTCGCACGGCGGCAGCTCACTCCTGCGAGTTCGCCAACTCTAATCCCACATACAGGATCCCCTTACCGGTATTTCCTGTCTGCTCTAAACTATTAATTTCCGCCGCCAACAGTGTCAAGGGATGATTGGCTCCCTTGCGGAAGCTGCTAAAGAGAAGCAGAGGGGGCTTGCTCCTCAGCGGGAGCCGGTGCAACAAGGTGTGTTCCTCGGGAGAAAACCTTCCGGCCTGAGGCAATAGAACCGTTTCAATCGTTCAAGGTTCAAGCCGTTCAAGGCTTTTTAAACGATTTGAACGACTTGAACCATTGCTGAGGTATTAGTTGACGAAGAGCCGGGATGGTTAGAGAAAATCGAGTAAGTGTGGTAGATAACTGACGATGGATGGTGCGAAAGGGGGGAATCGAACCCCCACGGGTGTTAGCCCACAGGATCCTGAATCCTGCGCGTCTACCAAGTTCCGCCACTTTCGCGCCGGGAGAAAAAGGCTCTTCTATCTTACTTGGGCTTTGCATCTTGTCAAGATAATAACCAGGCAATATTAAAAGACCGATGGGAAAAATCCTCCTTATCGAACCCCACAGGATCCTACGGCAGGCCATCAGCCTCTTTCTCTTTCCCGAGCATGAAGTTCAGGTACAAGAGGATATCGGCGCGTCCGGAGCTGGATCTCTTAGTGATTATGACCTGCTCATTGTTGACGGGGCCGAGCTGCGAGAGAGAAATAAATTAACTCCAGAGGTCACCCGTGCCATCCAAGGTTGCAAGATCCCGACGCTGTGGTTGGAAGAGGATGAGTCCTCTCATCCGCCCAAACGTGAGAAGCTGTCGGTTGTGAAAAGGCCTATCGAAAAAGAGGCATTTCAATCAGCGCTGGTTGGTCTCCTCTCCCCTCAGAGCATTTCTAGAGGACGAACCACTAAGCCCGCCCAACCCAAGGAAGGAGCAAAGAAAACACACGTCGAGGAACCGGAGCAAGAAACGTTCCAGTTCATTGATCTTGTGGATATAGTGGAAGAACAGCCTCCTCCCGGCCAGGGGAAGAAAGCCCCAAGAAAGTCGAAATAGCCCATGGTGTTAACCAAAACATACTCCCACAGGGAGGTTGAGGGAAAGTGGTACAACTTCTGGCAGGAGGAAGGTTATTTCCGGCCAGAGGGGCGGTCTCTGTCTCAAGTCTCTGTCTTCTCTATGGTCATCCCTCCACCCAACATCACCGGTTCCCTGCACTTGGGACACGCGCTCAACAACACCTTGCAAGATATCCTTTGCCGATACAAGCGGATGGATGGCTACCGCGTGCTGTGGATACCAGGGACTGACCATGCCAGCATCGCTACAGAAAACGTTGTGGAAAGGAAACTGCTGGAGCAAGGGGTAGACAAACGACAACTTGGCCGGGAGAAGTTTATTGAGCGGGTGTGGCAGTGGCGGGAAGAATCCGGGCGAACTATTGTCCAACAGCTCAAGCGGCTTGGGGTTTCCTGTGACTGGAGTCGGGAGCGCTTCACCATGGATGAGGGACTCTCCCGGGCAGTGCGGGAGGTCTTTGTGCGCCTCTACGAGGAGGGTCTCATCTACCGGGGACTCTACCTAATTAACTGGTGTCCTCGCTGCCGAACGGCCCTCTCTGACCTGGAGGTTGAACAGCGCGAGGCCGACGGACACCTCTACTATCTTCGCTACCCGACTGTGGATGACCAGAAAACGATCACCATCGCAACAACGCGCCCGGAGACGATGCTTGGCGATACTGCTGTGGCGGTTAATCCTGAGGACAAAAGATATCAGGATCTCATAGGAAAGACGCTTCTCCTGCCCGTTTTGGCACGGCCGATTCCAGTCATCACCGATTCGCGTGTCGACAAAGATTTTGGTACCGGCGCCCTTAAGATTACTCCGGCGCACGACTTTATCGACTTTGAGATTGGCCAGCATCACGGGCTCCAGTCGATCTCCGTCATGGATGAACAGGGCCGGATGACGAAGGAGGCGGGTCCCTACGCAGGCCTTGACCGATATGAATGTCGTCGAAAACTGATCGAAGAGCTCAAGCGCTCTCGTGTCCTCATCCGCACAGAGCCTTATAAGCTTCTCCTCGGTTACTGTTACAGGTGTCAGACTATTGTCGAACCCTTTCTCTCTAACCAATGGTTCGTGAGAATCAAACCGTTAGCGGAGGCAGCCATAAGTGCGGTGAAAGAGGGGAAAACTCAATTCTTTCCCCCTGGATGGGAAAAGACTTACTTCGGCTGGATGGAGAATATTCGTGACTGGTGTATCTCCCGCCAACTCTGGTGGGGGCACCGCATTCCCGCCTGGTATTGTGATGCATGCCAGGCAACGCTCGTTTCCAGGAAGGATTTGAAGAATTGCATCCAGTGTGGCTCAACCCATCTCAGACAAGATAGCGACGTGCTTGACACTTGGTTTAGCTCCGGCCTCTGGCCCTTCTCCACGATGGGATGGCCGGAAGCCACAGCAGACCTCAAGACCTTCTATCCTACCTCTACCTTGGTAACGAGCTTTGACATCATCTTCTTCTGGGTGGCGAGAATGATGATGCTCGGCCTCAAGTTCATGGGCGAGGTGCCTTTCCGTCACGTGTACATCCATGCACTCGTGCGGGACGAGTACGGGCAAAAAATGTCCAAATCCAAAGGAAACATTGTCGATCCTTTGGGGGTTATGGACACTTATGGTACCGACGCCCTGCGCTTTACTCTGGCTGCTCTTTCAGCCATGGGACGTGACATACGTCTCTCCGAGGAGAGAATCACGGGTTACCAGAATTTTGTCAATAAACTCTGGAACGCCGCACGCTTTGTCTTGATGAATATCAGCGATGGGGTTCGATCAAAGCGAACTTCCCTCGATTCTTTGCGAACAGAGAATTTGAATCTGGCGGATCAGTGGATTTTATCGCGCTTGGCCTCTACGATTGAGGAGTCCAGAAAGGCCATAGACTCTTATCGCTTTAACGAGTTCGCGCACCTTCTCTACCAATTTACCTGGCATGAATTCTGCGACTGGTACATTGAGATGAGCAAACTCTCTCTTAACGGAACTCTCGGCGATGATCCGCTAAAGACCCAGAGGATCCTGGCAGGGGTTCTGGAGCAAATCCTTCTCATGCTTCACCCGCTGATGCCTTTTGTAACCGAGGAGATATGGCAGGTTCTGACCGAGAAGGAGGAAAACAGGAAGACAGCTTCCGCCATGAGAGAGAAAAAGCGGAGCATCATGGTGCAAGAGTATGCGCGAGCAAAGCCTGAATGGATACAGCCAGAGGTGGAACAAAGAGTGAGATTTTTGACCGAGGTCATCCGGTCCATAAGAAACCTACGGACGGAGATGAATTGCCCGCCTTCCAAAGAAGTGAAGGTCACTCTCTTTGGCACGGAGCAAAATCTTTCGTTTCTCAAATCTCAAGAGCCCTATCTCTCTGCCCTTGCGCGTGCAGTCTCGGTGGAATATTTAACTGTGGGAGAGCGCCCCAAAGGGGCAGCTACGGGCGTCGTAGGGGATACAGAGCTTTATCTTCCTTTAGGCGACATGATCGATCCTAAGGAGGAAAAGAAACGGCTGGAGAAGGAGGTCAGGAAGGCGGAGGAGGAGTTGGCTCGGATTCAGAAAAAGCTCGCCAATAAAGAGTTTCTCGCTAAGGCTAAGGAAGATGTGGTCCAGAAAGAGAGAGGAAAGGCTGAACAGTTTGAAGATAAGATCAGAACGCTTAACCGGAGCTTGGAAAGGATCCTGGAGATCCAACAAGTTGGAGGGTAGTCCTAGCCATGGATGTTCTTATCAGTCCCCTAATTGAGCGGCTTATCAGGAGTGCCCTGGAAGAAGACATCGGTGCGGGCGATCTCACGACTCTGAGCACGGTCCCTCCAGAATCAAAGGGAAAAGGATTGTTTCGCGCTAAGCGGGACTGCGTGGTAGCCGGTCTCTTTCTCTTGCAGAAAATATTTTCTCTCCTGGATGACGAGGTCAAGGTTCGCTGTCTCTTCCGGGACGGAGAGCAGGTCGAACAAGGGACTGTTGTTGCCGAGGCGGAGGGGCCGATCAGGGCCTTGCTTATAGGGGAAAGGACCGCTCTCAATTTCCTTCAGCGTCTGTCAGGGACCGCCACCTTGACCCGTCGCTATGTAGATGCGGTAAAAGGCTATCCTTGCAAGATTATCGATACCCGTAAAACCACTCCAGGACTTCGTACTCTGGAAAAATACGCCGTGCGGATGGGAGGCGGTACCAATCACCGTCTCGGTCTTTATGATGCCGCCTTGGTTAAAGATAATCACATCGCTGCCTCCGGGTCGATCAATGAGGCAGTCAAGAGAATCCGGCGTCAGGCCCCTTTCATGGCTCGGATTGAGGTGGAATGCTCAGATCTGAAGCAGGTGCAGGCAGCCGTTGATGCGGGGGCAGACGTCATCATGCTGGACAATATGGCGACAAAAGAGATGGCTGAGGCCGTGCA
>JBOHVJ010000008.1:0-30445 GCA_050735075.1 Binatia bacterium
CCTAAGGAGCCACCTGAGCGTGCTCCGGACTGAATCCTTGACTCCTATCCCGGGACCGAAAAGTAAGGCACTCTTTTTATCCAGCAGACGGTGCCAGTCCTGATCGTTCAGCGGTTCCAGCTCCTCCTCTGAATTATCCTTCATAGGCTCGGTCATAACCTCAATCAGAGAGCTAGCAAAAATATCATTGAGAGAACGAGGAGAGGCCAAGGTCACCAGCCCTGACCCCACTCGCATGGCCGCCCTGCAGGCCAGGATGGCTGCCCCTGTCTTTCCCCTGGAGCCTGCCATCACCAATAGATGGCCGTACGTCCCCTTATGCGTGTCTGGCTCTCTCAAGGGGATAAGCCAACGGATATCTTTTTTCTCCAGAAGCTCTATCTGCGGATGCACCTCCTCGACTGCCTTTGGGTGGATACCGATCTCTGCCACGCCTAATTCGCCGACATAAGAGAGTCCAGGATGGACGACCTGTCCCAATTTTGGGTATCCCAAAGCGACGGTCATCTCTGCCTTGATCGCTGTGCCAAGAGGCCTTCCCCGATCCGAGTCCAACCCCGAAGGAAGATCTACAGCTACGACAGGAAGACCAGAGGCATTCATGAGTGTGATGGCCTCGGCGTACAGGCCACGCACCTCCTCTTTAAGCCCGGTTCCCAAGACAGCGTCCACCAGCAGCTTTTTTCCTTTCAACCGTTGACTGAGCAGGGCGAGCGATTCCTGCCCACCCTCAAAGACCTTGCCTCTCTCCTTAAGGTAAGCCCGCAGATTTTCAGCCGCATCGTGAGAGAGTTCCTCTTTCCGGGCAAGGAGAATAACCTCGCACGGTATCCTTTTTTTTTTGAGTTCGCGCGCGACAACCAACCCGTCGCCACCATTGTTACCTTTCCCCGCTACGATGAGGACCCCTCCCTTCGCGATCTTCCCGAAGCGATCCAACAACGCTCTAGCCACCTCTTTCCCTGCGCGCTCCATTAAAACCAGACTGGGAATACCATACTTTTGGATCGTCAAGCGATCCAGCTCGCGCATCTCCTGGGAAGTCACCACAAACATACGTTCAAAACGTCTGAGTTGTTCAAGCCGTTTAAGCCGTTCAACGATTTGAACTGTTTGAACCTCTTGAACGGTCTATCCTCTTGCCTGGTTAAGGATCTCCTTCATCTCTTTGACCGCCTGCTCCATTCCCACCATGATGGCCCGAGCGATGATGCTGTGCCCAATGTTGAGCTCGACGATTTCAGAGATGCGCGCAATCGGAAGAACGTTTCTGTAATTGAGCCCATGGCCTCCATGAACCTCCAGCCCCAAGCGGTCGGCAAAGGAGGCCGCCGAGGCAACTTCTTGGTATTCCTTTGTCTGGTCCCCAACGGCGTCGCAATAGCGGCCGGTATGGATTTCCACACCGTGCGCCCCTACTTCTCGGCTCACCTCAATCTGGTTCTTTTCCGGATCGACAAAGAGACTGACACGGATTCCCTGTCCTTGGAGCCGCTTCACCGCATCCTGGACCTTGTCCCTATGAGTGAGCACGTCGAGTCCACCCTCTGTGGTCAGTTCCTCCCGCCTCTCGGGAACGAAGCAGGCATCATCCGGGCGAAGCTTCTCGGCCAGACCTACCATCTCCGGACTCACTGCCATTTCCAAATTGAGTTTGGTCTTCACTCTCTGACGCAAGTGCTCAACATCCCGCTCCTGGATATGGCGTCGATCCTCCCGCAGATGAACGGTGATCCCATCCGCTCCTCCCCTCTCCGCTAGGAACGCAGCTTCTAGCGGATCAGGGATATCAATCCCCCTAGCTTGGCGCACGGTAGCCACATGATCGACATTGATACCGAGACGAATCATTGTTAATAGTCGATTCGTTGGTCACCCTTCGACAAGCTCAGGGTGATCGGCTAAATCGTCCTAACGTACGTTTTAACAACCGTTCGTGCTGAGCCCTTCGTCTTGCTCAGGACAGGCCCCTGATCTTAGCCGCTCGTCCTGAGGCTCTCGAAGGACTGATGGCGCTCAGGACATGCTTGTCGAAGCACGAACAAAGGTGTTTCCAACAGTCTAGTAACAAGTCAACGAGTAACGAGTCTACTTTTCGCTGCCCATCTCCAAGCGGATTTCCTCGGCGATCTCATGCGCCATCTGCCGGATTCTCTCCTCGTCTTCCCCCTCCAACATCACTCGGGCCAGAGGCTCGGTCCCCGAATAGCGGACCAAGATCCTGCCGCGTTGCCCCAACTCTTTCTCCGCCGCGGCGATTTTGTGCCGCACCCTTGGCAACCGGGAGATATCCTTTTTCTCCTTCACTCCCACATTGAGCAGCACTTGAGGGAGCCTCGTCATCACCTTCCTCAACTCTCCAAGCCGCTGCCCCTTCTCGACCATGATTGCGAGGAGCTGCAAACAAGTGAGACAGCCATCCCCGGTTGTATTGTGGTCGAGAAAAAGGAGGTGGCCTGATTGTTCTCCACCTAAATTGTATCCTCCGCGCAACATCTCTTCGACCACGTAGCGGTCCCCCACAGTAGTCCGCACTACCCTGAGCCCCATGCCCTGAAGCGCGAGGTCCAACCCCAGATTGCTCATCACTGTAGCCACCACGGTATTGCCCTTCAGGACTCCTTTCTCCTGCATCTCCTTGGCACAGATGGCAAGAACATAGTCCCCATCCGCCACCTCTCCTTGTTCATCGATGAATATCGCCCGATCCCCGTCCCCATCTAAGGACACGGCGAGATCCGCATGATGTTCTAACAGGGCCTGCCGCGCCGCTTCCGGATAGAGAGAACCGCAATCCCGGTTTATGTTTTCTCCGTCCGGATGAATCCCAATGGGGATGACTTCTGCCCCCAATTCGGACAAGACCTCAGGCGCCACCCGATAAGCTGCTCCGTGAGAGCAGTCGACCACGATCCTTAACCCCTCCAGGGTCAAATTACGGGGAAAGGTGTTTTTGAGAAAGACAATGTATCTTCCTACGGCATCGGAGATGCGGAACGCCTTGCCAATCTCCGAGGCCGTTGGTCTGTATCGGTCCGTCTCGCCTTTAAAAATCATCTCCTCCATCCTTGCCTCGACTTCATCTGGGAGCTTGAACCCCTCGTAAGAGAAAAATTTTATCCCGTTATCTTCGAACGGGTTGTGGGAGGCGGAGATCACGACACCGGCATCGGCTCTCATACTGCGCGTCAGGAAGGCCACGCCCGGAGTGGGCAAAGGACCAACGAGAAGGACATCTGCTCCCATAGAGCAAATCCCAGAAGCCAGCGCCGTTTCAAGCATATACCCTGAAAGACGCGTGTCCTTACCGATGAGGATCTTATAACGATGCCACCACCTCTTCGGCAATCTGGAACTGAAAGTGGGTCCATTTTTGCCAGAGCCGCTTGCATGCTTGGGTACAGGATCATGCAGAACACGGGCAATTGCGCGACCCAGCTTCAACGCCATCTCGGAGGTCATGGGCTCCAGGTTGGCGACGCCCCGAACCCCATCGGTGCCAAAGAGGTGGCGTTTGCGGTTTTTCTTTCGCGCCTGCGCTGGTGACATCTTTTCTAGCTCCTCCTTCAAATGACTTAAGTCTCTGAACTCAGAATCCGAATCCGAACCTTAAACCGCTCTGGCCTCTGCTCTAACACTTTAATCCCTGGCGGGAGTTTTAGGGTCAAGGCGAGCGCGTGGTTGCCCGGCCCAAGCCCCTGGAGATCAAGATAAATCTGCTCTGCTCCCACTTGGAGTCGACCGAGAATGCGTTTCGGACCTGATAAGCGTAGGGTGACTCGACGTGGGCTCACACTGTACTCCCCCGCAAAGTCCTTCGCCTTCACCTCAACGCCACTAAATTCCCTTGTCATCCACTCTTCTTCCAACGCCACTAAAACGGTGACCCGGTCAGGACTAAAGGAGAGGGGCTTCCCCGCAGAGGCGAGACGTACCTCTCGGGCCTTCGGCCCTCGGGCACTATCGTATTCAAGCAGCTCGGTCTCCACTGAAGCCATGCGATTCACTTCCTGCGCCGGCCCCCGAACCCTGACAGTCTCTGGATTTACCTCCACGCGCTTAACCTTATAGCCAAAGGGTGGCTCCCCTTCAAAGCGAACCGAGACAGGGAGTGAACGCACGGCAACCAGCTCCAACTTCAAATGAACCGCCGAGGGGCTGATGCGCGTGATCCTTACTCCACGGGGAGGGTTAAAGTAATCCGGACCCAAGCGAAAGGTTGAGGTCCCGGGCCGCGCTCCATCCAGATCCAGGACTACCTTTAGTTGATCCGCATTGATAGTGGACAAGAGGGCAGGGGGACCCATCACCCTGACTTCGATCTGATCCAGACCTGGATTGCTTACTATGACATCGGAGGGTATGTTGCGAAACTCTATGGGAACTTTGAAAGGCCACTCCGCAGGCTTTTGTCCTACGTTGACAAAAAGCCAGAGTCCTAGCGCAAAACCCAAAGAAAAGAGCTTAAGCCCCAGATCGCTGCTGGCTAAAGATATAAATTTTTCCCAAGCGTGCTTCATCGGCCAAAAAGACTCTCAAGGTTGCTTCGAAGCTGAGGGCCATCAAGATCTTGAGTTGCCTTGCCGCCCACCACAAGAGAGATCTTCCCTTGCTCTTCCGAGACCACGATGGCCACAGCATCGGTCTCCTCAGTCAGACCAATAGCGGCTCGATGTCGGGTCCCAAGGGTATTGCTCAAGCTTGGATCCACGCTCAAAGGTAAAAGGCACCGCGCCGCGGTAACCCTCCCTTTTTGGATCACGAGAGCTCCATCGTGGATCGGAGAGTGGGGGAGAAAAACGCTCTCCACGAGCTCCCGACTCACCCGGGCGTCCAGACGCGTCCCGACCTCCATATATTCGTTTAGCCCCACCTCCCTTTCCAGGACGATAAGGCCGCCTACCTTCCGGTTGGCCAGAGTAACCACGGCCTTGCTAATTTCCTCCAATATAGGCCCTTGCTCAATCCGGTCCATACCGCCGAAAAGGGGCGCGGCCCCCACTTGAGTGAGGGCACGCCGGATATCGCTTTGAAAAATAACAATGATGACAAGGATCATGTAGCCTAAAAAATTCTCCAGGAGCCAATGCAGCGTAAAGAGACCCAGCCTTTGGGACGAGACATAAGTCAGGAGGATAACCACCAGACCGATAATCATTTGCACGGCACGAGTTCCCTTAATCAGATAAATGAGCCGATTAATCACAAAGGCAATGATGCCGATGTCCAGGACATCCTGCCAACGGGGTTGGGTAAAGATCTCAAACACCTTTTCCCTCCTCCGACTCCGCCATCCCGAAACGGAGCGCATCGGCAATTTTTATAGCCCGACGACCCTCTCTCACATCGTGGATACGGATCATGTTCGCTCCTGCCAACACAGCCGCCACTGCCGCAGCCAAACTCCCTTCCAAACGGTCCTCGGGACCCACGTTAAGGAGCTTACCGATGAAGGTCTTGCGCGAGGGTCCAACCAGTATCGGCCGTCCCAAAGAGCCGAGGGTCGAGAGACCACGCAGCAACGCCAAGTTGTGCTCAAGCTCCTTGCCAAAACCGATCCCAGGATCAATGATGATCTGTTCCGGATCTACTCCCGCCTCTAGGGCGAAATGGATTCGGCCCAGAAGAAACTCCTTCACCTCCTCCAAGACATCCCGATAATGAGGCCTCTCCTGCATGGTCCGCGGCGTCCCTTGCATGTGCATGAGCACCACGGGTACCTTTTCTCGAGCCACTAGAGAGATCATCTCAGGATCAAACCTCAAGGCGCTGATATCGTTAACCACATCCGCCCCCTCCTCCAGGGCCGCCTGTGCTACTTGAGCCTTATAGGTATCGACGGAAAGAGGGATCGGCACAGCTCGACGCAGCCCCCGAACGACCGGTATGACTCGTTCTATTTCTTCTTGAACCGAGATGGGCCGAGCCCCCGGGCGGGTTGATTCTCCCCCGATGTCGATGATGTCCGCCCCCTCATGGGCTAACTTCACTCCGTGGTCGACCGCCTTCACCGAATCAAGGTATCTCCCTCCGTCAGAGAAAGAATCCGGGGTGACATTCAGAATTCCCATCAGGGCGGTCCGCCGGACCATATCGATGTTTCCCCGACGCGTCGAGAGAAGCCAGCCTGATCCTCCGGTAGAAGGATTCTGTTGCTTTGTTACTTGAGCCTTCAACGAACACTAAGCTCCTTGTGAGGATCCCGCCCTCACTGCCTTTGGACCGACGCTTGAGATGAGGGATAAAATTCCGGAGGGCTAGCGAATCCTTCAGAGGGTCAATTCAGGCATGAGCCGTAACGGGAGGCAAGAGTGGGTCCCCGCCGTTCCCGCGAAACTCCTGCACCAAGGCATCTATCTCCGAACCGTCCAGCGACTCCTTCTCCAGAAGCTTCTGGGCTACCATATGAAGGAGCTGAAGATTGTTGCTTAGGATGCCCTTGGCTCGATGATAGCTCTCGAGGATGATGCGTCTGACCTCAGCGTCAATCTCAACGGCCGTGCTCTCGGAGTAATCCTGTTGTTGGGTAAAATCCCTTCCCAAAAAGATCTGTTCCTCTTTTTTCCCGAAGGTCATGGGCCCTAACTTCTCACTCATCCCCCACTCACAAACCATCCGGTGGGCAAGCTCGGTAGCCCGCTCAATATCGTTGCCCGCCCCGGTCGTCATGTGGTTGAGGACCAGTTCCTCAGCCACACGCCCGCCGAAGAGAATCGCGAGGTTGCTGAGGAGGTACTCCTTGGGGTAGGTGTGCTTTTCATCGATCGGCAGTTGCTGCGTCAACCCAAGCGCCATCCCGCGAGGGATGATCGTAACCTTATGGATTGGGTCAGTCCCCGGGAGAAGCTTGGCCACTAGGGCATGCCCTGCCTCATGATAGGCGGTGTTGCGCTTCTCCTCTTCGCTGATTATCATGCTCCTGCGTTCCGAACCCATCATCACCTTATCCTTGGCCAACTCGAAGTCATTCATATCAACCTTCTCTTTGTTGCTTCGAGCCGCTAAAAGCGCCGCCTCGTTGACCAAATTCTCCAGGTCCGCTCCGGCAAAGCCTGGAGTCCCACGAGCCAAAACGCTGACATCGACATCCGGCGCCAAAGGAACCTTCCGGATATGGACGTTCAAAATCCCTTCCCTTCCCTTAACATCAGGGCGGGGGACGACGACCCGGCGGTCGAACCGTCCTGGACGAAGCAGCGCCGGGTCTAGGACATCGGGGCGGTTGGTCGCGGCAATAAGGATAACCCCCTCGTTGGCCTCAAAGCCATCCATCTCGACCAAGAGTTGGTTCAGAGTCTGCTCACGCTCATCGTGCCCGCCGCCGAGACCGGCCCCTCGATGACGACCTACCGCGTCGATCTCATCGATGAAGATGATACACGGCGCATTCTTTTTACCTTGAACGAAAAGGTCTCGGACTCTGGAGGCACCGACACCAACAAACATCTCGACAAATTCAGAGCCACTAATGCTGAAGAACGGGACTCCCGCCTCTCCGGCAATGGCCCGCGCCAAAAGCGTTTTGCCCGTGCCAGGGGGCCCGACAAGGATGCATCCCTTGGGGATCCTGCCGCCCAATTTGGTAAACTTTTTTGGGTCCTTTAGAAAGGAAATGATTTCCTGCAACTCATCCTTCGCCTCTTCCACGCCCGCCACATCGCTAAAGGTCACCCGGTGTTGGTTCTCGGTGAGGAGCTTGGCCCGGCTCTTGCCAAAAGACATCGCCTTGCCCCCTCCCACTTGCATCTGGCGCATGAAAAAAATCCACACGCCGATTAGGAGGAGCATCGGAAACCAGTTCACGAGGAGAACCATATACCAAGGAGACTCCTCCTCTGGTTTCGCGGCAATCTTGACCTTCCTTTCTCGTAGTGTTTTGACCAGTTCAGGATCATTGGGAGCAAAGGTCCTAAAACGCTCCCCGTTTTGATACTTACCTTGGATGTTATGGCCCTGGATTGTGACTTCCTGTACCTCTCCTCTTTCAACGGCCCCCAAAAATTCGCTGAAGACAATTTCCGGCTCCCTGCCATGTTGCTTGCTAAAGATGTTAAAGAGCAAGAGAAAAATAAGGACCAAAACCAACCATAGCGCGAGATTTTTGGATAGCTGGTTCAACGAAGATCTCCTTCAGAAAACAAAAAAAGCTTAACACAGGCAAAGGGTTAGTTCAATATAGCCATAAGGATAGGTTACCCAGGTGAGGCTACAAGCTTTACCCTTAAAATCTCCTTGGTTTCACTTCCAACCCTAGCAACTTCGCTTCTCCCGTATCTAGGAATCCAAAGAATCTCTCTTCCAGCCAAAAGCAAAGGAAGGGTGGCACGAACCGATAATGGAACTTTTTTCTCGATAAATAGATCCTTGACCTTCTTATGCCCCTGCATTCCCAGAGGCTGAAATCGGTCGCCGTTACGGAAATTGCGTACCGTTAGTGTCTCAGGGAGACAGGCCAAATCGAAGAGCGCTTCCAGGCTGTCCCTAGGCCGCACATCAGGGACGAAAGAAGCGCGCGACGTTTGAATCTTCACCCCCGCCTCGGGAATGAGCAGCTCACCATGCCGTGGAAGGTTATATGTATAGCATACGGGCTTCCGTACACGGCTTCTTTTTTCAAGCCGGATAGCCTGATAGCTTTTGATCAGGCTCCATCCCCTGGGGATGGAGATTCGCCCCTGCGGTGGGCCTTGGGTGATAAGCCGAAGTATCTCTTCTACGTGATGAAAGGCGACGCCCTTTAAGTCACCCAGACTTGCCTTAAGCCAGAGGCGGACGAGCCGCCGCTGCATCGCCTTGCCCTGTTGTAGAAACGATACGCGCGTCAGATTGCCCTCACACACCATTTTCTGGAGTTCGTCCTGCGCCATCTGATCCAAAATCTCTTCTTCCTCCCTTAAGAGGTCAGCCAAGTGTGCCAACCTCTCATCCAGTCGGGGATCCATCCTCTCTCTAAGCTGAGGAAGTAGATGGAGACGAATCCAGTTGCGCAGGGGACCAGGGTCCAGGTTGGTTTGATCCGTTCGGTAATCGAGATCCTCCGCTGTAAGATAACTGATGATCTCCTCTCTTGAGATCTCAATCAACGGACGGACGAGCAAGGGGCCTTCAAGAGCACCACCTTTAGTGGGAAGGAGTCGCTGGACCGGAGGCATGCCACCCAAACCTCTCCTTCCACTCCCGCGCAGGAGCCACATGAGAAGAGTTTCCACCTGGTCATCCCTCGTGTGCGCCGTAGCGACTCTATGGACCCCATGCTCCTCGGCCACAGCGACCAGAAAACGATATCTTTCCTCTCTGGCCATGGCCTCGAGATTGCCTTTGCCCCTTTCCGCTCTCATCCCAGGAAGGTTCACCTCCTTGAGATGAAAGGGAAGGTTCAATCTCTCCGCCATGTCAGCTACAAAAAGGGCATCCTGTCGAGCCTCTTCTCCCCGGATCCCATGCTGGAGATGAGCCACCTCCAGACGCAAACTCAGTTCCTCTTTCAATGGTGACAAGAGGTGGAGCAACGCCACCGAATCCGGTCCCCCGGAGACGGCCACAATGACCGCGTCACCATACGTGAGCATGTTGTACTTTTGGATGGTATCCTTGACCTTTGCCTGGAGATTCATGATCGGCCTACCTGCAGGAGTCTTGAAGGCTCGGTTACTCGAAATTCTGCGCGCTTTCCCAACCCAAATCAAGGAGGGAGAGTGCTTTTACAATCGTACATTGGTACAATTGATATGAGCTAGGAGTGTGAGTAAAATCAGGAGATAGAAATCTAGTTTGCCGTGGAACCTTTTCATCAACTGATGCAACGCTGCCCAAAAATAAACTTAAGCTTCAGCTAATCAGCAGAAGATAGGAAAAGGCGCTGATGGTTCTATTCAGCATGAGATGTCCCAGGTGCGGATTGATCCAGAGACAGAGTCCAACCTGCAAATCCTGCGGCGCGGCTGTTAGTGATACGCCGTCGCCAGCGAAACCACCGCAAGTCGGCGGAAGAAGTCAGTCAGCTCGGCCTCTATCTCAGTCCCCTCTACCCGAAGAGCACTGGCAACCTTCGCGAACCAAAACCAGCGTGGGTGGGTCTTACCGGCTGTTCTTTCACGGCGACGGGGGGTCTCTCTTCGGCATTCACATCGTTAACATCTTTTTGACCCTGGTCACGCTAGGTATCTACTCCTTCTGGGGTAGGGTCAAAGTACGCAGATATCTTCTAAGTCAGACCGAGTTGGAGGGTGATCGTTTCGCTTACCATGGTACCGGCATGGAGTTGCTGATGGGATGGCTAAAGGCGATGCTCGTCTTTGGCATCCCCCTTCTCATTTTGAACTACGCCCCCATCCTACTAGGTGCGGGCATGGTCTGGAACATCATCATTGGCGTCCTTATTTACATTATTCTCCTCGTATTCATCCCCTTCGCGATGGTGAGCGCACGACGCTATCGCCTGAGCCGCAGCTCGTGGCGCGGAATCCGATTCTCGTTTCGGGGACGCATGGTAGAGTTCATCAAACTCTTTGTGGTCGGCTCTATCCTTACAACGATCACGCTGGGACTTTACTACCCGATCTTTGAGACCAGGCGCTACGGCTTCATGGTCTCCCATTCCTATCTCGGCAATGAGAAATTTCACTTCGACGGACGGGGGCAAGACCTCCTCGGCAGCTTTTTACTCGCCCTCCTGCTTTTCCTTCCAACCCTTGGTCTTTACTGGTTCTGGTTTTTGGCCAAGAAGGACCGTTACCTTTGGGCCCACACTTCCTTTGGGACTGCCAGCTTCCGCTCAACAGTAACCGGGGGGAACATGCTGCTTTTAAAATTGGTGAACCTCCTGCTGCTTGTCTTCACCTTAGGCTTGGCCTGGCCTTGGGCACTGGTTCGAAAGACCCGCTTTGTCTTCGCCTATCTATCTCTTGAGGGGGCCTTGGATCTGGAAGGGATACAGCAAGAAGCCCAGGCCGCCTCAGCGACCGGGGAAGGGCTGGCCAGCTTCTTGGACCTGGACGCAGGCTTCGATCTCGGCTAGGCTTTGAGTTTTCCGCAACCATCATGACCTCCTGATGGCAGATGGGCTCTTTTTTCAGCGGACTCTAGATGCAAATCCACTGGGAAGGTTATTACCTGGACGGCCGGACCGCCGTGCGACATAAGGCAGTAATTCTACTTACGCCTACCGCTTTGGAGATCACCACTGAGGGTGGTGAAAGGCTATGGTGGCCATATCACGAGATCCGCCAGACCCAGGGCTTCTACGCTGGAGAACAGGTGCGCCTGGAAAGAGGTGGGGAGATTTTGGAGGCGCTACTGGTTTCGGATACCGCATTTCTTACCAGCTTACATAGTTTATCCCCAGAGCTGGCAACTCACTTCCATCACCCTTCTCGCCGGGTGATTCGGGCTAAGCTTACGTTCCTTGCGGCCCTTGCCGTGGTCGCGATCACAGCGGCTCTTTATCTTTGGGGCATCCCTGCGATGGCGGCGCTTGTAGCGTCCCGCGTCCCAGTCTCCTGGGAGGAACATCTTGGACAAGCGCTCTTGGAGCATCTGGCCCCGCAAGAGGAATGGTGCACGGAGCAGGGCCGAGTCCAGGCGATCGATCAAATTATGACAACTCTTACCAAGCCGCTGTCCAACTCACCTTACAAATTTAAGGTTATCGTGCTGAATAATCCCATGGTGAACGCCTTCGCGGCTCCAGGCGGACATATCGTGATCTTTCGCGGACTGATCGAGCGGACACAAAACGCGGAAGAGCTGGCAGGTGTACTGGCTCACGAATTGCAGCATGTTCTCCAGCGCCATGCTACACGCGCCCTGCTCCAACACGCCTCCACCGGGCTCCTTGTAGCCGCCGTGAGCGGGGACGTTAGCGGCGTCATGGCCTTCGGGTTGGAAAGCGCTCGCACCCTCGGCGCGTTACGATATAGCCGCCAGAACGAAGAGGAAGCGGATAGAGAGGGGATGCAGATGCTTATTAGGGCCGGGATCGACCCAGCGGGCATCATCTCAATCTTCGAACTTTTTAAGCAGGAAGGAGGGAAACTTCCTGCGCTCCTAGCGTACTTGTCTACTCACCCAAGCACCGAGAGACGTATCGATAAGCTAAAACTGCTGGCGGCTGAGTCACAACGCAAGCCAGTCAAGCTGCTCAAGGATTACGACTGGGATGATATGAAGAAGATTTGCTCGAGCACCACCGGATAGAATATCTCCGTAATTATATCTTTAACCTTCCCACGTAGCCGGTCATCTCTACATAACCCAAGCCCTGAACCGGTTTTTTCTTGTAGGTACCGCTAACCTGGGCCGCCCCCTCCCAATAGGTCACCTGCGTGCTCTTGCGTGTGTCTAACTCCTGATTAGGAAAGAAGGGGACGATCTCTAAGGCGATTTCTTCAATGGGAATCGTAACTTTCCATTTCATGGGGTAGTTTCCACCGCTTTTAGGGCTCTTCCACCTCTCCAGGACCTCTATGCGGAAGTCACCGAGGGTGAGATGCCGCCGAGTCCCGTCCGGATACACCAAGGTCCCACTAGAGTGGGGGTCAGGAGCACCATCCTGTCTCCTGATAAGATAGAGCATGAGCTCTGTTTTGTTCTCGAGTTGAATGCTGAACCAGTCCCAACCCATCTGATCGTCGCTCAATTGGTTGCTGCCGAACTCATGATCCATCCAGCTTAAGCCATGAACTTTTTCCCTTTTCCCACCAAGCTCCAATTCACCTTCAGTCCTCAGGCGCGTGAGAGAATAATAGTAGGAGGCCCTCCCTCTTCCCTCCCCTTTCTGGCTCAGTCCCTTGTCGCCGTGAAGGACTGGTGGCTTGAGCGGAGTCAAAGACAATCTTAAAGCCGTATCCCGATCCTTTATTTCAATGAAGTGGCCTTCCCCTCGCGCTTCAACCTTCCAGTCCTCGTTCCAAACCAGATAGCGGTGGACCGAGGCGCCCGCCCTATCTCCATACCCCCGGTTGGCCCGCTCCCGAAAGAAAAACTTTTTCTCTTGCTTGTCTGAAAGAGCAAAATGGGCCAGGTAGAGGTCGGTAAAGAGTGGAGAATTCCCTTTCTCCTCTTGCTGCCGATCGCGCAAACCAAAGCGAAAGAAGGTCACCTGGTAGCCATAGTTTCTCCCCTTCTCTGTCTCCAGATGGCCGGTGTAATACCACCACTCGGTCTTGAAATCCGGATGAGAAAAATGGTCCTGGGGAAAAGATATCTTTCGTCCGGGTAGGGCGATTTGATAGGTAAAAGATGAGGCCAGGAAAAAAACCGCAAGCAGGTAAAGAACAACCCGTCGGTGATCAGGCATGGAAAGTGTCCTAAAAGTTTGTTAGGTTCTCACTAGAGTTCAGTAGCCAGAAACCAGGTGCCAGTAGCCTTAACGCGGAGTTCATATGGACAAAAAAGACTACACCCGTTCGGAGCTTCTCACAACCCCGGAAGAGCTAAACAAAAAATTAGGTGGTCCTAACCTATGCCTTATCGATACCCGGGCCGCAGAAAAGTTCTGTCAAGGCCATATTCCCGGAGCTGTCCATTTCGATCTCTTCGGCGTAAGCCTCGTTGACACCAGCCCCGCCCCGCTCAAGGCCTTTATGTCGATGATCAGCCACCTTCTCGAAATGCGCGGCGTGGACCTTAAAAAAGGGGTCGTTTTTTACGAGGAAAATTCAGGCATGCGAGCTGCGCGGGGACTCTGGTTCTTGGAATACTTCGGTCACCAAAACGTACAGGTCCTTGATGGCGGCATTCAGGCCTGGAGGGAAGCCGGCTACCCAATCACCAGAGAGGCGATATCTCCCAAGGCTGCTCAATTCAAAACAGCGGAAAGGCAAGATCTCTTGGCCACGGCCGATGATGTCCTTGGCTCTCTGAACAAAAAAACCATCCGCATCGTAGACACGCGCAGCGACGATGAGTACATGGGACGAAATATTCGGGCAGCCCGAGGCGGCGCGATCCCCGGGGCCGTGCATCTGGAATGGACCAACAATCTTGACTCGACAGGAAGGTACAAACCTGAAGCAGAGCTCAAGCAAATGTATCAAGCCTTGGGTGTTACACCTGACAAGGAGATCATCCCTTACTGCCAGGGGGGCTATCGTTCCGCCCATACTTATCTCGCCCTGAGGTTGATTGGCTTTCCAAGAGTACGAAACTATCTCGGCTCATGGAAGGAATGGGGAGACCGGCTGGACCTACCCATCGAGAAGCCCTGGGAGAAAAAGTGAAACCATGGCCCACGAATCTGGCAAACTTTCCCCCTTCCACAACGTCGGCCTCTTTTCGGATCATTTCCTAAGTAAAAGACTTCCCACAGAGTCACCACATTGGACCAGCGAGAAAGCTGCTGCACAAGCTGCTTTCGATGAGATTCTTGGTCTGTATAAAAAGTTCCTTTCTACATATAAGCACCCTAATGAGGCTCAGACAGAGGATGGTTTTATCCGCCCAGTCCTTAATACACTTGGTTATGCCTATATCCCGCAAACTTCCATTAAGGATAAAGGCGTCCCTGATTACTCCCTCTTCGCTGATGAGAAAACCAAGAAGGAGGCCGGTTCTCTCAAAGTTAAAGAACAAGAGGCCTTTTATAGCAAAGCTCTTGCTATCTGCGATGCCAAATATTGGGGACGACCCCTAGACATCAAACTGACGGATAAAAGAGACACCTTCACAAATACCAACCCTAGCTTCCAAATTGTCAACTACTTGGTCGGCGCTAACGTGGACTGGGGGATTTTAACGAACGGCAAACTCTGGCGCCTCTACTATCAAAAAGCCAGCTCTCGCTCATCGAACTTTTATGAAGTCGATCTTGAAGACCTCTTGTTAAAAGCCGATCTGAGCGCCTTTCTCTATTTCCTCCTCTTTTTCCGCAAAGAAGCCTTTCTAAAGGACTCGCATGGGAAAACCTTTCTGGACTATGTCCTCGAAGGCTCGACCAGCTACGCAGCCGAACTGAGCGACCGTTTAAAGGAGAAAGTGTTCGATGACATCTTTCCCCACTTGGCCCGGGGCTTTTTGCACTACCGAAGAAAAGAGCTAGGAATCCAAACAGAGACCGAAGAAACGCCAAAGGAAATCTACAACGCCACGCTCGCCCTTCTCTATCGCCTTCTCTTCAGCCTTTATGCTGAGGGTCGCGACCTCTTGCCAGTGAAAGACCCGAATTATTTTCAACGTAGTCTAGCACATCTAAAACAACGAGTGGCTGAGACCCTCGAAAAGAAGATCACCTTGAGTACACTCTCCACCGACTTTTGGAGCGATCTAGATACGCTCTTTAAGATCATCGATGTTGGCGATTCCACACTCAATGTGCCTACATATAACGGTGGTCTTTTTAGCTCAAAGAACCCTAAAAATGACTTCTTAAAGACCCATAAAGTACCCGACCCTTGGTTGGCGGAGGCGCTCGACCATCTAACCCGCGAAATAGACAAAGAGAGCGGCAAGCCCCAGTTCATCGATTACAGTGAGCTTGAGGTGCGCCACTTAGGAAGCATTTACGAAGGCCTCTTGGAGTTCCATCTGAGAATCGCAGATGAAGATAAGGCACTTATCAAAGAAAAAGGGCGAGAAGTCTACAAGCCTCTTGCAGAGGTTAACAACCCCAAAGAAGTCGCTAAAAAAGGCGAACTTTACCTAGAAAATGACAAGCACGAGAGAAAAAGCACCGGTAGCTATTACACACCGGACTACATCGTCAAATACATTGTCCAGAATGCCGTCGGCCCAGTCCTTGAAGAAAAACTTAAGAATGTAGAAAAACTCTTTTCGGAAGTCGATTCACTTAGAGTTAAGGCTCGACGGGCCACGATATCGCACGCAGTCCTTACTGACCGCCTTAAGACCAAGAAACAGGAGGCTAATGAGGAACTCTTCTCCCTTAAAGTCCTCGATCCTGCAATGGGAAGTGGCCACTTTCTTGTTGAAACCGTCGACTTTCTCTCGGATCACATTATCAAATTTTTGAACCAACATCCGGACAACCCGGTCCTCGAAGAGATTGAGGATCTCCGGTCTACAATTCTCAGCGACCTTAAGAAAAAAGGCATCCAGATTGATCAACAAAGACTGACACCCACTAATTTGGTTAAGCGCATGGTCATGAAGCGCTGTGTTTACGGCGTCGACCTAAACCCTATGGCCGTAGAGCTTGCCAAACTCTCCCTCTGGCTTCACTCCTTCACCCTCGGCGCTCCCCTTTCCTTCCTGGACCATCATTTGAAGTGCGGGAACAGTCTAATAGGCGTAACAGAGATTGGTAAAGTTGTGCCTCCTGGCAGCGCAAAAGAAGGGGACATCAAAAGAATTTTGCAGAACATCGTGGCCATTTCACAATTGACCGATAGCACCCCTAGCGAAGTCGAAGAAAGTTACAAGCTGTATGAGGACGTCTTAAAAAGGCAGGAGCCTTTCAAGAAAAGATGCCATGTCTCAATAGCGGCATCGTTTATCAGCTCGATCACCTCCGACAATCTCCCAAGGATCGAGCAGCTTGCTGAGTCAGGAGACTTATCAAGTGCCGTCTCCGACCACTTAACTCCTTATAAGGAGGCACTAGATCTAGCAGACAAAAAAGCCTTCTTTCACTGGCCTTTGGAGTTTCCAGATGCTTTCTTTTCCCCAGAGAAAGAGCTGTATGATCCGGGCTTCGATGCCGCAATAGGAAATCCCCCGTATGGAATGACTGTCGATGCAAAGGTTAAGAACTTTTATCGTACTTTCATGCAAACAACTGAGGGTAGAGACGACACCTATAAATTGTTTACTGAACGAGCATACAACTTTACTCGTAATGGAGGGTTTTTTGCTTACATAACTCCCAATACCGTTTTGACAAACCAGTTCGATGCAAAACTCAGGAGGCTTTTGCTTTCAAAAACCAAGCTTATCAATATTGTCACATTCGCGTTCGATGTGTTTCCAGATCCAACAGTCCATCCTTGTGTCTTCATTTGTCAAAAGGAAAATCCACCGGGCGGGCACGAGGTCTGCATCCTGCCAAACCGATTATCACCTGAAGCACTGAATAACCTCGAAACTGATAAGGTCAAACAAAATTATAACTCTGATGTTCATGCTCTAATCAATATTGCAACCCAGGGTGCCTCAGCAGCGATCTTTCGTAAAATTCAGGCCGTGGGAGTTTCACTCGGCACAGTTGCGTACGTTCGCCAGTGTATTAAGACAGGCGATGATTCACTCTATCTTAGAACGTTTATCGGAAATCCCGGGAACCCTTGGAAACCAGTACTTGGTGGGAGTAATATTGGCCGCTATGAAATGCAATGGTCAAATCTTTATCTTAAATATGGATCATGGCTAGCACGCAATTGGCAAAACCCCAGCTTCTTTGAGCGTCCTAAAATTGTTGTGCGGGAAACAAGCGAAAGAATCACAGCAACAATTGATCGCGAAGATTTCTACTTGCTTTCGACCCTATACAGTGTCTATCCAAAGGACACAAATCAATTCGCTGAGAAACTAGAGTACTTACTGGCTCTCCTTAATAGCAGCCTCGCCCAATTCTTCATGCGAGAGCTAATATTCGGTCTGACCGCTGGAGCGTTTACTAAGGCGCGTGGGAACCACTATGCGAGATTGCCAATTCTCCGTGTTCATTTCGATACTCCCGAAAAAGACCGTGCCCGACTATTCCAAAAAGGGAAAACTCTCTACCAGAGATGCCTGGCCAAAAATGACTTCCTCTGCGTCACTGGCTTTGTGGACCACTGCCTGAAGCAAAAACCCGAGCACGCCGATGTGGTGCATGACCTTCTAGCTTTTATGGCCGAGCGGATGATGGAGATGAACAAAGAGAAGCAGGCTGAGACGAAGAGTTTTCTGGAGTGGTTAGAGGCAAATATTGGGGTCAAAGTTGACAGCCTCAAAAACAAAACGAAGATAAGGGCTTACCATGAAGGAAGTCTAGAGGACCTTCTTGGGATTCTCAAGGAAAACCAGAAAACCCTCAAGGTTAATCCTGCCAGTAAGGATTTCTTCGACCTCCTTAAGGTTGAGTTTCAGAAGAGCCTGGCAAAACTCACACCTTTAAAGGCCCGCATCGCCACCACCGACCGGTTAACTGACCTCATCGTCTATCGTCTGTACGGATTAGCTGAAGAGGAGATTAAAATCGTCGAGTCCGGCTAACACGCAAGGCGGGATAGGATTCAAACTCTCCAAGTTGCCGAACTGGTTAGCGCATCCTATGCGCTGTTTGGAGGAGCGAGGCTGAGGACTGTCAAGCAACCTCTATTTGTTTTGGCTCCCACCACTGGGCTTGCTCGGGGGCTGCTGACCTTCTTTCAAAACCCGGCCTGATGGTGGTGTTGGCTTTGGAGGGGACTGCTCGGTGCCCTTGCCGCCGCTACCCGTATCCTTGTCACTCATTGACCTTCTCCTTTAACGAATTAATGTTTACGACCTTGACTTTCTGAACACGCTCCTCAGTAAGCCGAATCTCGTAAAACGGCCCGATGCTAACTGCAAACAACACTATAGCACCTATCACCCAGCCGAGTCCAACGTGCAAGTGGCCTGACTTGCTGTCGTTACTCTGGGTGTTCTTTTCCACATGCCTGCAGAATTGCTCACAGAGAAATCTGCGAAAATCTTCATCTGGTCCGGGAGGGACATTTGGATTCTGTTCGTAATAATGAAGGAGGGCTTTACGGTAAGCCTCGATTTCTGAAGGCGTAGGAAGGTAGCTGTATTCGCGGTTCCAAAGAGCTAGAACCAGAAACAGGGTGGCCATTGCAAGGCAGATACTACCCAAGATAAATGTAATGAAGAAGACGCTTGTCCATACATCGAGAGACAGAGATGGAAGATTTTGGACGTAGTATAAAGCCCCGCCCGCCAGGATAGTCACGATCCCGATAGGAAGACCCAAGCTTGAATTAAGTGTGTCCTTACGCTTGAGCTCGAAGTAATACATCTCCTTATAAAGCCCGATCAGCTGCTGCGTGTTCATATTCTACTGTAGGGGTCTAGTTGACGGTAAATTTTACGGATAAGCTAATTGCACTCTTGTTTAATGTCAATCTGAATTTTTTCTCTAACTCGTTCAGGGTACTAACGGAAGCCGGTACCAGGATTTAAAAATTGCAAAATTACAACAGGATGATATTCTGAATTCAATTCTGGGGGATATAAATGAGCAAAAACTTAGAGGCTTATTTGAGATTGAATAAGGCGAGGTACAAGAACCTGTACGTTGTCCTCGTGAACGGAAAAATAGTGGCAAAAGGGAAGGACATAGAGAAAATCCTGAGAAGGGTTCAAAAATCTTACCCGCGTAAGGTACCCTTTGTGGCAAAGGTGCCTGGGGATGAGGTTCTCGTGTTGTGATCCGTTTTCGCTGCTAGTCAGAACGGCGCGGAGATACCACGCAAATACACCTGCGACAGCACCGATCTCTCGCCTCCCCTAAGATGGGAAAACGCACCTTCAGGGACAAAGGCCTTTGCCCTGATTGCCGATGATCCGGATGCTCCGGTTGGGACCTGGGTCCACTGGGTCATCTACGACTTGCCTGCAGAGACCAAGGAACTGGCTGAAGGGGTGAAGCCCGCTGAGACCTTACCGAATGGCGCCAAGCAGGGAATGAATGACTTCAGGAAGGTTGGTTACGGGGGTCCGTGCCCACCGCCAGGGCCGGCCCACCGTTACTTCTTTAAGCTTTATGCCCTGTCAGCGCCACCGAGCCTTAAGCCACGGGCCACGAAACAACAGCTCCTCGACGCGATCAAAGGGCACATCCTGGCTGAGGCTCAACTCATGGGGCGCTACAAAAGATAGCCCTATCACCTCGGCTTCTCGAATCGCAGCACGAACCGGTCGCTTTTCCCGCGATCCTTAAACACGCTCTCGCTGCGCGTGTCCCCGGGGTTACGGAGCATGTCTCCTTCTTTAACCAGGACAAAGCCCGCAGCGGTTACTTCTTTAATAACCTGGGCTTTGTCAATACGGTGCAGGCTGTGGATGAACTCGTTACCGCTCCCATCCTTGGCCGAATGATCCACAATCCCATAGCCACCGCCGGGTCTGAGAGCGGCAAGGATCCTCCGGTTCATTGCCATCCGAACCTCAGGCTCCAGGTCATGGTAGTTCAGGTGGATGAGAACGAAATCGAGTGAACCATCTGCCGGTAGAGCAACCCTCTCCATCTTGCCTTCGATGGGTTTGACATTCGCAAGGGCCGGATTTTGAAGGCGCTCCGTGAGTTCTTTCCGGACGGTCTCGCTCGCAGAATAGACCATACCCTTATCCCCGACTACCTGGGAAAGGATCACGGTGTAGTACCCTCTGCCGGCCATGAGATCGGCGACCCGGTCGCCTGGTTTGACACCGTAGAACTTAAGCACCTCTTCGGGCTTACGGGCAACATCGAGCGTCCTCTCGCCTGCAGGTCGGTCCGGGTTGGCGAGGATCGCTTTGAAGTCTTGCGCCAGAGCGGAAACTGCAATGACGCTTGGCAAAACGAGGATCATCACCCCTAAGCACAAATCCAGCACGATAGCTCTTTTCATAGACGCTCTCTCTGTTCTAGGTCTTAAGCTCGCGGATGATTGGAGCCCTCCAGATCATAAGCGCAGCCAAAACTATGACAAGAAATCCCATCCAGGCCACTGTGGCCGGTGCCCCAATGACATGCGCGCTCACTCCCGCCAGCATCGATCCCGCCGGTATCAACCCGCGATCCAGCATGTAGAGGCTCATCACCCTTCCACGCAGCTCATCGGGAATAATCATCTGCAGCAAGGCATTCGTGGTGGCCATGAACAAGATCTGGAAGCCACCTACCCCCACGAGCATCAGAATCGCCAGGGGAAAAGACGTGGTCAAGGAAAACAGGATCAGGAAAATGCCTAGAAAGCTCAAAGCCCCTAGCAATAAAAATCCCTTGCGCCGAAAGCTATGAGCGATGGAGGCAAGCAACAGCACGGTGAGCACGGCTCCTATGCCTGGAGCAGCCATCAGCACCCCGAGACCCTCTGGGCCAACTTTTAACACATCCTTCTGGAAGATGGGCATCAAGGCCTGGTACGGCACCACAATAAGACGCGGGATCAAGTCTGTCATCATGAGCGCAAACACCACAGGTGTGGACCATACGTACTCAAGTCCTTCCTTAAGGTTGGCAAAGATGGTTGTTTTACGGGCCTGGTCCGGAGTGGCAGGAACGCGCATCAAGTAAATCGTAACCAGCACGCCCATGTAAGCGACTCCTTGAACGAAGAAGTTACCAGCGGCGCCGAACAAGGCAATCAGCAAGCCGCCCAGGGCTGGACCAATAACTTTGTTGAGATTAAATCCCGCTGAGTTGAGCGCCACCGCGTTCATCAGCTCTTCCTTAGGCACTACGTTGGGAATTAGGCTTTGCCGCACCGGCTCGTTGAAAGACCAAGCTATTCCCGTAATCAGCGTGAAGAGAAAGAGGTGCCAAACCTGTAGCAGCCCCGATGCCACCACTCCCCCCATCCCTAGAGTTGCCAGCACCAGCACGTACTCCGCGTTAAGCATCAGTTTGCGGCGGTCCATGCGGTCGGCCGCCACGCCTGCAAGTGGCCCGGATACCAGGAATGGCAGCATGCGGAGACCATTGAGCGCCCCCAGCAGCACCGAAGAGCCAGTCAAATCATACAGGAGCCATCCCAGGGTTACCTGCTGGATCCATTGCCCTCCGCTCATGAAAAGCGTGCCCGTCCAGAGATAGCGAAAGTCTTGGTACCGTAGAGAAGAGAAAGTCCGCAGTCTGAACCGCGTGGATGCTGCCTTGACCTCACTTTCCGCTTCTATGGTGGTTGGTTCTCCCAGATAGTCGGTTCCTCCGGGCGCAGCTTTTTTGATCATCACCTTTACTATTAGCAGGGTCCTCTCTTAGTTTCTAGAGAATTGTTGGTTTCCCTGGACACCTTTCATTTTGAATTGGGGATCGGAATGTGGTAGTGGCGGATAACCGCGAGAGAAAAATGGCGGCAACGAAAGACCTCAGATATTTTTTGGATCTTCTCCGGAAAAACGGAGAACTACTCTCCATCAGAGAAGAGGTGGACCCACGATTTGAGGTCTGCGAGTTCTTGCGGCAATTCGACAAAGGGGACGGACCGGCCCTTCTCTTTGAAAAAGTAAAAGGCCCTTCGATCCGAATCGTCGGCAACCTCGTCGGGACGAGAAGGAGGCTGGCCCTAGCCTTCGGGCTTCAAAGCGAGGAAAGGCTCCTAGAGACCCTACCCACGGTGCCGATGCCGTTGAGAGAGAGGTTCAGGAGGATCTCTGTCCCCTCCGAGGTGAGAGAGAAGGTGGCAAAAATGATTCAGAGGCTGAAAGAAAAGAGCGGGTCTGGGTATAGAAAGGCCGACTAGCCTTAAATCTCAGTTTCTTCTTTCCGTGAACATGGCATCGTCCCGTCTTATATAGCCAGGGGGGTTCCCGTGCTTGGATCGAACTTCAAGCCACTCCCCAACGGATCTCACTACATTGACCTTTGTCCCCTTATTGATCGTCGCCACCTTCCTGGAGGATTCTGACGGCTCCTCAAAAACAGAAGTGGCTCGGATAACCTCGTAGCTCCCCGCCTCCGCAGGGCGCCTAGAAGGGGGTGCAGGCTCGACAGGTCTGGAGGCAACCCTATCCCTAGGCTGTTCCGGAGTAACCGACCTCTCACCTTGCCGCGTGGCTATCTTCAGTTTCTGCTGAGTGGAGGAGAGGGTCTTGGTCGTCTCCTTAAGCCTGGCCTCCAGCTCTTCCATCTTTTTTGAACTCTCTTCAAGCTCTTTGCGTAGCTGGGCGATCTGGCTGTCCAAGCCCTTGATTTGCCTGTCCTTCTCCTCTAACTCTCTGGCCCTTTCTTCCAGCGATGGAGAAGCTACGACAGGATCGGCTTTGGGCGCCAGCATGCTCCTTCCAGCAAAAAAGGCACCAAGTACGACAATCAACAAAATGAGGATATAGATGTACGCCCTTGGAATCTTCTCTCCCATATCAGCCCCCTAAGGATCTTTAAATCTTTTCTCTTTATGTTAGACGAAACCAGTATGCATTATATTCTTTGGCTTTCCAAGTTAAATGCTGTGTGTTAAAAACAACTCGCATCTTGCGGAAAACAAAGAAGGTGAGAAGGCAATGGCTCTGATTATCAACGAAAAGGATACGAGGAAGCTTATCGATATGCCCAAAGCGCTTAAGGTCGTGGAGAAGACCTTCCAGGACCGAGCGGCAGGGAAGGTGCAGATCATGCCGCGCCGGAGACTTAAGAGTAGCCAAAGGCAGCTCAACGTCATGGCCGCCTGGCAGGCAGATCGGGATCTCCTTTGCCTTAGAGCTTACGCTGGCGCGGCGAATACCATTACTTTGTACAACGGACGTACGGGAGAGATACAGGCCGTGCTCAATGCCGCCTACCTGAGCAGCCTTCGCACGGGCGCTGCCAGTGGCGTGGCGGCGAAATATCTCGCGCCTTCGAATGCCGACGTGCTTGGAGTTATCGGCCCGGGCTGGCAGGCGACTTTTCAGGTAGAGGCGATCGTTCAGTCCTGCCCGGTCCGACAGGTTCAGGTATACGGACGTAATCCTAAGAAGACAAAAGAGTTCGTTCGACAGATGGGTAAAGAGCTTTCAGTGGAGATGAAGGAGTCTATGTCTCTAGGGGAGATTGAAGCGGAATCGGATATTCTCGTGCTGGCGACGGATTCATCTACTCCTATTACCGACGGTAGCGGTATTAAAGATGAGGTGTTGGTCATCACCATGGGGGCAAACCAGCCGGTGAAGCATGAGGTCTCGGGCGAACTCATCCGGCGGATGGATCTCGTCGTCACGGACGACCTCTCCACGGCGCAGATCGATAGCGGCGACCTCATCGCCGCCTGCGAAGCAGGAATAGTCCGGTGGGAGGATGTCGTTCCCCTGGAAAAGATCGTCGCAGCCGGGAGACCCGTTCCTCGCCCCAAAAGGATCCTCTTTCAGTCCAACGGCATCCCCGACGAAGATCTGGCCGTGGGTGTCTATGTTTTGGACCAAGTCCGACGGAAAAAAGCTAGGGCGAGAAACGTCTCTGAAATTTGAGAGACAGGCGGCCCTCCCTTTGCGAATGGCATTCAGCTTTCCCTTTGACTGACCAGACCCAACGCCTGATCTGCGATCATGACAGAGGCCCGTCTACGATGCCAGCTTTCAAGCCGGCCTCGCGCAACGCCCGCCTGCAAAAGTCTGCTTGGCCTGAAATGACATAGAAGGCAGCACCTTTGTTTTCTAAGGAACCGAGATTATATCTAACGTAAGGTTCAATCTCGACAGCGTAGTCAATACCATTCTGAGTCAATGTGTTCTCAACCCGCTTCGCTTCACCTAGCTCCGCGGCGATGTAAATTCGCGCGACCTCTTTCTCGGCGAAGTTTTCTAGAGCGATTCTAGCCATTGCGCGCTTTTACAATAACAGATGCCGACTAAAGAGAAAGCCGAGCAGACGATGAGGAAGAAGCGGGTAATGACAGTTCCATTAACAATGAGAAGCCAGGTGTCAGGCCTTCCAAGACCCGGCATCACTTAGATTTACCTCTCTGTCACGACGCATGATCGGTATATCTCGACTAAAGCCCCAAGCCGCTGGGTGTCACCGGCCTCGGCGGGGGCGTTTTGTTAGCCGAGACGCTCGCGCTGCCAGCCACTTCCTGAGAGACGCTTGGCTCTCGCCGGACGGCCTTCCTGCCAGCAGGCCTTCGACGCTAATATCTTCGTCTATGTCCTCCCAATGTATTCCTCGGCCCTTACCGATCAACCTCCAGTTCTTACGCTCTTCGGGCGACGCATGGACCAACCTTGGAAACCACGCGAGAGGAACAGAGATGGTTCGGCCATCACTAAGCTCTACATACAAGGTATCGTCTGTCACGGCTACGTTTTCTGCGTTGGGGACTCCAATCTCAGCCACGGAAATACTCATTCCAAGCCTCCAATAATTGCGTTTGATTCACGCTCACGAGTTTCTGAATTCTACCGATCTCCGTCCGTGAAAATCCACCGCTGCTTTGCAGCCGGATTGGGTCAAGCCAGAACTTTGCAATTTTGTCTTCACGTTCAATATGAACATGTGGAGGTTCGTCCCGGTCGCCAGCATAAAAGAAAAAACGGTATGGGCCGACCTGTCTCGTATAAAGGTAGCAGACCGAAACAAACAGTACGGGCAAGCGAAACCCAAAGGGCATGCCCCTGGATGAGAGACTGTGAGATCAGGCAATTGCGGTCAACATAGCCAACTGGTCTTTGATTCCCTCCATTTCCTCAGCCGCTGGCTACAGCAGCGGGACTCGCTTTAGGCTCACCCAGATTGCGGATTTCTGGATATACCTCTTTGGCGAAAAGCTCCATGTTCCGGCGGGTCTCCTGAGCGGTCATGAAGCCGGCCTGGTTCATCATCAGAAGGTGGCCAACTCCACAGCGCTCATGCAGGTATTTGACCTTTTCCAGAACGGTCTTGGGAGTGCCCGCGATGACAACCCCTTCTGCCTTAAGCTCTTCCCAGCTACGGGTATAGCGCCTCATCCTGGATTGATCATAAAAACTAGCCAGGGCTTCGGGCGGAAGGAATCCATGCGGGGCAAAATAACCTACAGGGCGCTTTCGATAGAGATACCAAAGGAGCTTTTTCCCCACCTCATCCGCCTGCTTCTCGGTCTCGGCTGTATAAGTGAGTCCCAGATAGGCAAATTTTTCAGGTCCGGGTTCAGGGTATCCCCTCTCACGACAACGACCTCGATAGGCATTAAATAAAGCATCGGTCTGATCGTAGGAAGTGAGAAAGGCGCAAAAGGTGTATTGGTGGTCCGCCACCCAGGGGGCGCCGGCCGGCTGAGTTCCGGTAATCCAAATCGGAGGGTGTGGCTGTTGATAGGGCCGCGGCCAAGGATTTACATAGCGGAACTGGTAATGTTTTCCCTCCCAATTAAACACCTCCTCGGGAGTCGTCCATGCCTTAATGATGAGATCATGAGCTTCCTGCATCCGCTCCCGTGTCTGGGCCGGATTGGTGTTCGCGGGGTGGATCTCCGTTCCCACGCCGCGCACAAACCCGCAAATAATTCGCCCTCCAGAAATCACATCCAGCATAGCCGCATCTTCGGCCACCTGAATCGGGTTTCGATGGGCCAAAGGAAAGCCAACGATGGCAATCTTAGCCCTCTTGGTGCGCCGCACAAGCGCTCCAGCGCTTATCGAAACGTTCGCATCCAGACAGGTAGCGGTGGCGTGATGCTCATTGAGCATAATCTCCAGTCCCAGCTCTTCTGCGTATTCATACTCATCCAGGTAACGGTTATAAAGCTCATGACCCTTTCTCGGATCGAAGTATTTATTAGGCAAGGTCACGCGCATAGCGCCGTAGCGCTCCTCCGCGTCCTCAGGAAGGAACGGATAGGGCATTTCAGTAAAATGGTAGGCTAACATCATTACGCTCCTGTTTCTTCGTCTGCTATAAGGGAAACGCTGCCAGATAGGAGAAAATCCGCCACGGCACGCACAAACTCCTCTGGCTGTTCGCGGTGCGGGTAATGGCCGGCACGGGAGATCGTCTTAAAATGGGACCCCGGGATGGCTCTCTGGTATGCGCGCCCATAATCGGGTGAAACAACTCGGTCGCTCTCTCCCCATACGACAAGGGTTGGCACTCGGATCCGGCTTAACCTGCGCAGCAGTTTGGGGTTGTGCATGAAAGGCCTCCACCCAAGCATGTGAATGGTCTCCCGGCGGCGCAGCGACTCCAGCAGATCATCCTGGCTTAACCCCGGTGTCCCAGGTGTCTTCATCCCTTTTGCCGCCGCCGGATCATGCCACGCCAAGCGAGCCAGCTCTTCATGCGTTAGAACAAAGATATCAGCGATCTCACGCACCCAAGGCTCTGAGATCTTAATGCCAAACGCGTCAGCAAGGACAAGGCTCCTCAGTTGGTGCGGGCAGCGCGCCGCCATTTCAGCACAAACCCATCCGCCGAATCCAACTCCCAACAGGTTAACCGCCCCGAGATTAAGCTTCTCGATAAAGTCGAGCATGAAATAGGCCAGGTCATCGACGCTATCCATCCATGCAGGGGCTTTGGACCGGCCGAATCCTGGCAGTGAGGGCAACAGAAGGTGAAAATTTTTTGCCAGGCCATCATGGTAGGGCAGCCATTCAAACCCATCATCGATCCCCTGGAGAAGGAGCAAGGGAGAGCCGCTTCCTCCAACACGGAACTCTAGTGCCACCTCATCAACCGACGTCTTTTCTTCCCGCCAATCTTGCGCCATAAATCTTCCAGCGGCTCAACTCTGTTTCATTAAGAAGTCGATAACAAGCCGATTGAATTGTTCCGCGTATTCGATATGGGAGCAGTGACGGGAGCGGTCGAAAACTTTAACGACCGCTCCAGGGATTTCATTTTGCATTTCTTCTGCATAGGTCGGGTAGCGAAGCAAATCCTGGGCGCCTGCGACGACCAGAACCGGGCAGCGGATCTTGCTGTAATCTGGACGTACGGGTTGGAACCCTCGCTTCTCTCCCTCAGGAGCCAAACGGGCCACTGCTAAGGCCTCCCAAGCACCGGGCTCCCGGCTGGCTCGCCAGCGCTCCTCCAAGAACTCATCGGCCCACCACTTCTCATCAAAGAAAAGAACGCGCAGAATTTCACCCATCTCTTCCCGCCGCCCATTGTAGCCTGTCAAAGTCTTGCGGGCATCGTTATCCGGCGCCTTTCCCCCTCCGCTGACCGCTACCACAGAGCGCACCTTCAACCCCAACTCTTCCTCAGCCGCGATTTGGAGCACCAGTCCTCCGCCGAACGAATTACCAATAAAGTGGGCCCGCCCTATGCAAAGGGTCTCCATGAAGCGGCGTAAATGGCGAATGCGAAAGCCAACAGGATCGGTGAAGCTATAGACGAGATCGGTCCGCCCAAAGCCTGTCATATCCGGGGCATAGACATTAAAGCGCCTGCCTAGCTCGGCAATGTTGTAGCGCCAACTGAACTCCGCCCGGCCGCTAAACTCAGCGCTATGAACGAGAATAATCGGATCTCTACCTTCGCCTTGTCCGTCGGAAGGCATCGCCTCTAGGTAGTGGGTACGAATGTCGCCGACTTGGATAAACCGGCTCTTGACCCCCTCTGGAAGATTCAATGGTTCTGCCCCTCTAAATCGCTCTTATTCGTGCGTCGGGCTTTGGTGGGTGAGGATGACCTCCCGTCTTTCCCGAGCGGATTGCATGATGGCCAAGCAAACCTCGAGGGTTGCCATGCCCCATCGCCCGTCGTGGTACACGGGCCTATTCTGCGTTACCGCTTCATACAACTCTTGCAATTCAGAATTCCGCGAGGCGCTCCTCCCGGATACGGGGACTTCCTTTTGGCCCCCATCGCCGTAGATGTATAGACCGTCGGCCGATTGACGGATATCGCCTCTTTCACACGTTACCAAAGTGATGCCGAAGAAATGGCCACCTCCCCGGATGCCCCGCCGTTCTCGACTTTCCTGTCCGGAGGCGCCGTGGGCAAATTCTCCTTCGCGCTTTCCGCCAAAGCGCATGGCCTCTTTGGCCGCCTCCTCGTTGATTTCTCTACTCCTCAACTCCCTCCTGACGCGGACCCTCTCTTCTTGCGTGTAGTACCTTTCGCCGATCCCCCAGGTAAGCTCGGAAGTGTCGAAGTGCCCGTAGCCATTATAGACAACCATTGCCGGTGTCCCATCTTCAAATTCGAGATAAGCGCTATAGTATCCCGGGGCCGGACGCTCTTTCATCCACTGGCCGGTCATCGCCCTTACGCTTCTCACCATCCCTCCGCCCAGGAGGCGGATAGTATCGATCTGATGAGGTCCTTGCCTGTAGACAACCCCGCCGCCGAGTTTCACGTCCAGCTCTTGGGGCATCCTAGGTCTAAGCATCCAGTCTGTGTACATCCAGGTGTTGAGTGCGCATAGCCTTCCAAGTTCGCCGGACTGGATGACTCGCCGCATAGCCCGAATGGCGGGGTTGAAGCTTTGGGTATGGCCGCATAATAACTTGACCTTGTTTTTTTCTGCTGCAGCCACCATCTTCTCGCACTCTTCTATGGAAAGCGCCATGGGCTTCTCGACGACGACATGTTTATGATGCTCGGCCGCTATGATCACATGTTCGCAGTGAAACTGATTGGGGGTGGAGATCCATACGGCATCGATCTCGGGGTCAGAACAGAGCTTCTCTATGCTGTCATACACACGACCATGATACTTGGCACGAAAAGCGTTCAAGGCCTCTTTACGGAGATCTGCAGCCGCTACAAGCTGGACCCCCACCATTTTCTCCATGGCTGGCAGAACCTGGGTGCTGCCGACCCCGAGACCCGCGATGGCGACTTTGAGTGTTTTTTGATTCTCCGCCATGCTCTCTCCGATTTAATCCCACCAGTCAAAATAGGGCTTGCGGCGCTCCTGCGCCTCAGGATTCTCGACCCGCGATGGGTGGTTCTGTTTCATCGCCTTATCAACCTCGAAGCGCAAGAGATCCCAGATCTTTTCCAGGCAGCGGATAAAATCAGGGTCCGACATGCTCTTAAAAGTGCGGGGACGGCGAACGTCGACTGAGATGACACTCTTAACCACCCCCGGGGCGGCGCTCATGACAGCGATCCGATCGCAGAGCATCACCGCTTCCTCGATGTTGTGAGTTACCAGGATGACGGTTTTCCTCTCCTTCTCCCAGATGCGCAGGAGCTCCTCACGCAAGAGGAGACGCGTCTGGGCATCCAGGTTGGCAAAGGGCTCATCCATCAGAATAACTTCAGGGTCATTAGCCAGGGCGCGGGCGATGGCGACTTTCTGCTTCATTCCGCCGGAGAGCTCAGCCGGATGGGCGCCACTAAAATCGAGGAGCCGAACCATCTCCAGAAAAAACTGGCTTACCCGTTTGTAAACCGGCACCGGTTCCTTGCGAAACTCCGGCCCCAAGGGGACATTTCGTTCCACAGTCCTCCAAGGCATCAAGGCGGCATCCTGAAAGACCATGGAGACCATCGCCTGCGTCCTCTTTTCCCCGACGAACTCCACAGACCCCTTGGTCGGTCTTTCCAGCCCGGCAATGATGTGGAGCAGAGTGGTCTTCCCGCATCCGGTCGGCCCTATAACCCCAAAGAATTCCCGTTCCCGGACTTCAAGGTCTACCCCAGCCAGGGCGCGGATCTTCCCTTGGCCGGTCATAAACTCCTTGGTCAATCCGTGAATAACAACCCGCATAAGCGACTTTATCTTCCTCCGAAGATTTCATGGAAAATTTTGGCATACCGCTCGAACTCTTCAAAGACCTCCCCAACCTCTTATCCATTTTGGATTTTAGACTAGATCTAAAATCGTCTACGGCATCTCTTCAAGCAGTCTGCCAAAGCCCTTGACCGGCTCGCGGATGTGAAGCCGCTTCTGGGTTGCCCACACCTGAGCCG
>JBOHVJ010000009.1:0-9700 GCA_050735075.1 Binatia bacterium
CTCTTTGGATTCTTACTCCTGAATACTGTCTTATCGCTACGGTTTAATCAGCGCCTTTGTCGGATAAAGTTCGGGAATCTCGCCGCCAACGGCTCTGATACAGCGCTCGGTCTCTTCCAATGGGAAGGTATGACTCACCATCTCCTGCACCGGAAAATTGCTCGACTCGATCAAGCGCATCGCTGCCTCCGTGGCATCGTTATCGGTGGTAAACACCCCCTGTAGGCGAATCTCTCCCCAGACGAGCTTGTCCGTTATCATCGGAGTCACGGTAGAATCGCCGGTTAAACCTCCAAGGACCATGGTTCCTTGGCGTCTGAGGCAATCAATTGACGTTAGGATCGCCTTGGGGTTTCCAGAGACATCTACGACCACATCCGCCATCGCTCCGTCGGTCTCCTCCCTAACCACATCAACGACATTCTCTTTTTCCACATTAATCGTCCGGTGGGCGCCAAAACGCTCAGCCAAGGACAGTCGCTTGGCGTCCCGGCCAATTCCGGAGACGAATATCCGCGCCGCTCCCGCTTGGCGCGCGGCAAAAGTGCATGACAGTCCCTGTTGTCCTGGCCCTTGGATGAGGACAAAGTCCCCCATCTTAACGCCCCCACGTCGTAGAGCCCACTGGAAGCCATTAGCCATGACCGCGCCTATGAGAACAGCCGCCTCTGCGGGCAGACTGTCGCTCACCTTGGTAGCTAGGACGTCAGGTGCGAGATAGATGTAATCCGCAAAGCCGCCAAAAAGATGGGGCGGGTTCGCAGAAGTGGTCCTGCCGCCATAGTTTGTGCGCTTCTTACAGAACCTCGCGGCCCCGCGCCGGCAGTCCGCACAGCGTCCGCAGCCCAAAGCCCCTTTGAGGATGATGCGGTCACCTTCCTTAAGACCATGGATGGAGGCTGCCTCCCGGCCCAGCTTTACCACCCGCCCCAGTATCTCATGTCCGAGAATAACAGGCAGGGGGAGCTCTAGCTTGCCATGATAGTATTTTACGTCCGTGCCGCACACTCCGCCCATCTCCACGGCCACAAGCCCGCCATCTGGCGGGATCTCCGGAATCGGATATTCTCGGATCTCAATCTTATCCGGCTGGAGTAGCGTGGCTGCACGACTCATGTTCCCCATGGTCATTTCCTTTCTAACTTGAACGACTTAAACCGTTCAGAGCCGCTCGATTTTCTTCAGCGTCTCCGCGTAGTCTCCCAGAGCTTTCTCTAACAGATAATCAGGTTCGTATTCCAGTTGCTCGCGGGCGCGGGAGAAGTCGCTTGCGACTCTCGCCTCCGGGTAGGGCATCGGGTTTTCCCCTTTGACCAGAGTGATCTTTGATTCGGGAAAATGCTTCTTCAAGGTCCCGAGGATCTCCTGTCCGCCTACGAGCTGTCCGTTACCAATGTGAAAAAGGTTGTCTTTGAATTTGTCCTTCAGCACAGCAAGGACCGTCGCCTTCGCCGCGTCCTTGCCATAGAGAATCTCAGCAGGACCGTAGGGCCACTTGATACTTACCGGCTCGCCCTTTAGAGCCGCTTTGACCATCTCCTGGATCGCCTGCTCTCGGGTCGCCTTCATCGCCACAGGGGAAGGTCCATAGAGACCTCCTACATAACGTAGACAAACAAATTCAAATCCAAAACGTTTTGCGTAAGCTCTTCCGAGAAACTCCGAACCGGCTTTAGTGGCTGCATAAACGGATGGCGGATTGAGAGGGATATTTTCATCGACCTTGTTTATTCCCTCACCCAGAGAGCCGAGAAATACTGTGCCTGAACTCGGGAAAACCACCCGCGAAACCCGTTCCAAACGGGCTGCCTCTAGGACATTAACCGTTCCCAAGAGATTGAGCCTCACCCCGCTATAGGGACGCCTCTGAACCTCTTCACCAAGAAATGCCGCAAGATGAACAATGCGGTCGATTTCGCTCTCCCGAATGGCTGAGATCAGTCCGGGAAGATCCAAGATGTCGCCTCGAACCACAGTGATCGACTTCACGTCAACACCTACGGCGCTGAGAAGCCTCTCATTGACGGCGACATCAAAAACCACCGGTTGCTCCCCTCGCTCTAATAGCATCTGAACTACGTAGGCGCCTACCAGGCCGCTGCCACCGGTTATGAGTATTCCGTTTTTACTCATAGCTGAGTCCTGTTTCTTGTGAAGGTGCAAATTCTTCTACTGATCTTCGCGCTGGTCCCCCTTCTTTGAGGTTCGCTAGGAGGCCAAACATAGTCCAACCTCTCTAGGCGATCAAGGTATCGTAGAGTTTTGCTAGTTGCCCAGCATTTTCTTGACCTTGGCAACCACATCCGGGGGTTGTTCCATAACCTCCTTGGCGAGGTTTTGTAGGTATTCACCTGTGGATGGCTCCATATCCATCCGGCCTTTTTTCGCTTCGGCGATAAGATCCGGGTCTCTCAGGGCCTTCTGATAGGCCTCGCGTAGAATCTTCACTCTGTCCGCTGGGGTGCCTGGAGTGGCCATCATGGGACGACCAAAGTCGTTGCTGGTCAGTATGACCTGGGCGACACGCCTACTGAGTTCCGGAGTCTTGTAGTCATTCATGAGTTCCCAAATAGTCGGAGTATCCGGGAGGCGTGGATCGCGTTTCTGCGGGTCCTGGACAAGATGGCGATCAAAGCCCTTTTTGTGCCAAGTGTCAAAAGGCTCGCGGCCGAAATGGGAGGCGATATCTTGGCCGCGGCAGATTGCTTCTCCCCTTTCTACTGCGATGTCGATCTCACTTCCCCCTTGGTATCCGATCACGATGTTAAACTTTACCCCAAGGGTCTCCTCCAGGATCTTGGGCAGGATATAGCCTGTGCTCGCTGTTCCCGTGGCGCCACATTTTGGTGGCTCCTTAGCTTTGAGAATGTCTCCGACAGACTTATAGGGCGCGTCGGCTCTCATATAGAGCATCGTGGAATATTTCTCCTGCGTGCCGATCCACTCGAATTTGCGCACATCAAATTTAGCCTCTTTGTGGCCAACAAGCTGATCTAAGTAAAGGCTGTTGATAGGCATGCCCACAGTTAAGCCGTCCGGTTTGGCCACGTTGTAGACGTAGTTGGATGCAATTACCGAGCTGGCCCCTGGCATGTTTTGGACGATCATCTCGGGATTTCCCGGAATGTACTTGGGCATGTGGCGGACGAGAAGGCGTGCCCAGCGGTCATAAAATCCACCGGGAGTGAAGCCGACGATAATTCGGATGGTCTTACCCTGATAAAAAGGCGCAGTTTGAGCATCGGCCGTGGAAGGAGTCAAGAGCAACGCGTTGGGTAGCCGGGCGACGGACAAAACCCAGAGCGTCAATGATACGACGAGTGCGCCAATGATAATAGATCCGCGTTTCTGTTTCATAAGTGCCTCCTTAATTCAGATTAAGCCGGCGGCTTCCGCCAGGGTCGCGCAGCGACAATCAAGGCTGCAATCAAAGTGACAAAGAGCCAGTTGGGTCCAATGAGAAGCAGTGCAATCCAGGGATAGTTCTCGTAAGGTTGGCTGATGTCTCTGGCGAGGATGTTCAGCAGCAGGATGGCCAAGACAGCGGGTATCAAATACTTAATCGAAAATTCAAAGAGTCGTCCTACTCTGAAGAAGGATACAGCGTTGACGTGGTCGCGGAGAGGAGAGGAGCCGTAGATCCAGGCCACGAGGATGCATTGGAGGATGCATGCGATAAAAAGACCGTAAATGCTCAGGAAGTGGTCTACGATATCCAGCCAGGCCAGTCCGCCACCGGTCGTGAAGATGATCCCGCCGAAGAAGCCAAGAATGGATAGGACAGTCACTACGGTCTTTCGGGAATAATGGAATTTGTCTATCACGGCGGCGCTGAACGCTTCCAGAATGGAGATCGAAGAAGCGATCCCGGCGACCGTGAGCGTGAGAAAGAACAAGACGCCAAAGAGATTTGGGAAAGTGGGCAGCAGGCTTATCGCTTGGGGATAGGCAACAAAGGCCAGACCGATTCCGTGTTGGACGATCTCTTTGAACGGCTTGCCCGTTTGGGCTGCCATGTAGCCCAGGGTGCCGAATATAGCCAAACCCGCAACCAACGACACGATTGTGTCCAAGGCGCTCGTAACCCAGGCGTTGAAGTTGATATCTGCCTCGCGAGGTAAGTAAGAGGCATACGCGACCATGATTCCAAAGCCGAGGCTCAGCGTGAAGAATATCTGTGAATAGGCATCAATCCAAACTTTCGGATCGGTGAGTCGGGAAAAATCGGGGGTGAGATAACGGATGATCCCTTCTTGGGCTCCAGGCAGAGTCGCTGTCCATCCGACCAGGATGAGGATGAGAATGAACAGGAGTGGCATAAAGATTTTGTTGGCTTTTTCAATGCCCTGCTCCACGCCAAAAAAGACGATAACCCAGTTGAGCACCCAAACGATGGCGAGACCGAGCACGATTGGGCCCCGAATGTCTCCTATGATCTGCGGGCTCTTCGTGAAGCCTAGATATTGTTGGAAGAAGAAGCCGTTGGGGTCAGCTCCCCAAGCGAGATCTAGGGAGAACCACAGGTAGGAAACGCACCAGGAGATGACCACGGCATAGTAGAGTTCGATGCCGAACATCACGAAGATCACCATCCACCAACCCACCCACTCCCAGCCAGGGCTAACTTTCGCGAATGACATCGGTGCAGATCCGCGCATCCGCTGGCCGATGCCATACTCCAAGATCATCAAGGGAACCCCTGCCGTCACCAGGGCGACGAAATATGGGATGAGGTATGCTCCCCCTCCGTTATCGTAGACAACGTAGGAAAAACGCCAGATGCTGCCCAGGCCGATCGCGGAGCCGACAGCGGCCAACAAAAAACCCCACTGGCTCTTCCACTGGGGCCGGTGCGGTTCTGTGACCTGTTGCGTCGTTTGTGCCATATGGCTTCCCCGGAGCTACGCTTCCAGAAGTCCTCTGCTTTTTCTGGAACGCAGCGTATCTGATGATGGACTTTTATGTCAACCTGGAAGAGGCTTTACCGAATGCGAGTATTGAAGCGCAGGGCGGCCTGCCCCTCAACGGGAGCCAATGGGTCTCTACTTTTCTGCTTCCACACGCTTAACCTGATCGCTCTCCTTGTCTCTGAGAAACTTCAGTGTCGGATGTTTCCCTTGCTTCGGAGCAGACCCCCTGCGCAGGCGGAGATCAAAATTGCCTTTGCCTCATCCTTTCAACCGAAAGCACATGAACCAATATACAATGAGGCCTATTCCAATTCCGATGACGCTGACCATCTTAGTAGAGTAGTTCGCCAGTGCCATGCTCACCAGGCACAGGGCAACAGACGGCAAACTTACGGCGATGGTCCCCGGCGTGCCGAATGGTATGCGGTAGGGGCGCGGCATTTCCGGCTCCTTGAGGCGCAGCCACACTAGCGCGGCAAATTCAAAAACAAGCGCGAGCGCGTAAAGGAACATGTCCACTTGTACGAGGTCTTGAAAAGAGAAGGGGATAAGGGCGGCGACGCCGACGCTGTTGACTATGATGGCCACCCATGGGGTCGCATAACGCGGATGGAGCTTCGCAAGCGGCGCGGGCAGGGTGCCGCGTCCTGCCATGGCGTAAGGCACTCGCGAAGAGGTACAGAGCAGCGCGTTCAACAAACCGACAGCGCTCACCAATCCTGTAACCGTGAGCCATGTACCCAGCCATCCGCCCCCAATCTGCGCACCGACATTGGGGAAGTAGCCCTCTTTCCAATCGCTCCAGTTTCGGTCCACACCCACACCCACCGCAACGGGTAGCAGATAGGCGAGCGTCACCAGAACCACTGTTGTCGCCATGGCACGCGGGTACTGGTTCGGTTTCTCGACTTCGCCCGCACAGCATCCCGCGTTGTCCCAGCCAGCGGTGTTCCACAGGACGATACTCAGAAGCAGGCCCCATTCCACCTTGCCGGTTCTGGCAAACCATGTGGATGGGTCTACCTGTGGCACACCCCAAAGGACCATGACCGCGAAAGGGGCGAGGACAAGCAAGGTGAAAATAGTGGAACTGAAACCGACAAGCCGCGTGCCACGAATGTTGAGCCAGGTAATCGATGCGATGAGGCCGACGCCGATGAGCCAGCGCTCCAGCGGTGCCATCCCACCGCGCAGGTAGGCGAGATAATCCACGAACATAACGGGATAGAGCGCGTTGTCAGCAAAGCTGCAAAGCCAACTCAACCACCCTTCTTGAAATCCCCAGAACCTGCCAAACGCGCGCTCCACCCAAACCACATAGCCGCCGTCTTCGGGCATCGCCGCCGATAGTTCCGCGGTCATCAGCGCAGCCGGGAAGCTCCACAGCCACGGCACAATGAGGAGCGCCAATAACGCGAGCATCGGACCTCCGGCGCCGACAGCGTCCTCCAAACCATAAGCGCCGCCGGCAACGCAGAAGAAGGTGAGGGCAACGAGACTGGTGAAGTTGAGCGTGCGGTGGGGATGCATCCTGGATGCTAGTGGCGGTCCTCGGCGAGCATATCCCTCAGCGTCAGAGGGGCCAGCGTTGTTCGTCTTGATTCTCTTACCTGATCCAGGGTCTTTCTTAAAGTTTCCTCTCCGTCAATCTTATTCATCTTCATTTCGTTTCCGCCGTAGTTTCTAATCGTCTCGATCAGGTAATCCATGCGGAGGCTTTCTGGGGCTTTAGCCAAGAGATAAACCTCCTCTCCATCCTTGGAGGCTGGCATCAGAATTCCGGCGTGGCAATGCTGGTAGAGGATCTCGTTTACCAGCCGGATCGGGACGTCCAACTTGCTGGAAAGTCTCTCAGCGGTCCAAGGCTCTGTCTCAGAATAAAAATTTCTCGCGATCAACAAGAGTAGTTTCAGACCCAACTCTTCCCTGAAGGAATAATGAAAGGCCGCCCCGCCAACATCTTTTTCGTAGGTCCTAATGTTTTGATGGGCGAAGGAGATCACGGCACCCAGAAGTACAATGGTCCAGCCTAAGTAGAGCCAGACCAAGAAAATGGGGAATTGGGCAAAGACTCCATAGATTGCATTGTACTTGGCCACGCCGATCTGGAAATGAACGTAGCCCCATTGCGCGAGCTGCCATAGAGTTCCCGCAATGACGCCCCCGAATATAGCAGACCGCAAGGGCACGGTCGTATTCGGGAGATAGGAATAGACAAATGTCAAGGCGATCCATATCAAAAAGTAGGGGGAGAGGATCGCAAGGAAAAGCACGAGGTGACTCGCACCGGGAAGCTGTAAAATGCCGCGGACCACTGTCGCGCTCTGGATGGAGCTTGTAAGACCCATGGCAGCGACAAGCAGGATCGGGCAGGTTAGCAGGACGCTCAGATAGTCACTGAATTTTCTCCCCAGCGAACGGGCCTTCTGGACACCCCAAATCCTGTTCAGTGAGAGCTCGATGTTCCCAATCACCGAGATCGCGGTCGCAATCAAACCAACCAAACCTAAGCCTCCAAGGGTCCTGACATTCGTCTTTTCTATATAACCGATGATTTGGATGACAACTTCCTCAGAGCCCCCGCTGAGTTTTTCCAAGAGGATCGGTTCTAATCTGTTTTGCACCCCTAACCCCTTGAGGATTGAGAACATCAAAGCGAGCAGTGGAACTAAAGAGAGGAGGGTCGTGTAGGTTAAGGCGGAGGCGAGCAAAAGGCAGCGATTGTCGATAAATCCTTTGATCACTAGGTAAAGGATACGCAGATGACGGTAGAGGTAGCGATGGATCCGGGAAAGACCCTCGAGCTCCAGCCGCCAGAGATCTTCATCAAAAAAACTCTTGACCTCTTTTAACTTTCTCAAAGTGATTCCCTTTTAAAGCGAGTGAATGTGCCTTACTTCCTCCTGAAGAGCCGCTCGAAGAACTGGCCCTTGCCCTTCTCAAGCAGTTGATCCGTGCCCTTTTTTATCAGCTTCTCGTTGTCCAAGTTCACTGACGGTTTGTTGGCCGGACCCGTAATTTTGAGCGGCACTACGATCCGCCCCTGGCTGTCCTTGAAAAAGGTAGCCGCCCTGCCGCTGCCAGCACGGGCGGAAGCCTGCGGAGACAGGGCAACATCGATACCGAGGTCTAGCGACGGCGAGGACAGGGTCATCTTGCCGCCGCCCTGGGCCTCCATCGTCGGGCTATCCAGAAAGATCCGTTTGATGTCAGCTATCCCGCCGCCCAAGGTGAAATCAGTCTCCAAGCTCTTGAAGCTGGTCGCGCCAGTCCTTTGGTCTTGAGGTAGGCCAATGAGCCCCGTAATTTGTTGGATTTTTGATACGAGGTCCATGTTGGTTAATACTCCATCCTTTATAGTGACATTTCCATTCCCGCGCATGGTTTGGGTGAGGGGAGCCGCTCCGCCCAAAACAAGGGTTAACAGGGTCTTCCCAACGATTGTTCCATTGAGGGAGCGAGGATCGTTCACTTTAAGCCCCTTGATGTCGGCGTTGATTTGAGATGTCAGTTTGTCCGAGGGGCCCGTGAGGGCCACCCTCAACCCAAGCGGGCCTGCAATCTCCATTCCCTTTGGCAGCGCGTCTGCCGCTGAAAGAAGCTGGAAGATAGGTTTGGTCTCAAAGCCGTCATTGGCTAGGCTCAGGTTCACCTGGGGGACTCTCGCGAGATTACTGACGGTGCCGTTCACAGCGAACTTCACATCCTGCGCCTTGAGATAGTTCTCCTTAAGGTTCAAAGTCCCCCGAGATTCGTCGTAGGCCAACAAACCCTCGAGGGTGATCGGCTTAAGATCTGCTGGCTTCAGTGCCACTTTATAAGGAAAGGGGCGCTCGGTGGAAAAATCCTCAAGGGAGAGATCGATCCCTTGGATCTTGAGCGGTTTCTGGCCCAAGGTTTGAAGGGTGATTGTCCCCCCCTCGAGGCGAACCTTCGTGGGAATCAGCTCAGAAAATTTGACGGGCTCTTTTGCCTTTGGCGCGTCCTCTTTTTTCTTGACCTTCTCCTCTTTTTTGCCCTTCTTACCCATGTCGGCAAAATTGAATGTCCCATCTGGCTTTTTGAGCAAGTTGACAGCCGGCTTCTCAAGGATAAACTCGTCTACTTGGAACTGCCCCTTGAGAAGGGGCAAGAACTTGAGCTGGATACTAATCTGTTGGGCAGTAAAAAAGGCTTCTTTTGAAAAAGCGGGGTTATCGGCAACGTTCAGAGCTGAGATCCGAATAGAAGGGGCGGGGATAATCCGAAGGCGGACCTGGCCGATATCTACCTTGCGCTGAAGGGCATCTTCCACCAGCGGGAGGTAGCGGGCCTTGTGTGTGCCCAGGTCGATAAAAAACGGCAGCAGAAGGACCGCTACGACTACTACGGCTAGCAAGCCGATGCCGATCCACAACGCCTTTTTCATACTCGACCTCCTCGCTCAAGCGTTAGCCCAAGATCTTTACACAGTTGCCACTTGAGGTGAAGATTATCCAACTAGGTGACTATTATGTCAACTTAGGCCAGGCTCTGGGTCAAAAAATGTGGTGGAGTAGACTATTCAACAGTCGATAGATTACCTCTTAGGGAGAGACCATGAGTTAATAAAAAGTGGATCTATCAAGTGCAAAAAAAGTGGCTCTTGCGTAAATACCTCTAAAATTGCATGCTCAGGAAAAAAAACAAACGCAAATTATGAAGGGCTGCTATGAGAAAAAACTCATAACAGATATGAGAAAAAAAGCATTTGACATCGTTTGGGGTTAGTCCTATAGGGCTACCCAAGAATGAACGCGCTACCTTTTATG
>JBOHVJ010000010.1:0-5991 GCA_050735075.1 Binatia bacterium
GGCAACGACCGGCCGCGCGCGACGTACGATTGCCGTAATCCCTCGCCCATCTCTGAATCAACCTCAAGTTTTTCGCCCACCCAGGTGGAGATCGCTTCCCGTGTTAGATCATCTTCAGTCGGGCCCAAACCCCCGCTAGTGATGATGAGCCCCGACCTCGAGGCGGCGTGTTCGAAGGCATCCACGATCCTCCCCAGGTTGTCCCCCACCTGGCTGATCCAGTAAAGATCGATGCCGTAAGAGGCAAGCTGCTTGGCGAGATAGGACGAATTGGTGTCAGCGTGGCCGAGGAGAAGCTCAGTCCCGATCGAAATGATCTCCGCCTTCATTTTTTAGAAAAGATTTCTCCACCCCGAGCCGGAATGGGGCGGCCTTGGCTGGATCTCGATCTCTTGCCCCTTGCCAAGCTTCAGCGCCAGTTCATAGCATCTCTTCGCGAGCGCGATGTCGATGATCCCCTGTCCTCCCTGATTTTTGTAAAGAATAATCTGCCGGTCGTCGGTTCTCTCGGGCGCCTTTCCCGCCAGCACATCGGCGATCTCCACGACTTTGTCCCAGCCGATGACTCCGTTTTCGACCGGCCAGTAGATATCTCCCTGCTGCGAGTCGATCGCCTGCTCTTTCGAGAGCGCGACAACGAAGCTGCATCTTCTGAGCGTCTCGTCGTCGATCTCTCTCCTGGGCGCGTCGATGGTGCCGCTTTTGACTAACTCGATATTGCTACCGATGACAGAGATGATGTATTGCCCTTCCTCAAGCCAGGCACCGTCGATGACCGGAACATTCGTGTTCGTCATACAGATAATGATATCGACCTCCCTGGCCACCTCACGAGGCGCCTCGACCGGCTCTATCGGCACGCCCGTAAGCTCGCTCATCTTCCCGGCAAAAGCTTCTCTGTGAGAGCGCGTGGGACTATAAACCTCAATAATGCGCTATTTGGCGAAAAATCAACCATGTCTTGTCGAGAGGGCCTGCAGTGCTTCTGACAAAATCACCTTGCTGCTGGCAGCTTTAATTTTTCGATCTTGGTGAGGGCCTTCTGGAATGTGTCTTCGAAATGGTAGTGTCTGGGCAGCTTTAAGCGGTACTGCTTCTTGGACCGCACCAGTTGGCCCGGAAGGACAAGCAGTTCCATGCGGAGCGTCTTGAGAGTTTTGAAGCGGTAGCTCCTGCGCAGGCAAAGCCGCTTGAAGTAGTGAACGATGTCGAAAGCCAGAAGTAAGAGCTGGAAGAAAGCGACATTGGGGATCCAGTCCTGGGTCGGTACCTTGGCCAAGGGGTAATCGTAGGCCAGCTCGCGGATATGTTTCTCTATCCTGGCTCTGGGAGAATAGAACAAGTACACTCGCCAAGCGCTCATTTTTAGGTTGGTGACAAAAACATGATAAGCGTACTTGATGTCCTTGAACAAGGTCAGCTGCCCTGCTGCTATGGGGTCCTCTGGGATAGGTCGGCGTACAACCACATAGCGGTGTCGCTTTTCCCATCTGTGGGGTCGGTACCAAAACTCGCCTACCTCCCAGCCGTTTTGGAGTCGTCTGAATCTGCAACTCTTGGCCTTGATGGTGATGGGATCGCGCTTTCTGGCTTTGGCTACGATCACATATCCATAGTTTCCACCGTCGAGGAATTCGACCACGCGCTTCCCATAGAACCCAGAATCCAACCGGAAGCGAATGCGCGACTTGGGGATGTGTTTGGGCACCTTGGCCAGGCAGACCTTGATGAAAGGTACTGCTCCGGTAGAAGCCCCGGCATCGCCAGGACGCAAAGAGCCGTGCCAGAACTCCTGAAAACGGGACTCGAAAGCGAGCAGGGGATGGTAAGAACGCCGTCCGTGTTTCTTTGGGTTGTAGCCTACGCGCGCCCCCTCCACCAACCGCCCGTAGACCACCAGGACGGTGGAATCCAAATCGAAGATCAGGCTGGTTCGTTTGTTGGGTCTGTCGAAAAGCCTCTGGCGCAACAAGTCGTGGACTCGTACGATCTGTCGGATTTGCTTGGGAGTCAGCCTTTTGAGAAACCTTCGGATCGCCGTCTGATCTGGAAAGCGGCTGAGTCCCACAATCTTCTGGAAGGCTCCATTGTACTGGAGGATCTGGGTTTCGTTGACTCGCTCCATTCCAGCGATGATGGCATAGAGGATGGCTAGAATCATTTCGGAGGGATGAAAGTCGCGGTGGCGCGGAGCCGGCCGCAGATACTGTTGCAGCAGCCGCTTCAATCCAAGCTTTTGACAAAAATGCTGGATCAAGACCATCCCTGCGAAGTGGGTGAAATGGTCTTCCTCGAAGGCAATAGGGATTTTTCGAAGACCTTTTGGCATTGCACACAAAAGCCCCCCAGGGGGGTGTTTCTGTGCAGAGCCATTTTACCATGTTATCAGGCATCATTACCGCCTAGAACAAGAATTTCCCATGATCAATAGCGCATCATCGAGGATGAACGGGAAATACCGCGGGCCGCTTCACGGAATTCCCTTCGGGGTTAAGGATACTCACTATACAAAAGGGATAAAAACCACGGTTGCGACGCCGGTGCTGGCCGACTTCGTTCCCACCACTGATGCTACTGTCGTTTCCCGTCTAAAAAATGGTGGGGCCATTCTCATCGGAAAGACCAACCTTCCCGAATTCTCCTTCGGTGGTGCGACTCCAGGAACCAATAATCCGTGGGATCTATCGAAGACTCCTGGAGGCTCTAGCGGCGGCTCGGCTGCAGCCCTCGCCGCAGGTGAACTCCCGGCGGCCACAGGTGGTGACACATCTGGGTCCATCAGGGGACCGGCTACACTTTGCGGCGTGGTGGGGATGATGCCGACTTACGGCAGAGTGAGCCGCCACGGCATAGCTGTCATAAGCTGGTCACTGGATCGTGTGGGACCAATGACGCGTTCCGTTGAGGACAACGCCCTGATGCTAAATGTCCTCGCAGGCTATGACCCGATGGATGAGACCTCCGCCGAGCTTCCTGTTCCAGATTACAGCAAGGCATTAAGGCGGGGTGTCAAAGGGATGAGAATCGGCATCCCGAAAAGCTCCTGGTTCGAGCAGTTCCATGCAGATGTCATGAAAGCGTTCGAGGAGGGGGTTAATATCTACAAGAAATTGGGGGCCAAAGTCACCGATGTGGATATGCCTCCTAGTTTCAGCGTGATTGACGAGATGCAGCGGATCATCCGTATCTGCGAGGCCGCCTCTTATCATGAGCGCTTCCTGTCTAATCAGGCGGAAAAATATGGAAAGAGCAATGTGAGAAGGGATGTGGAGGCGGGTTCGTTGATTCCCGCGGTGCACTATTTGCGCGCGCAAAAGTTGAGGAGGATTTTTGTTAAAGAGATGAACCGACTCTTCCAGTCTGTGGATATCCTTATGACTCCGGGAAGGCCAGAGCCCGCTGGCGTACCCAGCAAAGCGAGGCAGAACTTCAGCCGGATGTGGAATGTAAGCGGCTTTCCGGCGCTCGCTCTTCCAGCCGGTTTTTCCACCTCACCCGCCGGGCTTCCAGTGGGACTCCAGATTAGCGCCAGGCCCTTTGAGGAGGAGAGGATCTACAGCGCAGCTTATGCGTACGAGTCAGAGACTCGCTGGTATGAAAAGAGGCCAGTGATTTGATGAAAGTCTTCATATCTATATAACTAACTAGCTTAACTGGGACAAAAATAAATCCACTAACAATCCACTATAAAGCCCGGGTTGGGTCTGGGCAAAGGCTTAAGCCAAGGCGGCACAAGCGGGCAGATGCAAGAATCAAGACCCTAGCAAATGCCCTCGGACTGGCAATTGCCCTCGCATGACCCTGCTTGGACCCTACTGGTTCCCTCTCATTGCCCGCTTTTCATGAGGTATGGGTTGGTACCACGAAAGTTTGGTCCGCCGATTGTAGCGGCGCATTTGTTCGTCTTTTGTATGGAGCAGGATTTCTACTTCATGGAGTTCGGCCTTTAGTCGCTTAATCTCTTCCTCTTTCTGCCTCAGTTCTCCTTCCAAATGGAGCAGGATTTCCACTTCATGGAGTTCAGACTTTAGCCGCTGAATCTCTTCTGACATCTCTTTAACCTGCAAGATCTCTTCCTCTCTCTGTCTCAGCTTCCCCTCCAAATCGGAGATCCTTGCCTTAAGCTTTTCTTCCATCCCCATTGTTGCAGATCCTCTCGCATGCATAACGTCTGACGAAACCTTTGAGCTGAGGTTCCCTTGGATCAGCCCATCACTTCCGAGACTGCCTTTTGTCTTGATGGATCCCATCAAAAGCGGCCCTTTTTATTTCACGCTTGCTTTAATTGCGATCGCGGAGATTTAGCGTAAACGCAGCGTATCCTTATAATAGTATCCACTTGGAAGAGAGCTAGGGTATCATAGCCACGTATAGTCATTGTTCTGCACTCTCCGCTTGTTAATAATAGACGCGATTAAAAGAAACACCGCGCCATTTCTCTGCTGTCTGACTTCCGAATGCTTCGATGAGGATTTTAGCATCGGTCGATACGAATAATTCTACGAAGCTAGGATTTTGGTAATCGAGATATTTCATCATAGGCCGCCAGAAATCATAAGCTAAATCTTTACGACCATCTCTGGTAAAAATTCTCAAAGCGCATATTCCAATTCCAATCCATTGGCCTATAAAGAAACTTTCGCTATTACGGAGCATATATTGTAGGTCAGGGAAGTAGCTAACGAACAAAGCGGCAGCCACGATGAATGCGACATTCCATAGGACAAAACTTTTAAGACAAAAAATAGTGGCAGACTTCCTCAGCAAGCCTTTAAAAACATAAACGATTGTTTTTGGGACTCCGTAAAAAACGGGCAATATGATCACAGACCACCACAGAAACCCCAATGTGATTCCGATTATGAGCAATAACAAATCAAGCATTGTGCGAGACCGAATGATACAGCGCTGTGAAAAGCGCAAGAGTCCCTATGGTGGCTATTCGCTGCAATTTGGGTGAGACGCTTCCCACTAAAGACCAAGAGCGGTTTGCCAAGAAGCCTCCCTCACTTCACCAAGACGGGACGGTCGGCATAGATCCCGAACTGCGGGCCGGCACCTATGGCGCCCTGCGCTTGCACATTACAGTTAAGTGTCCCCTCGATGACAGCTTGAGAAGCTGGAGTGGATTTTACCTTCGTAATGCACATGGCGGCAAAGCCTAAAACGGGCTCGTTCGTATTGATAGAATTCTGACAATCGACAATCGGAAGAATGACCGTACAGAAATCTTTTTTTGCCTGGCCCTCTGCACCAGAACAACTAGCTGCAGTACAGTTTTTGAATTTGTCCTCAATCTCCTTATGGCAGGAAGTTACCTCGCCATTATTGAGGTCAATAATATCATTTATGTTAAGGTAAGGAATCGTTTCGGGATCCTTGACCATGTTCTTGCATTCGGAGGCACTTGGTTGTCCGGAATCGGCCTTGTTCCACCAGCCAGCGTTATCTTTATTATTTGGCGAAAACTCTGCCGGTAAGCTGGGAACACAGGTAAGCGTATCGGGATTGAATTGAATCTCGTCTTTGCATAGGGCAACAGGGAGCTCGGGTCGAAGACCCCCTGGACCACCGAGCCACGCGGTAGAGCTTACCGTGATATTCGCATTACTCCCTCCGTTTAGCAGTTGGGAAAAGAAAAGCGGTGTGGAATAGGTCCTTGTAACCCTAACTCCTCTGGCTGGAATTGGAAATGTGCCAGGAGAACAGGTAGGGACGCCATTAGGGTCGCCCGTACAAAACTCTATATCCGCTCCCACAACCCCGGCTGCCTGATTCATCACAGTGTTGTTAGAGTTAAGCCCGGCTGCCATGTTGTATACCTGAGTAGTGCTCCCAGTACTGTTATAGTTGACAATCGCCGCTGCCGCTCTGAGCGCTGCCGCATCCGTTGCAGCCTGACCCTGCGTTCTCACGTAAGCCATCCAGCCTACATCAGTGGCCACGGCGATAAATAATAGACCCAGCAGCAATAAAAACAGGGTGACATAG
>JBOHVJ010000011.1:0-6301 GCA_050735075.1 Binatia bacterium
CGTGCAAGGCGCAAGTACGCTTCAGGTTGGTTCATAACCGAGCCGTGCGCAGCGGTTCGTGAGGAAGGCTACCGCGCGATGAACTCGCCGTGAACCGCTCCGGGGCGTGCCACGGCAGAGGATAGGCAACATGAATGACATCCGGAGGCGGTCGCCCCTTCCTTGGTCGCCGTCAACTTGACGTAACCTGCCTACTCGGACGCCGGCCGTCCCAGGAGCCGATGGCACAGCGTACGGACAGAGTCCGCGGCCGGAATCACCGTGGCATTCGGATCAGGCCGCCATGTTCGCGAACGGAAAGATGAAGAAGGTCGCGTTCAAGGCAGGAGATGTGGATAGTCAGGCAATCGTGCGGTACCGACCTGGCGAGAAATAGTCAGATCGGGTGTCGCCGGTTCGCCGGCGCATCGATCGGGCGACCTAACGGACCGTTCCAGACTGCATCACCCGGAGTTCGAACGCCTCCTTGTAGTCCTCGCGGCGCAGCGCGTGAGGCCGCAGCCTCCGCCTGAGCGGGTATTGGAGTCCTAAGGTTTTCTGCTTCGACTAACAGCTGGTCAGGAGATGAGTTTTCTTCGACAGCATCGCGAATGATGTTGTTCACACGAGTTTTCCAAGCAAGCCATTGGGGAGAATCCTTTCCGCCATAGTCAGTGTTCCCTCTGTATAGAGGATCGTCCCTAACAGAAAAATTCTTGAATGTGAATTCTTTGCCTTGTTCCAAGAGCTTCTCTAGCTGATTTATTCTACTTTCCATCGGCACCTCTGCCAATCGGGGTTCTTTTTTATGCGGTTGATTTGTTGTCTGATCCCTTTTCCTGGAACGGTATTCCAATGCTATTTGCGTATTGGATAGCAGAGGCAGTGACTTCTTGGATTGAACCGAGCATGAAATTACAGATTTCCGCCAGCTCGTGCATTCCGAATCGCGCAAATGTGCCTAAGGGAAACGACTTGCTTCGTTCTACAATTTTGAGCTGTGCAGCTCCCGCTTCAGGTATCACCACCCCAACAGCTTCATTCGCTGAAAGTATCTTTCCCGATTCTAGCTCGATCTGGAAGTCCATCCCGATCCACTTTACCTCCAGTGCTTCACCCTGCTTGCAATCCTCAATTCCAACCCTCCCCAGTCGATGAGCTAAGCAATTGCGAGCCTGATTGATGCTAACGATATAATCAGGGTGTTTTGGTTTGATACCAAACCTTCGTTCAAGCTCAGAGAGCTTATCCTCCATTCCCTTAAATCGGAAACTCTTATCCAGCCTTTGCGCCTCTGCTGGTTCAAGCTTATGCTTGTTACAGGCCATCATCTGACAAGCATGATGCATACTGTCCAGAAAAATAGCGAATCGCTCGATAACTTCTCTCAGTCCGCTCGTTATGATCCAGATCCCGAATTCAGTTTTGAAATGGCTTAAGGTCTCATCATTAACGTTGGAGGGAATCAACTCCATGTGTATTGGATTGATTTCGGTGTTCTGCACACTACTTAGCCGGTAGTTTTTGAATTCCGGATCAGTCGCCGCATTCAGACCCAATCCCATGAAAACCGCGGCTCGCCTCACTCCCTTGAGGCCGATTTCCGAGATTTTGTCGAAATCTACTAGCAACCCCGGCATGGAATTTACCGAAAATTATGTTTTTCCGGACTAGGTGGCAAGTAATCGCCTACCCGAATGATTCACTTGAGATTCTGCACCCGGTCAATGATCATCAACCCGAGTTCGATTACTATGTTCTTCCTATCACTCTTAGTCCCTGATGTCTTGTAAAAACCACTCCGTCGGAAGCTCGCGTCCAAGACCCCTTTCCTTCGCCAACTGGTAGACCTTGCCGGCGCAGGCGGCAAACTGAAGTCCTTGAGTCCCCGCATTGATGAAAAAGGTGACCTGACGCGGACTGGTTCGTCCGGCAACCTTTCCCGCCTTGAGGTCCATGAAATATTTAAAGAAGTCTCCCCGGTAATTGTCCACTTCTGGATTGGGTATGCGACCTCTCTCTTCCGGCTGACCCGCGATATAGCCGACGTTTCCATGCAGTCGAATCATTCCCTCATCCATGTTCTCGACTGTGTTTCTCCCCAGCTTGACGGAGAGATCACAGCGTTTGACAACCTTGGGCCCTATCTCGCAGGCACGCACACAGGTGATGTGGGCCCCCTCCTCAAGCCATTCAGGCTCATCGAACACGACGCGAGTCGAATCCGTGCAGGCCGATACTATATCAGAGCCTCGCACAACCAATTCGGGACTTTCGACTGCCTCAACCGGCAATCCCAGTTTCTGGCTCATCTCCTTAGCATACGCTTCACGATTAGACCTTGTGGGGCTATAGACCTTAACCTTTTTTAGCGTCCGCACCGCATGGAAGGCCATGAGATAGCTACGGGCCATGCCGCCGGACCCAAACATCCCCACCACCGAGGCATCGGGACGTGAGAGGTATTTAGCGCCCAATCCCGCGCACCCGCCTACGCGCATGTGCTGTAATAATCCATCGTTGATGATGGCCAAAGGCTCGCCGTTGCGCACACTGAAGACCATAATCAGGCCACAGAAGGTTCCAGGCCGGATGCAATACTTCTCTTCGGTTATCCCATCAGGCCAATGAACGATGTCCGATTTCATACGGATGGCGAAGACACCTATCTTGCGACTCGCCCCCTCCATTGTCCCCCAACGATAATAACCGTCCGGCCGTTCGCAGGGAACCCACACATCCAGACGTGGCCGGTAGACTGCATCCCCCTTAAGAAGATCCTCATAACCGATCTCCAGGGCTTCAAGACAGCTCTCCATATCGAGGAGCTGTTCCACCTCCCGGTTGTTGATCAAAAGCATACTTACCTCCAACAGTTGCCATACACCAATAGTCAAAATTTGGAAAGACTATCGGGGGGAATGAGCCGATTGACTTTTACAAGGGGTTGTCGCAATGATATCCCCTATTTTAATATTTGGAGGTATTCAACATGAAGATCCTTCGTTTTAATGACGACCGTATTGGGGTATTAAAGGATGAAAATCAGGTGGTGGATGTGAGTGAAGCTATCACCTCTCGCAAAGCCAAAGGGCCCCAGAGGGTTATGGAAGATATCATAGAGAACTTTCGTCGCTACCGTCGCAAGTTCGAGAAAATCATAGCTCGAGGAAACGGGGTCCCCCTGAGCAGCGTCAAACTCCTGGCACCCATCCCTAGACCCGCCAAGTGCCTGGCAGCCTTTGTAAACTACCTCGACAGACCTGACCGGAGCTTGGATACCCTGCCCAATGAGTACTTCTATAAAGCCCCTGAATTAGTCGGGCCAGAAGGAACCGTAGAGCTACTGGACATCCCTCCGGTCGTAGTCTACCAGCCTGAGGCAGAGCTAGCCTTCGTCATGGGCAAGAAGGCCAAGAACCTAAAGGAGACAGACGCCATGGATTATGTCTTTGGCTATGTGCCTTTCTTCGATATCTCCGCAAGAGGAATGACTCGGCGTACCCAGTTCTTGCCTAAGGGACAAGATAGCTATGGCCCCTGTGGTCCCTGGATAACAACCAAAGATGAGATTCCCGATCCTCATAACCTCGTGGTGAAGTCTTGGGTCAACGGGCAGGCGAGACAGAATTACAATACGCAGCACATGGCCCACAAGATCCCTGACCAAATAGCATGGCTCACTAAATTCGTCCAATTAGAGCCTGGGGATGTGATAGCCACAGGGACCTATCACGAGGGGCTGGGCCCAATTAATAACGGGGACGTTCTGGAGATCGAGATTGAGAAACTGGGTAGGGCCAAGTTCCTCATCAAGGGACATGGTCCGCGCAAGGATACCGAGTGGATGCCCGGCACTAGTCAACCTCCTGCGCCTCCCGGGGGCAGAATGACAAAGGTTTAGAGACAATCGAGGTTGCGAGTAAAAGGAGAGAAAGATGAGAATCAGGATTTTAAGTCTGGCAACTGTCGTCTTCCTGCTTTTGTTAGCGGCCGGTGTCAACGCGCAGCAGAAGGAATTGCGTCAGATACACTTGAATGTTTTCAGGGTTGATGCGGCCACTGTAGCTGCTCGCGGGCGAGGATTCTTCGCAAATGAGGGCATTGATGTAAAGACCACCATCACACCGGATTCCACTTCGCAGATGCGGGGCATCAGCAAAAGCTCCTTTGATATCGCGTCGACAGCCTTCGACAACGTGTTGGCGTGGTCAGGGCGGGAAGGCACCGAGATCGTGGCCGTGGCCCAGAGAGAGAGTAAGGTATTCCTGCCGGTATTTGTCCGTCCGGAGATCCGCGACTGGAATGATCTGCGCGGCAAGAAGTTGGCTGTCGACGCTGTGGACACCGCCTTTGCCTTGGTGCTTCGCCGCATCCTGCTCGCCCATGGGCTGGACCTGAAACGTGGGGACTACGAACTCGTTCCTGTGGGAGCTACCGGCCATCGGCTGGAGTCTATGACGCGTGGCGAAACCTTCGCTGGCATCCTTAATGCGCCCTTGGCTCCCAAAGCCACCGCAGCGGGATTGGTGAGGTTGGGAGACCATCTGGGCGTGCTGCCCCACTATCCTGGCGGTATACTTGCGGTCAACCGTGCTTGGGCCAAGAGCCAGCGCCAGGTTCTGGTAGCTTTTCTCCGTGCTTGGCTGTCGGGTATGCGTTGGGTCAAGGATCCGGCCAATCGCGAAGAAGCGATCAAACTAATAGCGGCTGATGTAAAAGTCAGCCCCAAGGTCGCTGCGGGGGAAGTGGAGGAGCTATCGGAAAACGGATCGCTCAATCTCCCTGGCCTTCAGAGCGTGCTTGACCTTCGAGTACAGTTTGGTTTCAGCCCGCCAAAAGGGGCGGATTTAGCATCTTACTATGACCTCGACTACTACCGCGCAGCCGCGGCTAGATGAGTGGGAAGTAAACCTTCCTCACCTCTCCCTTGTGACCAGGCCCTTATGCCAGGCCAGTACCGAGTTATAGAAGAGCAAGAAAAGCTGGTTTAGGGTGTAACCTAGGATCGCTAGGGAGAGCATCCCAGCATACATCTGGTCGACCTTAAATCTTCTCTGGGAATCCAGAATGAAGTAGCCTATCCCGTCGGTGCTCCCCACCATCTCCGAGATAACCACGTCAAGTAGTTTTTCCCTTGCGGTGCTTTTTCGAGCGTGTATTGAATAGGATGAAACTGTGGGGACTATTGCTAACCGCCACTTGCCCGACTACCTGGCGCCAGGGCTCAAGATCCTGTTCGTGGGGATCAACCCCGGCCTTATCTCGGCAGCGGCCGGGCACTACTACGCCAACCCGCGGAATCCTTTCTGGCGACTCTTGTACGAGGCCGGTTTAACTCCCATGCCCCTGAGACCAGACGAAGATGCCCAGATGCCATCCTTCGGCTACGGCCTAACCGATATCATCAAAAGGCCGTCGCGTGGAGCAGGCGACTTAAGACGGGGAGAGTTCGTAGCCAGTCGTCAGCGTCTCCTACGGCTCGTGAAACGCTTCAAGCCTTACGCTATCTGTTTCAACAGCAAGACAGCCTTTGAAGGCTATTTCGGCAAAGGGATCTTTCGCAACTTCGGTCCGCAGTCGGTCACTCTAGCGAATGTGCCGGTCTTCGTCCTCCCCTCGACCAGTCCGGCCAACGCGGCCGTCCCCCTCGCGGTCAAGTGCCGGCACTTCAGGGCGCTAAAGATCTGGCTTGACTCAAAGAGGCTGTCTTAAGGTCCTTGACACCTTGGTTTAATGTTATATTATACCTGCTATAGGTAGGCTGTAGAGATGACAAATAGCAATCAAAATATAACAAGAGAGCCTCTGGGAAGGATGGAGGCTCGTTTCCTTGCCACAATGGGCACCCAAAGCACATTCTCAATAGAGGATGCCTGTAAGGCTTTAGGGCACCGAGCTGGTGACCCGACCCGTCAGTTTCTAGAACGGCTACAGCGAAAGGGCTGGATCCGACGAATACGGCGTGGGAGATTTGCAGTAATTCCCCTGTCATCCGGTGATGAGCGTACACCCCAATTACATGAATTCCTTGTAGCCATGGAGCTTATATCTCCAGCAGCTATCGCCTACTGGTCCGCTCTCAATCATCATGGAATGACAGAACAGCTTCCACGGACAGTCTTTGTCGCCACCAATCATCCGGTTTTCCATCCTCCAAAGGAAGCCCTTGGCATCTCATTCAAAATTGTTGCTCTTCGGCCCTCAAAGTTCTTCGGAGTTGTTAGGGATTGGGTAGACGAACAGCAATTTTGGATCACAGACAAAGAGAAGACCATCATTGACGGATTTGACCTTCCAAAATATGTAGGCGGAGTAGGTG
>JBOHVJ010000012.1:0-5224 GCA_050735075.1 Binatia bacterium
ATTCCCGCCTTCCTATTGATGATTGATATATTTGTTTTGCCTTCCCTCTATGAAGGTTTGGGAGTGGCTGCGTTAGAAGCCATGGCAGCAGGTTGCCCGGTAGTAGCGACTCGTGTTGGTGGGCTTCCAGAGTTGATCGATGAAGGGGTAACAGGCTTTTTGGTAGCGCCAGGCGATCCCCGTGCCTTGGCGGAGGCGATCTCAAGACTGGCTTCAAGGGATGGTCTGGTGGGAAAGATGGGGGAAGCGGCTCGGGAGAAAGTTAGACAGCACTTTACCATGGAGCGGATGGCGAAATTGAACGAGAATTATTACTACGATCTCTTACAAGGTTGAACTAGCAGTGACAGATCTCTTAAAGAAGAGGCTTTTGACCCTTTTAAGCAGGTTTCGCCGTTGTCACCTTCTCGTGGTAGGCGATTTGATCTTGGATCGCTTTATCTGGGGCGATGTGGAGCGGATTTCGCCGGAAGCGCCGGTCCCTGTGCTTCGTGTGATCTCAGAAAGCTTTCGTCCCGGCGGGGCGGCGAACGTAGTGCACAACATTCGGACCCTTGGGGGCCGGGTGACAGTGTGTGGCGTCGTAGGACGCGACGAGACGGGAAAGAGGTTGGTCCAAACACTTCGAGAGATCGGAGTGTCACCGGCGGGAGTTTTTTTGGAGGCCAACTTCCAGACCACGCAGAAGAGCCGTATCATTGCCCGTCCCCGCCATCAACAGATAGTGCGATTGGATCGGGAAAATCACGGGGAGATCAGGAGCAGGGCCCTCAAAGGAGTCCGTCAATTTGTAGAGCGGCAAGTGACTCGTTGCGACGGCATTGTGATCTCAGATTATGGCAAGGGGGTGATTCATCCTGAGCTGCTGGAGTTGGTTGCCGATTTGATCGAAAGAAAGAATCTGCTTTGCGTGGAGGATCCCAAGAAAGAGAATTTTGCTCGCTATCGTAACGCCACGTTGCTTACTCCTAACAAAGAAGAGGCCAGTCAGGCATCGGGCATAGAGATCCGGGACGAGATATCGCTCAGGGAAGCAGGCAGGAGACTTGTCCATATGTGGCAGGCGAAGGCGGTTCTGATCACTAGGGGACCGGAGGGGATGAGCCTCTTTCGGCCGGGGAGAGAGGTGAAGCACTTTTCCACGGAGCCGCACGAGCTATTCGATGTTACCGGCGCGGGAGACACTGTCGTAGCAGCGTCCTCTTTGGCCCTGGCCAGCGGGTCCACCTATGAAGAGGCCGCTGTTCTTGCCAATCTCGCGGCCGGGCTTGTTGGAGACGAGGTAGGGACCGTAGCGGTTCCCTTTCAGAAACTCAAAAGGGCCGTTCAAGGGCAGCAATGAAGAGCATGACCGGTTATGGAGAGGCAGAGGCTCAAGGAAGATGGGCCAAAATTGCTGTCCAATTGCGTACCTTGAACCATCGCCACCTGGATATCCAGCTCAGGGTCCCGAGAGAATATCTGTCGATCGAGGAAGAAATTCGCAAGACAATCCGACAGAGAATCTCCCGCGGTCGGGTTGACCTGTTTATCACCCGTTCCCTCTTTTCGGGCCAAGGTCGGCAGCTGGAGTTGGACGAAGGGCTGCTCACCCAGTATCTACGATCCTTGCAGCGTGTTAAGAGAAAATTCGGTCTCAAGGGGGAAATCGATCTCTCTCTCTTCTCCAGCCTCCCCGAGCTCTTTCAACTCCGGGATGTAGAGGTGAGGGGAGAGGACGAGAGGGGCCTTGTCTTAAAGGCCTTGGAATCAGCTTTAAAGAGTCTGGAACGTTCTAGGGAACGAGAGGGGCGTAAGCTTCAATCGGATGTCCAGTTCCAGATCCGGCATCTGCGAAGGGTCTGCGCAGGGTTGGAAAGAGAGGGAAAAAAGATCCAGTTACGACTTAAGGATTCTCTGTCCTCAAAGGAGGGAGGGCTCTCTCCTGAGGCCCAGCGGGAAGGGTCGGAGGTTGGCAATTGGACCTTTAAAGGGGATATCCATGAAGAGGTGGTGCGGCTCAAAAGCCATGTGGAAGAATGTGCGCTCCTTATCCGCAATCGGGAACCTATCGGGAAAAAGCTTGATTTCATCCTGCAAGAAATACAGCGTGAACTCAACACCGTCAGTTCCAAAGTCCCGCATTTATCAGTGGTCCGATTGGTACTGGCCGGGAAGGAGAGGGTAGAAAAGATTAGAGAACAGGCGCAGAATGTAGAGTGATGCAGCCGAGCAGAACCCTCGCCCAGCGTGAAGGCGTTATTTTTATCTTGTCTGCCCCCTCGGGCGCGGGGAAAACGACCTTGGTCAACAGACTTATGAAAATCTTTCCTGGGATTACGCTTTCGGTTTCCTACACCACGCGTCCCCCTCGGCCAGGAGAGGTTCCGGGGCGGGATTATCACTTTGTAGCGAAAAAAAGGTTCGCCGAGATGCGGGCTAAGGGCAACTTTGCCGAGTGGGCTAACGTTCACGGTTCTCTCTACGGCACCCCGCGTGGACCTCTGGAGCGAAACGTCCGGCGCGGACGGGATGTCCTTTTGGATATCGACGTTCAAGGTGCCAGTAAGATCAAACGGCAGTACCATCGTGCCGTCTCCATCTTTCTCCTTCCTCCCTCCTGGCAGGAGCTGGAGAAGAGGCTGGCGCTTAGGGGGACAGATCGGAGGGAGAGTATCCGGCAGCGCCTGGAAAATGCGCGGCGTGAAATACGGGCGATCATGAGGTATGATTATTTCGTGGTGAATCGGGAGATTAGAGAGGCCCTAGAATCATTGAAATCCATTGTTATTGCCGAGAGGCTAAGGATCTCTAGGGTTAAAGCCTTCAGCGGTCAGCTATCAGGAGTCAGCAAGAGCCATAGCCTGAAAGGTGAGGGCCTCACTATAGATTATGAGTAAAGAGACCAGGGTCAGCGATTTAGTGGATAAGGTCAAGGCCTATTATCCGACGGCCGATGTCGGGATGATCCGGCAGGCCTATGATTTCTCGGCCAAAGTGCACAAGGGACAGAAGCGTCTGTCGGGTGAGCCATATCTGACCCACCCTATGGCTGTGGCGGGAATTATTGCCGATCTCAAACTCGACGTGCCCAGTGTCGTGGGGGGATTACTCCACGACACGGTTGAGGATACCTTGACGAGCCTGGACGAGGTGAAGAGTATTTTCGGTAACGAGGTTGCCTCGCTGGTGGATGGCGTGACGAAGCTGAGTCAAGTCAATTTTACTAGCCATGAAGAAAAACAGGCAGAGAACTTTCGTAAGATGATCTTGGCCATGGCCAAGGATATTCGTGTGATCATGATCAAGCTCGCCGACCGGACCCATAACATGAGAACCTTGAGCCACCTTCCCGTTGAAAAACAGATCATCACCGCGCAGGAGACCCTGGATATCTACGCGCCCCTGTCCCATCGCTTGGGGATCGCCTGGATCAAGTACGAGCTGGAGGATCTAGCCCTCAAATATCTTCACCCCGAGATCTATTATCAGTTGAAGCGGAACGTGGCCAAAAGGAAGGTTGATCGAGAGAAGTATATCAACGAAGTGATCTCGATCATCACTAAGAAACTGGAAGAGGAAGGGATAGACACTGAGGTGACCGGCAGGTCAAAACATTTCTTCAGCATCTATCAGAAGATGGAGAGCCAGAACCTCCTCTACGATCAGATTTACGATCTGGTCGCCTTCCGTATCCTGGTGGATACGCTACGGGAGTGTTACGAGGCGTTAGGCGTGATTCATTCCCACTGGAAGCCGGTCCCGGGGCGTTTTAAAGACTACATCGCACTGCCCAAGCCGAATATGTATCAGTCCCTTCATACGACTATGATCGGCCCCTACGGGGAGCGCATGGAGATCCAGATCCGGACCCATGAGATGCATCGGATCGCTGAGGAGGGGATTGCGGCTCACTGGCGGTACAAAGACGGAAAGGATTTCCAATTCAATGAGATCCAGAGGTTTGCTTGGCTGCGCCAGCTCCTCGAATGGCAGCAGAATCTTCAAGACCCGCAGGAGTTTCTCCACAGCATTAAGGAGGACCTCTTCTCGGACGAGGTTTATGTCTTTACCCCCAAGGGAGATCTCCTCCATTTTCCCAAAGGTTCTACGGTGATTGATTTTGCCTATCGTATCCATTCGGAGATCGGCCAGCACTGCTCTGGGGCCAGGGTCAACGGGCAACTGGTCCCCCTGAAGTACCTACTGCGAAGCGGTGACACGGTTGAGATCATCACCACCCATCAGCAGACCCCGACCCGTGATTGGCTAAGGCTGGTCAAAAGCACTAGGGCCAAGTCCCATATTCGCAATTGGATCAAAAAACAGGAACGGGAAAGGAGCGTTGCCCTGGGACGGGAGATCCTGGAGGGGGATCTCAACCGATATAAGCTGGATTATGCTTCTCTGCGGCGCGACGGGAAGATCGACGCTATCGCCAAGGAGCTGGGTATGAAGGACGAGGAGGCCCTCCTGGCAAGCATCGGTTACGGTAAGATCACGCCGCGCCAAATCCTGATTAAATTGGTTCCTACAGATAAGCTGGATGTCGGCGGAAAAAAGCCGGAGGGGGCCCTGGAGCGTCTCTTTCGCCTAGTCTCGGGTCAGAAACGGGATTTGGGAGTCAAGGTGAAGGGAGTGGAGGATGTCCTGGTTCGCTTTGCCCGCTGTTGTCACCCTCTACCGGGAGAGGAGATCATCGGTTTCATCACCCGCGGGAGAGGGGTGACCATTCATGTCTTAAGCTGTCCTAGGGTTTTGGAGAGTGATCCCCATAGGAAGGTTGAGGTGACTTGGCAGGATAGCGGACAGACTCCACGGGCGATAAAGATCGAGGTGATCTGTGTAGACAGACCCGGTCTTTTAGCAGCGATCAGTGCCGCTATCACTAGCGCCGAGGTGAACATCGCGCGCGCTCAGGTCGGGACTTTCCCGAATCAGAAAGCCCTCAATACCTTTGAGGTCATGATCACGAATTCGGACCAGCTCAAGCGTGTCCTGCGCAATATCTCCAAGGTGAAAGGGGTCTACAAGGCGACAAGGGCGAGGGGATAAAAGTCCATTTTTGATTTTGGATTGCCGATTTTCGATTAATCTAGAATTTAAATAGTCATGAATCTTTGCTGCACCCTTGCACATGAAAGCGGTGCCTTGCCGAGGGGAGCGAGTCTGAAGGACATAGACGAATCGAGTTCAATACGTTCAAGTCGTTCAATAGGTTCAAGACGTTTTTAACGATTTGAAC
>JBOHVJ010000013.1:0-4687 GCA_050735075.1 Binatia bacterium
GCCCTACGGGATTGCAAATTTCAAATTGCAAATCTGAGATCTGCAATATGCGATTCCGAGCGTAGCGAGGACATGTGCAAGGGTGAAGCAAAGATTCATGGCTATTCCGATTTAGACTCCGTCGTCCTCCCTTCCCACTTGGCTATGTCAAACTTGGCAGGCTGTTGTCACATTTGGCAACATTGCCTGTGGAGTGATCATTTTTACAACCTGCAAGCCTGGCAAAACAGAGCAGTTTCGCATTCTATTTTGTCCGAGCTTTTGGCATAGTTCGTGCGTTGGTGAAACCTCCATTGGTGGAACCTCCACGGGATAAAAAGGGCTCTGACCCCGTTTCTTTAGATCGGCTTCCACTGTTTGCGAGGGATTAAAGATTGGAAAGTAAAACTGATTATTACAAGGTGCTAGGCCTGGATCTGAATGCAAGTCAGATGGAGATCAAAGCGGCTTTTCGGAAGCTCGCGCTCAAATACCATCCGGACCAAAATCCAGGGAACAATGAGGCGGCGGAAATTTTTAAGCACGTTTTAGAAGCCTATCAAGTGCTTTCGGGTCAAGATGAGAAGGATGAACATCAAAACGGTCACGATACACGCTCGAACTTTGAAGATGGGGCTGGCTTTAAAGAAGGAATCAAATCTGGGCCGCAATGTCCTAAATGTTCGGTAAATGGAGTGGAACATATTATTCACAAACAAGGTGGTGTTTCCACACATGGACGAAAGCGAATCAGCTCTTCCCCCTTCATGGTTGTGTTCTGTGATAACTGCGGTTACGTCTACGGAGTCATCAACGCCGACCTCTAGAAGATTCAATGCCGTGTTTCTTCTTCGCTGATCAAAACCAATACCCCTGTATAAGCCAGGAGACGATTCCTCCCTCCCACCGGGCCTAGCTCAAAATTGCCGAAAAAGCCGATCAGGGGAATATCCCCGAGAGATTGGCGGATATAGGCAGTATCGATGCCTGGAATCCCATAGAGCGAAGTCCCCCGTGCACAGCAGTTGAAGTAAAACCCTAACTGCGGAGACTTACCGCCGAGATTCCTTGACTGCCTCTCAAGCATCTGACCCAGGTCTTCTCGCGCCCTCTGCGCATCGCGGAGGGTAAAGACCATCTGCTCTCCCTCAAACACCTCTTCGGCAACTGCGAGGATCCCCTTTTGCGGATCGAGTCCCACTATGTTTCGCACCAGGTATTGCCCCGGAGCCACGCTGTTTTGATGCGGGTCCGACGGGAGACCGGCAAAGACAAAGGCCAGGGCTCGGCGCAAGTCATCAAGAAAAGGCCCCTTGATGACCTTGGCAAAGGTCTCAAAGGCGGGGCGGTTATTAATCTCAAAGATGAGATTCCCGTCTGACCTGGTAATGACCATTGGCTCGCTGACTGGCTGACATCCTTGCGTAATGCCAATCGAGCTCTCAAAAGACCCTGTAAGTAACAGACCGGAGAGGGCATTAGTGGTTATCCTCTCGCCATAGAGTTGGTAGGTCTTCCCATGAGTCCCGTTCTCCGAGCATCCCGCCCCGACAACGGGGAGAAATCCGAGCTGTTCTTCGATCCCTTGAAATAGGCGGCGCGGCTGGCCGTTATAGGCATCTGGGAATAGGACGAGCAGAGAATCTTTCTGTAACTCACCACCTAGAGTTCGGGAGATCTCAACTCCCACGTCTTGGTCCCGGTTCTGCAAAGGGTGAAAGAGAAAAGAATGAGTCTGGATACCACCTGATGAAAGAACCAAGACAACCAAGCCAGGACCTCCCTCAATCTCCCCCTCACCGGTCAGGACCCCCACCCCACTGCAACCAACGATCTGGTCTGTCTGGGTTACGCCGCGGATGACCGCTATGAGCTTTTGATAATCAGCGAGATGATCGACTGTAAAAAAGACAATGACAAGGTCGGCCTGATTGACCCGGCTGCGGGCCATAGCCTGGATTGCGGCTTCCTCGGCTGCTCGCTCAGTGACCGGATTGGATGACTGGCCGACACCGACCTGAGGCATGGGTCGACTTTATTCGAAAACCCCTTGAAGGGTCAACCCCGATCCGGCTTGAAGGCCACCACCCCTGCCCTTTCAGGTGGGCTCTCCAACCGTCAGGGCCTGCTCCAACCTCCTCGTCCCTGTGCCTCAGGCCTTCAGCCTTCCTCCCCTCGAAGAACCAACTATCCTCCCCTAACCCAGGAAGCCTAAGGTCGGAGCTAGCAAGCAGTATGCCTACTGCCAACTGCTTACTGCTTGCTGGATAGGACCGGACAAGTTGATGTTCTTTTCCATTATCTGCTATAAGTCCTAGCCATGAAAGTAATTCAGATCCCGCTTTTACGTGACAATTATGGCTATTTGATCGTTAGTGAGAAAACCAATCAGGCGGCCATCGTCGATCCCTCTGAGGCGGAACCGGTTTTGCGCCAGGCTGAGAAGGAAAAAGTCACACTCAAGGCCATCCTCAACACCCACCACCACCGGGATCATACTGGAGGTAATTCAGGCTTGCTTGAAAGCCTGCCGCTTCAAGTTTACGGCCACAAAAACGATCAGGGTCGAATCCCAGGCCTGACTCATCCCTTAGATGATGGGGATGAGGTGACGATAGACGATCTCAGGGCCAGGGTTTTTTTCATCCCGGGACACACAAAGGGTCATATCGCTTATCTGTTCGAGAACAAACTCTTTTGCGGCGATACGCTTTTTACGGCTGGGTGCGGCCGCCTCTTTGAGGGCACAGCCGAGCAGATGCACAGCTCTCTGAACAAGCTCCAACAACTCCCCGCCGATACTTTAGTCTACTGCGGCCACGAGTACACGGAGAAAAACCTCCAGTTCGCTATGACTGTCGAACCGAACAACAAAAATGTAGCCGCGAAGTTGGACCGGGTCCGTTCCATGAGAGCCAAAGGAATTTCTACAGTCCCTTCGACCATGGCCGAAGAGAAACAAACCAATCCGTTTCTACGGTGGGATAGCAAAGAGATCCAAGAGAATCTAAAAAGTAGATTTCCGAATCTAGGCTCAGACCCCGTCTCGATCTTTGCCAAGGTGCGCGAGCTGAAAGACCAATTCTAGGAAGGGAGGAAGCCTTTATGGGCCTTAATCTAGGTGAGAAAACTTCCCTGTGGCCCTTAGTTATCCTGCGCGTATGGATCGGCTCCTACATGTTTTACCGGGGCAGCCTAAAATTCCTTCGCGACTTCCCCCACAGTGATTGGATTACCCGGCAGATAGGTGAGTTGGATAAATTAGACTTGTATCCCTGGTATAAATCATTTCTCATGGACGTCGTTGTTCCTAATCGCGAACTGATTGGCTATCTCGTAACTTACGGGGAAATTCTCCTTGGGCTATGCCTCATAGTGGGCCTTTTTACTCGCCTTTGCTCTGCCATCGGCATCTTTCAGTTTGCCAATTATATTTTGGGTCCCGGCATGGCGAGAGGCGGTGCGACTCTGGGTAATAGCGAGACTTTTTTCATAGCCATGATCGTCTTCCTCTTCACCAATCCGGGCCGCACCTTGGGCCTAGACGGTTTGATGTTCAAGAAAAAATGATCGCCATTTTTTAACCTAGGAGGCATTCATGAGTCTGCCCGGATGGGCCACAGCAGAGGGAACGGCCAACTATCGTAAGCGCTTCGAGGGTAAAATCCCAACAGAACATTTCCGAGAACGCCATGGCGTATGGCTCTCCTCGATTGGTATCGGAACCTATCTTGGCGATCACAACACTGCGACCGATGAGATCTATCAGCAGGCCGTGGTCCGCACGGTCGAGCTGGGGGGCAACGTCATAGACAGCGCCATCAACTACCGCTTTCAGAGAAGCGAGCGCTCCGTCGGCGCGGCCTTAAAGAAATTGGCAACCAAGGGAATAGGACGAAGCGAGATCGTTGTAGCTACCAAAGGGGGGTTTTTCCCCTTCGATAGCTCGCCGCCCAAAGACATCCGCAGCTACTTTAATGAGACCTTTGTCAAACCGGGAATCGCCAACTTCTCGGATGTTGCTGCCGGCTGTCACTGCATGACGCCTAGCTACTTGCTGAACCAGCTCGACTGCAGTCTCAAAAACCTGGATGTCGAATGCATCGACATCTATTACGTCCACAACCCTGAAACCCAGCTCGCGGAGGCCTCCCGTGACGAGTTCAACAACCGCCTCCGTAAAGCCTTCGAGGCCCTGGAAGGTGCAGCCTCAGCCGGGAAAATTCGACTGTATGGAACTGCAACCTGGAACGGCTACCGCAACGATCCTGGCGCCAAGGATTACCTCTCTCTGGCCGAGGTGGTTGAGATAGCCAAGAAGGCAGGAGGAGAAAAGCACCACTTTGGAGCGGTTCAACTGCCATTGAATCTGGCCATGCCTGAGGCCCTGACAAAGAGAAACCAGGAGATTGATGGTGAGAAGTTATCTACCCTAGAAGCCGCCCAACGGCTTGGCATCACGATTATGTGCAGCGCCTCCATCCTCCAGGGCCAGCTCTCACACAATCTGCCCCCCATTGTCGGCGAGGTCTTTAACGGCTTGGAGACCGATGCCCAACGGTCGCTTCAGTTCGTCCGCTCCGCCCCAGGAGTTGCCGTGGCTCTAGGAGGCATGAACCAACTGAGCCATGTGGAAGAAAATCTCAAGGTCGCTCAAATCCCGCCCGTAACTTGGGAACGATACGCCAAGATATTCAAGGGATGACCC
>JBOHVJ010000014.1:0-15917 GCA_050735075.1 Binatia bacterium
GGGTGAGGGTGCTGATGGCTGGTCTATAACCTCTATAATTTCCTCCACAACCTCGTCCACTGACAAGCAGCTCGTGTCGATGATGACGTGGGCTCGGTCATAGCTCTTTGCACGCCGCCGCAAGAGCTCTTCGATCAGCTTCTGTCTGTCGTTTCCCTCTAGTAAGGGCCGCTCCTTGCTCCCTAGCGATCTTTTGAGGAGGGCTTCTGGTGAAGCCGTAAGGCAAATAAGCAGACTTCTCTGTTTGAGGAGATGGAGATTATCTTCATCCATAACAGCCCCGCCACCGGTTGCAATCACCTGTCCGCCTTGGCGCAAGATTTCTTTCAACGCCTGCTTTTCCGCTTTGCGAAAATATGCTTCTCCCTTACGGTTAAAGATCTCCTCCACTCTCATTCCTTCTGTCCTTTCGATGGCCTGATCAAGATCCACGAAGGGCCGCCTCAGTCTCCTAGCCAGTCGCCGCCCTACGACGCTCTTGCCCACAGCCATGAAGCCGGTAAGGGCTATGTTTTTTTTTGAGCTTTGAGGCAAGGGTTCAGCCCCGATCCCTGCTTTGGATCCCCGCCAAGGTTTCGTACCTATAGAAGCCGACATCTTCAGATTCGAAGGAGCTACTGGTAACCGGATCTCTTTCGGATCGGGGTCAGAAGTTTCTAATCTGCTCCAGGTAGCCTTCGAAGTTACGTCTAATTTCATGGAGGGAGTCGCCGCCGAACTTCTCTAAGAACACGACTGCGAGCTCAAAGGCAACCACCGCTTCGCCCACCACAGCAGCCGCCGGGGCAGAACAGACATCTGAGCGCTCCACAGAGGCATCCGCCGCTCGCTTCGATCTTAAGTCTACGGATTGGAGAGGGCTCATAAGGGTGGAGAGAGGCTTCATCGCCGCACGGACAATTAAGGGCGCACCATTCGACATCCCCCCTTCGGTCCCTCCAGAGTTGTTGCTGCTGCGGTAAAACCCTGTGGAGAGGATCATCGGTTTCCCTTCAGAGACCATTCTTTGCGGGTCGAAGAAAATTTCATCGTGGACCTGGGAACCGCGGCGACGGGCCATCTCGAACCCGAGACCTACCTCGACTCCTTTGATGGCTTGAATACTCATGAGGGCTCGGGCCAGACGTCCATCTAACTTGTGGTCCCACTGGCCATGACTGCCAAGCCCCGGAGGCAGTCCTAAAGCCACCACTTCAAAGACCCCTCCCAAGGTGTCGCCTTTTTCTTTGCAGTCGTCGATGAGCGCGATCATTTTTTCCTCAGCATCTTTGTCGGCAACACGTACCGGTGATACGTCTGCGCGCTCAAAGACCTCCTCGTAGCTAAGCCCTTCGGTTTTAGCCTCAATACCGCCCAGGGAGCGGATGTAGCCCAAGACTTTGATGCCAAAAGGGCCTAACAACTGTTTGCAAAATGAGCCTACTGCGGTGCGCGATACGGTGTCGCGGGCGCTCGCCCGTTCCAGAATATTGCGGATGTCAGAATGGTGGTATTTGAGTATGCCTGTGAGGTCCGCGTGGCCAGGACGAGGCTTGGTCACGGCCACCGATTCGTCCCGATCCTCGGGTACGGGCGACATCTTCTTAGTCCAGTTTTTCCAGTCCCGATTCTCGATCCCCAAGGCCACCGGCGAGCCCAAGGTCTCTCCCCAACGAATACCGGAGCGGATCTGGACCTCATCCTTCTCGATCAGCATCCGGCCGCCACGGCCATAACCCTGCTGGCGCCGCCATAAGTCGTGATTGATCTTCTGAACGTCGATAGGAAAGCCCGCAGGCACACCGTCGATGATCGTCGTCAAACAGGGGCCGTGGGACTCCCCAGCGGTGAAATAGCGCAACATAAGAGTAGACTCCGGATTTAGGCGGCAAATAATATACAGCGCATAGGTTACACGGGCTCCGGGGTTCTTTCAAGCTATTGAGAAACCCGCAGGCTGAACTAAACCTCCGAGTAACCTGAAAAGATGCGGAGACCTCTTGGGAAGAACCTTGACTGATAACGAATAGGGTCACTAAGAGCAGGAGGATATGAAGTGGAGGGTGTGTGAGTTATCTCCCGTCAGTGGTCTTCATTTGCTCACGCCAAAGCTGTTCCGCGGTAGGGAGATTCTCCGATCCTGCCGTTACGGTGCGGGGGGTAATAAAGACCATGAGCTCTTCCAAGTCCTTTTGCCAGCGTATGCGCTTGAATAGCCAGCCAAGAACAGGGATATCCTTAAGATAGGGGATTCCCGCCTCGGCGTCTTGGCTCGTGTCCTTGATAATTCCCCCAATAACAATCGTCTCTCCATCCCGGACCAAGACGTTAGAGATTGCCTCTCTGCTCAGCTCGTCTGGGACAGCAGCGCCTGATGATCGAGTTCCAAGGGAGCTGGACTTAACCTTGATATTCAAAAGGATGAAGCCATCCTTGGAGACTTGCGGTATAACTGTGAGAATGATGCCGACCGGTATCTGTTCGGTCGCGACTGCCGATCCTGCGGCTGAACCGGTTCCGCTTGCGATATTGGTGGACGTGGGGAGCACAACTCTGAGAATCCTAAGGCTCTGGATGGTGGAAGCCACGTTGTTCAGAGTGACCACCGAGGGGCGAGAGATGATCCTAATTTTTCCCTCCGTCTCAGCAGCAGTTAAGATTGCACTAAGATTCCTAAAGCTACCAACTCTATTCTGGATTACGGAGATGGCTAGGCCCAGAGGGGGGCTAAGGCTAAAGGGAGGATCGGCAAGGTGAAGGCTCTCAAACGTAGCCGATTGATGGGCAAATTGCAGTTCGAAACCCAAAGCGCGTGCGAAGCTCGGGGTTGTCTCAATCAGGTTCGACTCGATGAGGACCTGCGGGGTGCGAGTGTCGAGTTTGCTAACAAGGGTAGCGGCCTCGTCAATGCCCCTCTGGATGTCAACCACAACAACGGTACTGCTCCGCTCATCGTGCTTCACCTTTCCCCGGGAGGTCAAGACCAGTTTAATCCTATCCTCCAATTCTTTGACCTTGGCATAATTGACATTGAAGTAAGCGGTCTGGAGGGGCTCCGAAGTCTCCTTGGCCTTTTCTTTTGCCGCCAACTCTTTATTTTCCCTCTCAAGTTGTGTTGTCGTGGAGATGCGGACCACATTGCCCACCCGCTCTTTGCCCAAGCCATTGGTCGCTATAATTAAATCCAACGCTTGGTCCCACGGCACATCCACCAAGCGGATCGTGACCCTCCTCTTGACGTCATCCGTTACAACGATATTGAGCCCACTCACCTCGGCAAGCAGACGAAAGACGTTCTTGATGTCCGCATCTTTGAAGTCAAGGGAGATCCTCTGTCCAGCATATTTCTTGTCCCCTGTTGGCAGAGCTTGAGGGACGGGTGCTCGTGGCGACGCCGCAGGGGAGACAGCTCTTGGCTCTGCCACTTGAACATCAGTCCGTTTTCCACTTTGAACCAGTTGTAGGTCTTTTTTCCCAGTAGCCGCAGGGTTGACAGGGCCGATGATCACCTTGAGACCACCGTCTTCCTGCTCGATGACATAAGGCGGCGGAGCGGCGGCGGCGATCTCCATCACCATGCGCAGGTATCCTTCGCTGGAACTCAACCTCAGGGGACCAACCCACTGGGTATCGACGCGAAAATTCTCTACCCGTGACAGCCGCTTTGCATCGCCAAACACATCGAGGACAAGGCGCGCAGGCTGAACAAGAGGAAAGTGTCGGTACTGGATAACAGGGTTAGTAAATCTAACGCGGATGATCGTCTGCCCACGCTCTTCATGGACGCGAAGTTCTTGGACCCTGAAGGGTTGCTCCTCGAGAGTTGCCTCCTTAGCGGCTGCCGGGGGCTGTGGGGATTTCTCACCAGCGGGGGTTTGAGATGGGGCTGGGCTGACCGTCTCGACTTTAGGAACCTTTTCTTCCTCGGAGCTAATAGCGCAGCCAATGATTCCCGTAGCCAGTGCTATTCCAAGGCAAACAACGGCGAGCACATAGCTATTCAGCAAAAACTTCCCACTCCTGCGACCCAAAAACTTCATACCAATAATCTCCCGCATTAAAGCTATTCTCCAGGCAGCTTCATCCTGCGCTCCTGGACCTTTTTGGCTCCAAAGGGATCTATATGAATCTCTTCGATCACGACTTCAGTCGGCCTGATCGTTTTGACCTTTCCATCCTTATCTCCGATTGGGGTACCGATCTTCACTATATAGCCAAGGCCGGTAGTGTCTTCGACCATCGCCTTCGGGTCTTTAGCGTCCCATACGATGCCCACTAGCTTGAGCTGCCCTATCTCGAATCTCTCCAGGGGAGAGAAGTTCGCCCGTGCACGCGGGCCAGCCTTGGTTCTTAAAGCCAAGGCACGGAAGGGGTCGCGCTTTCCAGCCGGAGAATAACGGGGCGTCTCAGCCTCTTTGGGCTTTCGCGTCGGCATGGTGAGGGTGTCAGGCTCTGCCTTAGTGGGCGCTTCAGTCCTCCCGAGCATCTCTTGGAGCTTTGCCTTTCCTGCCTCCTGTAGCGCCTCCAAACTCTTCCCGAGAGCTGAAGGGGCCTTTTTGAACTTTTCCATTGCCTCTCTCGTCTTTTGAGACGGGAGCTCCTTCTCCTCCTGAGTCCAGCCCTCTAGAGGGAAAAGAAGAAGGTTGATAATGGCATAGGCTATAAAAAAGCTTTTCATTTAGCCTTCTTGCCTTTTTTCTCTTTAGCCGCCCTCTCAGCTGCTATCTTTACCCGCTCTGCCTCGTCCAAGAAGCGGAAGGTGGTGGCCATGGTAGTGCTGTCTATAAGCCCATGATCCTCTGATAGCTTTGCCTTTGTACCTTCTCTTACCTTGACCCTCGCATTTCTGAGCTCAATGTTGTTGATATTAACCAGCCGGCTCAATCTCCCAACCTCATCAAAAAAAGTTACCACATTGTGAAATTCCCCTCGAACGACAATGTCCACAGGGATCTCTGCGTAGAAATCCTTGGGGTCTTCTGCCCTGGGACGGAAAATCAAGATCTCCAAGCCGGCCTCTCTTGCCTTGGTAGAAATGCTGCTCAGCAGAGAGGGTATCTCTCTGCGATCAGGGAGTTGGGCCACGGCCTCCTTAAGCATTCCATCCAACTCTCCAAGTTGTTGCTTCAGCTTTGGCATGTCGGCTGCGAGCTTCTTCTTTTTGTCCCTCTCACCTCGGGCATTTTCGATATCCATCTTGAGTTTGGAAATCTGATTGGACCGTGGGGAATAGAGATAAAAGTAGTCTAGTGCTAGAAGAACAATAGCAAGACCCGCCAGGATTCCAAGCTTTTGTGGCTTGGGTAGTTGCAGAATCCGATTGATGAAATCCTTCACTTTTGCTTTTTCTCCTTGGTGGCTGGCTTCCCCTCCTTAGTGGCTGAAGGGGCCCCTGCTTTCTCAGGCGAAGAGGGTGGCGGAACTTGATACAGGAGAGTGGACTTAATTGAAAATCTTTTGAGGGGGACACCGTCCTGCTCAATCTGCGTCGCCTCCACCAGGTCTACATTTTGGAAATATTCATGGGTGGAAAGCGCTTTAAGAAAGTCAGCGATCGTTTGGTTGTCTACCGCCAGGCCGGTGATGGTCAGATTTCCTTTATTGTCCTTGAACTCTGTTAGCCAGAGCCTGGATGGGGTCGCTGAAGAGAGGCTTTCCATGACGCGAACCGGCCCGGTTTTCTTTTTGCTGAGGCTATTGATAGCATCGAGTTTGCTTTGAAGCTCCCTGTTCCTTTTCTGTAGCTCCCCGATGTCCTTCACTTGCACATTGAGAGCATCGATCTCTTTACGGAGGCTTGCGAGACCTTTCCCAAGCGTGTGCAAGCGGTAAGATTGGAATAGATAAAGGCCGAGCATCAAGGCTATTGCCATACCTAGAGATAGACCTGCGATAACAAGCTCACGGCGCCGACCAAACTCAGCCTTGATGGCCTTTACGGGAAGAAGGTTGATGCGGATCATTTGTCTCCAGGCCTCCTGACGGAAAGTCCGGCTCCCACAGCCAAAGCGAGGGCTGACTCCGTTAAGTAATCCATGTCGATATTCTTGGTGACTCTGAAACTGCGGAACGGCTCAGATAGCTGTACCGGCACCCCCAGTCTCTTTTCTAAGACCGCGCAAAGACCTGGAACTTTGGCGCTCCCCCCGCTTAAATAGACATTATGGATTCCCTCCTCTATCGCCATGGCCCCGTAAAGGCTTAGGGTCTGGGCGATCTCATTGGCCAGGGAATCGCATCTGGGCTTCAAGAGCGTCTCCAGATTGGAATTCCTTTTCCCGTCCAACACACCTGTGGTCTTAAATGTTTCTGCCTCGTCATAGGGGACTCGAAGTTCTCGCTCGAGACTTTCGGTAAATGTCTCTCCGCCTACCGGCAGGTCTCCAGTGAAAGTTGAGACTCCATTTTTCAGCACATTGATGATCGTATAGCGTGCCCCGATATGGATGAGACCAACCGCCTCATTCGGCTGGGGCTCGTAGTTGATCTCGTACATATTCTCCATGGCAAAATAATCAACGTCCATGATGGCAGGGGTCAGTCCAGCCTCCTGGATTACCTGGGTATAGCTATTGATGATTTCCTTCTTGACCGCCACCACGAGGACGTCTATTCTGCTTCCATCCTCCGAATAATTCAAAATCTGGTAGTCAAGGTTTACATTCTCCAAGCTTTCCGGGATCACATTGCTCGCCTCAAATTCCACGTTGGCCTCAAGCCCCTCTCCCTCTTCCTGGGCAGGAAGTTGAATCTTTTTGATAATGACCGCCCTCCCGGGAACCGCAGAGACTACGCTGGTCGCCCTGACACTATTGGCCCTGACAAGGCTTCGGATGGCATCAACGACTACATCCTTCTCTACCACCACATTGTTTTGCACGGCCCCGGAGGACAGGGGCAGGATACCCAAGCTGACCAACTGGTAGCCGCTCTCATCACCCACGGCCTCCACCATCTTGATCGAGCTGGAGCCTATGTCGAGAGCGACAAATCCCCCTTCTCGTCGGAAAGGGTTCAGCGCCGCGAAGTTAATATTTTTCCAAGAGGCGGCCATCTTTACTGCCTGAAGACCCTGTGCTTTTGACCGATCTTGAGACCCAATGCCAAAAGTATTTTTCGCTTGGTAGCTAAACGGCAGGCCTTGCCCCTCTCAATCCGATCAATAGTTAACGGAGAAACCCCGGCCAGTCTGGCCAACTCCACCTTGCTCAACATTCTCTCCTCACGAATTTTTTTGACATTGTTTCTCTGATCCATCTTTAATACCCTCTGGTCGAGTTGTTGAGGCCGCAAGATCTGTCTATTTTAGATAATTGGAGAATCTTTATCAACATTAATTAGACATAATTAGATATAATTTAAAAACAGCTAGCAAGAAGCGTGCAAACATTAGGAAAGATCGGTATGGCTTGGCGTAACTATTTGACTTTATAAGCTATTAGCTTATAAACCGTGATTCATTGGCAGCACCGGATTGGACACTTTGTGGGCACTTACGTACAAAATTGAACGTCAATGGCTTAACCTTATTGCTTTTGCCCCTTTGAGTGGATAGAAGTGCAACCATGAAGGGTGGAGAGGAGAAGTTCGCTCAGATCGTAATCCCCTCCCCCTTGAAAGAACCTCTCACTTACGCAATCCCGCCCTCCCTGCGAGACGATTTAAAAATCGGCATGAGGGTGTTGGTCCCTCTGGGGAACCGGAAGGTCATCGGGGTGGTGGTGGATTTTCTTTCCGAAACTCCTCTTAGGGAAGTTAGAGAAATCTTGGATCTTTTGGATGAGCAGCCCGTCCTCGATGCGTCTCTCCTCCAGCTTAACCATTGGATCTCAAAATATTACCTTTCCCCAATTGGGGAGGTGCTGGCAACCATCCTTCCTTCGAGCCTAAGAAGCGCAGGCCAAAGGATTATCCTCGCGCGACCAGGGGAGTTCTGTGTTGCCGGAGGACTGGAAAGAAAAATTCTCGAGGAGATGCAGAAGAAAAGGGGAAAGGTAACCATCAAGACCCTGGCACGAAGATTTCCGGGAGGCGGCTTCTATCGCGCCCTGCATCGACTGGCAAGTATGGGCGCCGTGGAGATTCGAGAGCGACTGGTACCGCAGCGAATAAAAAAAATTGAAGCGATACAAATGGGTGGGAAAAAGCCGCCAGGGAACTCCGAGAAGCTTTCGCTTACCCCGGAACAGGAAACAGCACTCAATGCCATCCAAGAGCGGCTAAGAAGCGGAGGATTTGAAACCTTTCTCCTTTATGGAGTGACTGGTAGTGGCAAGACCGAGGTCTATCTACGAGCGATGGAATTGGTGCGAAAAGCTCACAAGCGGAGCCTGATTCTCATTCCCGAGATCTCTCTAACACCCCAGTTGTTGGACCGGCTACAGGACCGTTTTCCTGGGAGGATTGGGGTTCTGCACAGCGCTCTTACCTCCTCGGAACGCTGGGCACAATGGTGGCATATCCTCGCCGGCAATGTTGACGTAGTGGTTGGGGCTCGCTCCGCCGTCTTTGCCTCAGTGCCGGATCTAGGGCTCATCGTTGTGGATGAAGAGCACGACCCCTCTTACAAACAGGAAGATGGACTACGCTATCATGCAAGGGATCTGGCTGTGGTTCGGGGAAAGTTGTTGGGTTGTCCGGTCCTTTTGGGTTCCGCGACCCCAGCAGTCGAAAGTTTCGAAAACTGTCGGCAGGGCCGATACCAACTCCTAGAGTTGACCCATAGGGTCGAGCAAAGATCCTTACCCTACGTAGAAGCGGTGGATCTGCGTGCTGAGATAAGGGATGGAAGACGAAAGACGGAGGAGCGAGAAAAAGCCATCGGTCACCAGTCCTCGGTCGTCGGTCTTTTTTCCTCTCGCTTAATAGAGGCGCTCCAAGAAAACTACAGCCGCGGGCAACAGAGTCTGATTTTCCTAAACCGTCGTGGCTATGCCAGCTTTCTCCAGTGCCGCCTCTGTGGTTTCGTCTTGCGCTGCTCCCATTGCAGCGTGACCATGACTTTCCATCTCAAGCAGCAGAGCGTTTTTTGTCACCACTGTGGTTTTCGTAGACCGGTCCGGGACCTTTGCCCCGGATGCGGCAACCTGACACTTTCACGAATTGGATTTGGAACCGAGCAGGTGGAACAGGAACTCCTCCGACTTATGCCCGGGGCGCGGATAGCCCGGATGGACCGGGACACCACTCGCAAGAGGGGTTCCCAGGAGCGCTTGATTCGGCAGTGGGAAAGGGGGGAGATTGACGTTCTGGTGGGAACGCAGATGATCACGAAAGGCCATGATGTTACAGGCGTGACACTTGTAGGTGCGATCCTTGCCGACCTTTCCTTGAACCTTCCAGATTTCCGTGCTGCGGAGAGGACCTTCCAACTTCTTAGCCAGGTGTCAGGACGAGCTGGGAGGGGAAAAGAGCCGGGCAAAGTGATCATTCAGACCTACACACCAGATCATTACGCCTTCCAACATGTCATTACCCATGATTACAAGGGGTTTTTCGCTTCGGAGATAGAATTTCGTCGAGCCCTGAATTATCCTCCATTCAGTCGCTTAGTACAGCTTCGTTTGGAAGGAACTAGGGCCCAGGAGGTCGAAGCCAAGGCAAAAATGCTAGTCAAAGGCCTGCGCGACAGACACAAGCGAGATGGCAAGATTTTGGAGAAGATCGAGATACTGGGCCCCGCCCCGGCGCCGATCGAAAAGCTGCGCAGTCGTTACCGCTGGCAGGTTCTGCTTAAGGGGGAAAAGGGTCCGGCTCTTTTGGAGTTTGCAAATCAAGCTAGGGAGATCCTCCCTCCATCACGGAGCACCCGTCTTTACATTGATGTGGATCCTTATAATATGTTATGAAATTGGCTTAACCCATGGCTATTCTAAAGGTCCTCAAGTATCCCGATGCGACTTTAAAAAAAATTTCGCAGCCGCTGGAAGCTTTGACAGGGGATACAGTCCGTCTCATTCAGGACATGGTGGAGACCATGTATGCAGCCCCCGGAGTGGGATTGGCAGCCCCTCAGGTGGGCGCCCTCCAGCGCATTATTGTCGTGGACATCGATTACCAAAATCCGGGAAGGAATCTCATCAAGCTCATTAACCCTGAGATCCGCCGCGCCGAGGGAGAAGTAGTCTGGGAGGAGGGATGCCTGAGCGTGGCCGACTTTACGGCCGAGATCAAGAGGGCAGCGCGAGTGGAGGTCATAGGCCTCAACGAGCAGGAAAAAGAAGTGAGAGTTGAAGCGGACGGACTCCTGTCCGTGGCCCTACAGCACGAGATTGATCACCTCGATGGGAAACTCTTCATCGATCGCATCAGCCGCTTAAAGCGAGAGCTCTACACGCGGCGGCTTAAGAAAATACTGCGCACTGGTAAGACCCAACCCGAGAGCCCCCGCCTCATGATCTGAAAGGCGCATTGGAGCACTGGAGTAATGGAGTGCCGCTGCTTTGGCCCATTACTCCAAAACCTCAATACTCCGTTACTCCATTTTTGCGAGAATAACTAGAGACTCGACACGCTAAACTTTATGTCTGTATCATGGCCGATCGTTTTCATGGGAACTCCTGAGGCTGCGGCTGTCTCCCTTGAGTCCCTCTTAAAAGGCCCAGATCCGGTGGTCGGGGTGGTCACCCAGCCCGACCGACCTTCCGGGAGGGGACAGAAGAGAGTCCTGTCACCGGTTCGAAGAGTTGCTGAGAGCCATAGGATCCCCGTTCTCGCTCCTGAAAAGATCCGGGATCCAGATTTTCTTAACACTTTAAAGAGTTGGGCTCCCCAGCTTATTGTCGTTGTGGCTTACGGTCGCATTCTGCCGCGCTCGGTTCTCGAACTTCCACCTCAAGGCTGTCTGAACGTGCATTATTCCCTTTTGCCCAAGTATCGGGGCGCCGCCCCAATCGCTTGGACTATCCTCAATGGCGAGGGAAAAAGCGGGGTCACCACCATGAGTCTGGTTGAGAAAATGGATGCTGGGCCTATCCTCTTGCAGGAAGAGGTCTCTCTTGACCAAGATGAAACTACAGCTTCACTTGAAGCCAAGCTGATCCCTGTTGGAGCACGCCTGTTATTGGCAACTATTCATGGGCTCAAGAATGGGCGCATCACTCCTAGGTCCCAAGGGGAAGAGGAATCTACCTATGCCCCTATACTAAAAAAAGAGGATGGTCGAATTGATTGGACCCAACCGGCCAAGGCGATTGAGCGGCGAGGTCGCGCCCTTTACCCCTGGCCTTCGGCTTATACCTATCTGAGAGGGAAGCTGCTAAAGGTTTATCGTACGGCGGTGATCTCAGAGGGAGAAAAGGGTCTCCCCGGTGAAGTGACAAGGGCGGAAGGAGGGAGCCTATGGATCGCTACCGGCCAGGGGATACTCGGCTTAGAAGAGGTACAACTAGAGAACCGAAAAAGACTTCCTGCGGCGGAGTTTCTCAAAGGGGCTCGGATTGAAAAAGGTGAGCGCCTCGGAGTCAAATAGGGAGAGGGGGTGTAGGGAACTGGGAGTAGAGATCCTGGTGAAAGTGGAAAAAAGGAACGCTTACGCCGATATCCTCCTCGACCACTCTCTAAAAAAGGCCCCTATTTCACACCGCGATCGAGCCCTCCTGACCCAACTGGTTTATGGGACATTGCGCTGGAGGGGGAGGATCGATTGGCATCTGAGCCAAGCTCTCCATCTTCCCCCTTCCAGGATGAACGCCTATCTAAGGAACCTTCTACGCCTGACCCTTTATCAGCTTCTCTTTCTAAGCAAGATCCCAGATTATGCAGCCGTGAATGAAGGCGTAGAATTGGCGAAAAGATATGGAGGAAAAAGGGCAGGAGGGCTGGTGAATGGAGTAGCGCGTAAGATTCTGAGAGAAAAAGATAAACTCCGCAATCCCAATCCGGAAGATAATCTTGAATTTTACCTTGCTGTCACCTGGTCCCATCCCGACTGGCTAGTTAAAAGGTGGCTCAAATGCTTTGGCAGAGAGGAAACGGAATCTCTCCTAAAAGCAAATAACGAGGAGTCCCCCTTGATCTTGCGCACCAATCGCCTGAGAGGAGATAGAGAGGTTTTAATCGAAACGTTTCGGCAGAAAGGGTTCCATGCTATGCCTACGCCTTGGTCTCCTCAAGGGATACAGGTGAAAGGTGTCGCCGCTGTGGATAAACTTCCAGGCTTTCAGTATGGCCTTTTTCAGGTCCAGGGTGAGGCTTCCCAACTCATCTGCTACCTCCTTGACCCCAAACCCGGAGAGCGGATTCTCGATGCATGTGCTACCCCAGGAGGAAAAACCACGCATCTTGGAGAGCTGATGCGGGATAGGGGAGAGCTAATAGCCACAGATATTTCTGCCAGAGGGCTTGAGAAATTGCGGGAAAATGTGCAAAGGTTAGCTCTCACATCGATCCGCTCTTTTCTTGTAGATGTAACTAGAGGGTTGACGGGACCGTTGGCTAAACCTTACGATCGTATCTTGGTTGACGCCCCTTGCAGCGGCTTGGGGACATTACGCTCTCACCCCGAGGCAAAATGGCATCGGGACGAGCGGGATATTCAGCGTCTAAGCAGGCTGCAGAAGATCATTGTCAACCAGATTTCCTCTTATCTTAAACCAGGAGGAATCCTAGTTTACTCAACCTGCACCCTCACTCAAGAGGAGAACGAAGGTGTGGTGGAGGATTTTCTTGATCGTCAAAAAGGCTTTGTTTTGGAAAGTGCCGGGAGCTATCTTCCCCAAGGGGCCCAAAGTCTGGTTCGCGGAAAATATTTCCTCGCCCTACCCCATAAGCACAACACTGATGGCTTTTTCGCTGCCAGAATGAGAAAGACAATATAAGTGGATACGATCAAAATTGCCCCTTCTATTCTATCGGCTGATTTTAGCCGACTGAGAGATGAGATCCGCGCCGTGGAACAAGCGGGTGCCGATTGGCTTCATATCGATGTCATGGATGGTCACTTTGTTCCCAATATCACCATCGGCCCTGTTGTGGTGGAATCGATTCGCAGAGTCACCCGCCTCCCTCTGGATGTTCATCTGATGATCACGGATCCGGACAAGTTTGCTCCGGAGTTCATCAGGGCTGGGGCTGATTGGGTCTCCATCCATCCGGATACTTGTAAGAATCCCAAGGCAAGCCTGAAGAAGATACGCGAGCTCGGTGCTAGGGCATCTATCGCCGTCGACCCGGATGTTCCCCTAGATAAGATTGAAGGCTACTTCCCTGACATCGACATGCTCCTCATGATGACTGTTTTTCCAGGTTTTGCCGGCCAAGCCTTCATAGAGGATGTCCTCCCCAAGATCCAAAGGGCGAGAAGCTTTGTCAGGCAGAAAGGGCTTCCGATTCTCATTGAGGCCGATGGAGGAATAAAGGCTGATAATATCGAGCGTGTGGTCCAGGCCGGTGCCGAGGTGGTCGTATCGGGATCCGGTATTTTCAAGACGCCCGACTACGCCGACACCATCCGTAGAATGCGAAAAGCCGTGCAGGCCGGGTGAGCTCCCTGATTGACTTAAACTCGGTGATTTTATAGCATTCTCGCCCGATAAAAGAGGGTGACAGAGGTTTCTAAGCGTTAAAGATTTGGATGGCCGGGATGAGTAGCAAGAGACCAGTAGCCCTGGTTACGGGGGCGGCCACAGGCATTGGGCGCAGTGCGACACTGGCGCTGGCCAGGAATGGCTACGACGTGGTCATCAATTTCAGCCGTAGCGAGGAAGCGGCCAGGGCCACCGCGCGCGAGGCCGAAGCCTCCAGCGCGCGAGCGCTGGTGTATCGCTGCGATGTGAGCGATGACGCATGCGTGCGGGCCATGCTCGAAGCGACCAAAGGGGAATTCGGGTGCCTGGATGTGCTGATCAACAACGCGGGCACGACCATCGATGTAGAGCCCAAGAACTTGGATGGAATGAAGGTCGAGGACTGGAACCGCGTCTTTGCCGTCAACGTCCTCGGACTTTTTCTCGTCACTCGGGCCGCCGTGCCGCTGCTCCGGCAATCACCCAATGGCTGCATCGTCAACACCTGCAGCGTCGCCGGACTGCGCCCCTCCGCGCAGCCGCTTCCCTACGCAGCTAGCAAGGCCGCGGTCGCCAACTTGACGAAGACCCTCGCCAACGCCCTCGGGCCGGAGATTCGCGTCAATGCCGTTGCCCCCGGGTGGATGGAAGGTGATTGGATGAAGCGAACCCTCGCCGAGAACTACGAGGGACTGATGGCCCGCCGCGCCCGCTATACGCCGCTCAAGCGCTGCTGCACCGCCGACGATGTCGCTGAGACCATGCTGAGCCTGATCAACAGCCATCGCTTTGTCACCGGTGAGATCGTTATCATCGACGGCGGATTCTCCAGTACGACCTAACCCCTCACGCAGAGATACCATGGTATAAGTCATAAGGTGTCGCATTATGGCTCCGTTCCTTGCTTCGACAAGCTCAGCACTTCGAAGGAGCGGTGAGCGAAAGTCGAACCGTCGCCACCATTGTAACCAGCCAGATTAAGTGGAAGGAGAAAACAATCTAATCCTGAGCCCCGGACCGCCTTGGCATATTGGGGCAATGACCCTGAGCCCTTTGACCTTAAGGCCGCGACAGGGCCTCGTGGATGGCCTCTTTCAATAGCGTCTGGTAGGGCTTGCCTAGCTTCCGGGCTTTCGCCTTTGCCTTAGCAAGGTCGATTTCACTCAACCGCAAGGTGACTGGTTTCGTTTTAGGATCGAGGACCTTCCATGTCCCGCGGACTTCATCTTCCTGGTCACGTTCCTCGATCTCTTTTGCAAGGCAGAGCAGGCAGAACCATTTCAGGTCCTCTGCCTGATACAACTCGGACCCGCATTTTTTGCATTTCCTCTTCAACGGAGCCCTCCTATAGTCTTTAAATAAACCTCGACATGCTTCCTTTTTGCCGGATAGGCGGTAAGGATAAACGCGCTATCCTTTTTTCTGCCCCACTTAAAAATGACAACCAGAAACCTCCTGGCCCGGGTGTGCCCGATTCCTTTTAAGGCGCCTCCATACGCAGGCTGGACCGCCATCCTGAACTCGAACACCTCCTCAACTTCGCGTACCGCAACTTCTGGATGCCGCTTTCTGAAATGGATCTTACCATCCTTTTCCCGGGTAAAAACAAATTTCACCAAAGAATATTAGCAGGGGTATATTTACGCGTCAATACGATCGAAATGCCACGGGCTCAGGCCGTAGCCCTCCCGGACCAGTTCTTATCCTCTAAAGGTCTGCGCTAAGCAGGGATTTGAATGCAAGGAGAATGAATCTATTACTCGCGTTAAGAGAAGCAGCGGTCGCCGACAAAAGATCTGACATTCCCGCAGAAAGGCCGCAAAAAGAGAATAAAGGGCCTGACCCGACCTTGTGAATTACATAGTCCAAGATTCGACCCCTACCTCACCCAATGGCTGCATCGTCAACACCTGCAGCGTCGCCGGACTGCGCCTCTCCGCGCAGCCGCTTCCCTACGCAGCTACAAGGCCGCGGTCGCCAACTTGACCAAAACTCTTGCCAATGCGCTGGGACCTGAGATCCGGGTCAATGCGGTAGCGCTGGGGTGGGTGGAGGGGGAATGGATGCAAAAGGCCCTCAAAGAGAACTATGAGGGGCTTTTCGCACGCCGCGCACGTTACACGCCGCTCAAGCGGTGCGCTACCCCTGACGATGTCGTCGAGACCATGCTGAGCCTCATCTTGAGCAATCGCTTCGTCACCGGTGAGATCATTGTCATAGACGGTGGATTCTCCAGCACGACGTAAGCCATGGCTACCATTTTACCCGACAGGGAAATCGGCAAGGTGGCCCGGGTACCCGGAGCCGAAATCGAGATCAAGTGCTCCGCGCAAAGAGCCAAGAGCGGATTTGACCCCTTGTTCAAAGCGTAAACCTGCCGTCAAGGGTTGAGCGAAATGACGCTGGATCGTGACAGTCTTCACATAGGACGAG
>JBOHVJ010000015.1:0-11634 GCA_050735075.1 Binatia bacterium
GTCCATACCTGTCTGGAACCTGGGAAACCAGGGGTTCAACTGCTGGAAGTTGATATAGAAGCGTGCCCTCTGGATCGCGAGCGTATCATTGCCATCCATGTCTATCGAATTATGAAATTCATAAAAACCCCTATCCCAGTAGTAAAAAAAGTAGGGACGGTTTCTGCGGCCAAAGAGCTCAAAGTCACCGTTCCTTGCCGCGTCCTGCCCTTCCAGCCAGGTCATGTCCATGTTGAACTCGTAGCGGAAATTGATCCCCCAACTCTGATCCGCCGCGTCGATTCTCGCGCCAGCACCAGGCCGATAGGTGAAGGTTGGCAGAGCCGCCGCCGCTGCTGTCGCCTCCTTCTTTAGATCTATCTGCTGCTGTTTCAGACGAACCAGTTCATCCTCCAACGCCTTGATTCGGCTGTCCCTATCCTGCGCCCAAGCCGGCACCACTGCCAAAATAAAAGCGCTTAGCAGGAAGCCGACCGCAGTAAGACTAAGTAGCTTCTTCATCTTCGCCTCCTTTTGTGAGTAATTGAACCTACAAGTTACACCAAAAGAGCTTTTTCTGTCAATCTAAAGTCTTAAATTGAATAGTCTTAAGTCCTAATTTTCTCAAATCTATGAGTAGATTAAAACTAAAGTCCTAGGACTTTTACCCAACATTCAGACCCTTGTCAAGAAAAAAAAGGCCCTCTTCCCAGATGTATGGACATAAGGAAACTTTATTTATCTTAAGGATTTTAAGAAATTAATGGTTAAAGCTTAAAATATTAAATAGATCAAAGATTATAAGAGAAATATCGTTGTTAAGAGGTCGAGAATACAAAATTTTGGTGAAAATTGACTCTGGAGGATTCTTTGGTCTAGGAAAGTATGAATCGAGAAGATGAAAAGGGCAATTGGAAAAATGGGATGTAATGAGATAGAGACAGATACTCGGGCGAGCCGCCGTATTGCAGCGAATAGAAAGGACGGCCTTGCCGCAACGAGCCTTTTCTCTTAAAGTATCTAAAGTATCTTTGGATGGCGAGGATTTGAAATGAATCAGGGGCAGAAACTCGAAGGGGTCCTGACGCAGGCAGAACAGGATGCAGAGCTTTTGGCTGTCCTTCTGTTCGGTAGCGCGGCACGGCAGCAAGAGACTCCAACGTCGGACCTGGATGTGTGTTTGGTCCTTCTCCCCCAAAAGTACGATAACTTAGCCCTCTCACGGAAAAGGTTAGAGTATATGAAACACTTCGATCTCGACGTCCATATTTTTCAGCAGCTCCCCCTTTACATCCGTCAAAGAGTCGTTAAAGAGGGCAGAGTCCTTTTCTGCAGGGATGAAGAATTGCTGTACTCCCTAGCCTTTCAGACCGTACAAGCCTTTGAGCGGTTTAAGCCCATCTACCTCGAATATCTTGCGGAGGTGGCTCGTGCTGGATCGTGAACGCATACTCGCAAGGGTTGATGAACTGGAGGGCTATCTAAAGGAGCTAAGGCAGATTGCCCCTAGAAGCTTCAAGGAGTATCAGAAGATAGAAAAAAGGAGGGCTTGCGACCCTGCGCAGTAGATAGGAATTCCCGAAGAGTAAAGATTCAAGAACCTTGCAGTTTTCTTTCTCCATCTCCATTTTGCTCTTTACAATGGCGCTAACGGGCTGCGCTCCAAGGGTGACCCAGATGAATCCAAAAGAGGGGGCACCGGGAACAGTCGTGAGCCTTTCAATGGAGTATCTCGTGGGTTGGCCGAGAGTCGAGATGGGCGGTCACATGATGGACTACCATCAGTTGAAGCTCCTAGGGTTGAATCCTGACGCCGAGGAGTTCCCGGCTGAGAATCTTTCATGGATTGAAGATAAAATTCTTCAGTTCCGTATCCCCGACCTCTCCCCGGGTGAATACACAGTTACCATCTATGACGACAAGGGACCGCCGGGAGACAAGGTCTACGCATTCCTGGAAACCACGGCCTACCTCGTCTTTCCGCCCGTATGGCCGTTTGTCTTTCGGTCGAACGAAACGCAGGTGAAGTTTAGAGTGTTACCTCCCTCACCCTAAGTCTCTCCCAGAGCGGGAGAGGGAGTCAACGAGCTGCGCTTTTCCAACTTACTTTAGATAAAGTCCGATTTCTGCTTGACTCAAAAGCAGCTTCCCGTATAGGATGGAGGCGTTTTGAATTGGGACTGTAGGACTCGCTCTAGTTCTTTGGTTAGACCGCCCAAAAAAATCGAAGTAGAATTGTAGCCCAATAGATGCCAAAAATTATTCCATACTTCCTACTTTCTCTTCTTTTATTATTAGCGGGGTGCTCCTCTATCTCCCTACCCTCTCTGCCGTCTTTGCCTTCTCTACCGTCTCTGCCCTGGTCCACGCAGGTGGTACAGCCCAATCCCACAGCCGAGGTCCTTTTTGACGAGGGCATGGCAGCCTTAAAGAAGCAAAACTATGTTCTTGCCATTGATCGCTTTCAAAGAGTTAAGACCGAGTTCCCTTTTTCCCCGCAACTGGTACCAGCCGAGCTGAAGATGGCCGAGGCTTACTACCTTAATAAGCAATATCCGGAAGCGGCAGCGGCCTTTAAGGAATTCCAATCCTTGCATCCGAACAATGAGAATATCCCTTTTGTCGTATACCATTTGGGTCTGGTGCACTTTGACCAGTTCACCGGCGTTGACCGATACCAGAAGATCACCGAGACCGCTAAGGGCTATTTCGAGACCGTCGTGAAAGACTACCCCAATTCCCCTTACGCTAGCCAAGCAAGAGAGAAGCTAGCCAAGTGCCTGGAGTACCTTGCCGAGCACGAATTCAATATTGGCGCTTTCTATCTGCGGGAGAAAAAATACCTGGCCGCAAGCGATCGCTTTGAAGATATCCTGCGCCGGTACAAAAATACCCCAACGGCGGTAAAGAGCCTCTACTACCTAGGCGAGAGCTACCGTTTGGAAAAAAACAACGTCAAAGCGGCCTTGGCCTACGAGGCGTTAATCCAACACTATCCGGAGAGCCCCTTTACCAAGGATGCCCGGCACCAGCTAGGGCAGTTAGATAAGGAGAAACAAGACCCGCTGGCTATGCTGCTCGCGCGCGACCGCAGACCGACCTTTACCCCTCCTCCTACCCTTCTAGCTCAGAGTCCAGAAAGCGGCCTGCCTGCCGCGACGCCCGCGGCGCAGGCAGGTCAGCCGTCAGCAGTCAGCGGTCAGCAAAAGGACCTTAACCTGGTGGCAAAGAAAGAGGTGGTCCATGAGGAGCCAGATGAAAGGGGGATTTTCCGCCGCGTCGTTGATAAGATCAATCCTTTTGCCCCTTCATCTGATACTAAGAAGAAGGATGACGAAACTAAAAAAATAGAGGCTACGAAGGAAAAAGAGCAATCGCCGGGCTTCCTTGCCTCTCTATGGAGAGGAATAAACCCATTCGCCAAAGGAGAGAAGATAAAGTTCGAGGCAGTGGAAGATCCCGGGTTGGTAGCAAAGGTTGATGCATCATTAAAGGAGAAAGGAATAGGGATTAAACCTGAGAATGCAGAACTCGAGACCCGAGACCCGAAACCCGAAACCTCAAATCTAGAGATTAAGCCTCCTACCCCAGATCTTCCTAACGTCGAGGAGCCGACCCCACGTTTTGCGGATACATCGGAGCTGCTCGGTCGGATCGATACCAAACTCGAGAAGGAAGGGAAAAAAGCCGAGCCACCCACACCACCGGAGGCTGCCCCCGTGTTTAAGACCCCTATTAGCGAGGCAAGAAAACCAGCGACCCCTCAACCACAGATCTCGACTACTCCAGCCACCAGCGGGCTGATCGCAAACATCGATGAAGCATTGAAGCGAAAAGGGATTGACCCGGACATGAGACCGAAGACCGAGGACGGAGGACCGAAGACTCAAGAATCGATCCGTCAGCCGTCACCGGTCACCAGTCCCCCGTCAGCCGTCGCCGGTCAGGAGAAGATTGAACTTGATACGAAAGTGACTCTCGAGAAGGGGCCCCTTTTCCTAGGCAGCAGTGAATTTCAGGTACCGGAGAAGGCTAAAGAAGACGAAAAGGCCAGTCAGCCAGGAGGCTTGGAGGGTTCCCCGCGTCCAAGCCAGCCCACAGCCCAGCCACCCAAAGAGCTGCCCCAATCTGTCGTGAAGGGTCCCCCTTCACAGGTGAAATCTGCGGAGACAAAGGTGACAGAGAAGAAAAAGCCTCAGGGGGACGAAGAGGAGACCAAAGGGATCTTCGATCAACTCAAAGAGGATCTGGACAGGGTAAAAAACCTTCTGAACCCATTTAATTGGTAGCTTTTTCTGAAGACCCGTAAGGCGTCAGGCGTAAATCGTAAGCGGGTTTCACCTTACGCCTCGCGCTTCTTACGCCTTACGAACTTTGACCCGCAGTTCCTCCAGCGACGTGTAAAGCGTCGGAATAAAAACCAGGGTCATAAAAGTAGAGACGGTTAATCCGCCGATCACCGAGATGGCCAGCGGCGCGTTGGCTTCAGCCCCCTCACCAATCCCCAGCGCCAGGGGTAGTAACCCAAGAATAGTGGCAAAGCTGGTCATCATGATTGGCCGAAGCCTAGTCTTTCCGGCCAAGGCCACGGCTTCATGGAGGGGCATACCTGCCTCACGGAGCTGATTCGTGTACTCCACGAGAAGGATCGCATTGCTCACCACGATCCCCACCATCATGATTATTCCAATGAACGAAATAATACTCAGAGTGGTCGCCGTGGCGTAAAGGACCCATGCGACCCCGATCAGGCCCAACGGGACAGAAAACATGATGACGAAGGGATGGAGCAGGGAGCCGTACTGGGATGCCAAGACCATGTAGACGAGGGCTACAGCAAGAACCAAAGCCAAGGTCAGATTGCGAAAGGCCTGTTCCTGCTCCTCGCGAGCGCCGCTAAGGCGAATATTAAAATCCTTGGGCACTTCGACTTCGCTAAGGAGCCGTTCCACTTCCTGGGCAACACTGCCGAGTGCCCTCCCGCTCACATTGGCCGTGATATGTATGATCCTCTGCTGGTATTTCCGCTCGATCTGAGTGGGCGTGGTGGCGGGAACTATTTTAGCGAGATTGTTTAAGGGGATCGCCTTTCCATCGGACTTGACGAAGATACGATTCAGTTGCTCGACCTCCTTCCGCTCGTCCTCATGGAAGCGGACCCGAATCTTGTGCTCCTTGCCGGTTTCAGGATCAATGAAGATCGATGCCTCGGTCCCGTCCACAGCGGTCCTCACAGCGCTCGCGACTTGGGAGGCGGTAAGACCCAGGGCGGCGATCCTTTGATGGTCCATCTCCACTTTGAATTCCGGATTCCCCTCTTCCCGGCTGATCTGGATATCGGTGACGCCATTCACCTCGCGCAGCAAGTCGGCGATTTCAGCGGCCTTCTCGCTGCCGATCTTCAAGTCGTAGCCCTGGATCTCTACGTCAAGCGGCTCTTCGGCGCCAAAGGCGATTACCCGGGTAATCAATCCACCGGGACTCAAGTTAATCCGGGCGCCAGGAAAATGGGTCAGCCTGGGCCTCAAGGCGTCCATGATCTCGAAAGAAGATCTTGTCCTTTCCGCATGGGGGACCAGGCGCACCCTGACATTTCCCGTATGCGGACCCGAAAAGCGCCCACCGAAGATAGCGCTCCTTCCCCTCCCTCCACCTGCCCGGCCAAAGACAGAGCGCAGCTCGGGCACCTCGCGCATGATGATATCTTGGATCTCATCAATGACCTTGAGTGTCTCCTCCACCCGTGTTCCCACGGGGAGACGAATACTGATCCCAAACTCACCCTCATCCGATGGCGGAAAGAGCTCCGTGTCTATGCGAAAAAGCAAGAGGGAACTCAGAAGAAAAACGGCCAGGGTACCGAGCAGAACCCTCGCTTTATGACCCAGGGCCCAGGTTAGTAATCCACTGTAGCTCTCCTCCATTCGACGGAAGAAGCGGCCGAAATAATCGAGCGGAGCTTGCAAGGCTCTTAGCTTATAGGGTTCCTCGCGCGGGCGCATGAACCATTTGCACAGAATCGGCACCAGGGTGAGAGACTCGAAGAGAGAGGCCAGGAGGGAGAAGGCAACGGTAAAGGCCATCTGAGTAAAAAGGATCGAGGCTACGCCATGAATAAAGGCGATAGGGAGAAAAACGATGACGCTGGTTATGGTCGCAGCGATGACGGGACGGCTTACCTCTGCCGCCCCTTTGTAGGCGGCCTCATAAGGCTCCTCCCCGCTTTGCATATGGCGGTAGATATTTTCTAAGACGACGATCGAGTCATCCACCAGCCGGCCAACACCCAAGGCTAGCCCTCCAAGGGTCATGATATTGAGCGTCATTCCGCCGAAATACAGAAGGACAAAGGTAGTCACAATGGAGATAGGAATTGAAAGTGAGATGATTAGCGTAGTCCTTAAATTGCCTAAGAAGAGAAAGACCACGATGGCGGCCAGAAACGCGCCCATGTAGGCGTCATGTTTGAGGTTGTCAATGGAGCGGCGGATATAGGTGGACTGGTCGCTTACCACAAAGAGCTGGACATCGGGAGGGAGATCGCGCTGGAGTTTTTCCAGCTCTTTTAGAATCGCGTCAGCTACCTTAACTGTGTTAGTTCCCGGCGCCTTTCTGGTTGGGAGGAAGAGGCCACGGCTGCCATTGACCATTGCAATAGAGGATGGATCTTCAAAGCTATCCTTGATTTGAGCCACATCTCTAACCCGGACCGGGGTACCACGCTGGTGGCGGATCACGATATCCCCCAGCGGCTCTACCTTTCTGGAACGACCCAAGGAGCGGATATTGATGTCCCGCGTCCCGGTTTTGATGCTTCCGCCGGGAACATCCACATTGCCCCGTCTGACCGCTTCAACAACGTCCGCGAGGGAAAGGCCCGCACCCTCTAACTTGGCCCGATCCACATTCACTTGGATCTCGCGCACCCTTCCCCCGGTCACCTCTGAGGAGGCAACCCCGGGCAGGGCCTCAAGGCGCGGAGCTATATAATCCTCAGCAAGTTCACGAAGCTTACGCTCATCCAGATTGCCCTGGAGGCCAAGCGTCACCACCGGGATATGTGACGGGTTATATTTGATAATCATGGGCCGCTCGGCATCGTCAGCCAACTCATTGCTCGCTACATTCACGTTCTGTTGGATATCGACCGAGGAGGCATCAAGGTTGGTCCCCCAGTTGAATTGAATTGACAGCAGGGAGATTCCTTCGCGCGAATAGGATGCAACGTAACGTATCCCCTGGATGCGGCTTACGGTCTTCTCCAGCGGCCGGGTCACAGAGGTCTCGACATCTTCGGGTGTAGCGCCGCGATATTCGGTGATAACCCCGGCCACGGGGTAGTCGATATCGGGAAAAAGGTCTATGGCGAGATTGGTGAAGGAAATGACTCCCAGGACCATCAACCCTATGGTGACCATGAAACGGGCCACCGGATTATCAAGAGATCCTTTGATGAGGTTCATGTTAGTTAGCTTCCAGCCTTCAGCTCTCAGTGGTCAGCTTTACCTTGAGTTTTACCTTTCCTTTGAGCCTTCTGAGTCTTTGACGGCTGATCGCTGACTGCTGCCTGCTTGTCGTTTTCCTCAAGCACGCGAACTTTTACTCCTGGCTTCAGGCGGTGCTGTCCCGCTACGACAATTCGCTCTCCTTCTTCTAACCCTTTGGTAATGGACATGAGACTATCCTGCGTCCATCCCCTGTTGACGGCTCTCCGCTTGGCCTTGCCCTCAGTCACGCTGTAAACAAAATCTTTGCCCTCATCTTCCACTACCGCCTCCACCGGAACCAACAGGGAATCCTTCTCTTCCGCCAAGATCAGAGAGACCCGGGCGAACATCCCGGGCTTGAGAAGTTGTTGGCTATTGGGGACATGAACCTCTGCCATCAAAGTCCGGCTGGACGAATCCAGGGCTGAATTCAAGCGAGCGATCCTGCCTTCAAAGACCTTGCCAGGAAAGGCATCCGTCTGCAGCTTCGTCAGCATCCCAACCCGGACTAGATTCACATCCTTTTCAGGAATATTCAGAATAACCTTTAACGGATCAGGGGCCGCAATAGTGAGAATGGGGGTGGAGGTAGAAACATAGGCACCGGGCTCCAATAAACGACGGGTCACCATACCGTTGAACGGGGCAACCATACGAGTCAAGTCCAGTTGGTAACGAGACTGGGCCAAGGCCGCCTCCCGCTGAGCCAGTTGGGCCTGGGCCAACTCCTTTTGCGCCTTGGCGGTATGAGCCTTGGTCTCGGTAGTGTCTAACTCCTGAGAAGAGATGAAATCCTTTTGTCTCAGAGAACGCGCCCGTTCGAGTTGCTTCTCGGCATCGACGAGCTGGCTTTCCTTTTCCCGCAGGGTAGCCTCGGCGACCTTTACGGCTGCCTCATTTTCCTCCACATGGTGGCGTTGCTCTTTTTGGTCTACCGTAGCCACAACCTGTCCCGCCGCCACACGGTCCCCCATCTCAAAGTGGACGCGCTCCACATATCCCGATACCCGAGAGATCACATCCACCTGACTCAGTGGGAGTACGTCTCCGCTCGTGCTGAGCACATAGGCAATCGGTCCCTTCTTAACTGGAGCGAGCCTCACCGGTATCTCGCGAGCGACCCCCGATCTCCTTTCCGGCTTCTTCCCAATCCCTGATGAAAGCTCCCGGTAGCCTATCACAGCTCCGGCAAGCACTAGAATAAGTGCAATCCAAAGATAACCCTTCATGACTTTACCCTTTATCTTTTCTTTAACCCTGCTTCAACCCCTTCAACAGACAGTCTCTATCTCTGTCTCTGTCTTCCTTTATGGTTGCGGGCTCCCCACCGCTCTGATTAGCTGTGCCTCGGCGATCTTGTAATCGTAGATGGAGCGGATGTGGTTCGTCTGCGCGTCGGTGTGGAGGGTCTGTGCATCGGTGATCTCGATGATGGAACCTACTCCAACCTGGTATCGCCCATTGGCCAAATCAAGATTTTCTTTTGCCGCCTTCTCGGCCGCCTCAGTGGCTTTGATCCGCTCCTCGGCCTCAATGAGCCTAAAATAGCTACTCTCAACCTCCAAAGCAACCTGCTGCTTCCCCTCCTCCTCCTGAGCCCTTATAGAGTGATAATTTCTCAGCGCCTCCTCTACCCTATTGGTAGTCCTGAACCCATCAAAGATAGGGAAGTTCAGACTCAACTGAACCTGCCAGGTGGGCAGCAGCGGAAAGGTATTGCCGTTGTCATTGCTCGTATGTCTTCGGCCGTAAAGCGCGTCAAAAATAATATCCGGAAGATGTCCCCGTCTGGCAGTGGCGATCTGCTGGTCCTGCGCTCTCCTCTGCGCCTCAAAGCTTTTAAGCTCTGGGCGCGAGGCGAAGGCAGACTCTCTGGCCTGATCGAGAGTGACTGCGATAGGCGCCATCGATACCTCCTCAGCCACCGGCTGTTCGGGAAGGTCCCTTACCCCCATGGCGTTCTTAAGGGTCGCCCAGCCGACTTTGACTCCGTTTTGCGCGGTGATGAGATCAGCCCGCGCGTTATAAAGATTGGACTCGGCCCGGACCACATCGATCTTCGGCCTCGTCCCCACCTCATAAAAGCCTTGAGCCTGACGGACAAGAAGCTCGCGATTCTTAACCGCCTCTTCTCTCACTCTAACCAGGGCTCTCAGCCCAAGGTATCTATAAATGGCCTCCTTAACTGCCAAAATTACCTCGTCCACGGAGGTCCTGAAATTGTACCGGGTCGCATCGAGAGTCTCTTTGGCCGACTGGACCGTCCCCTCCCTCTTACCGAAATTGTAAAGGACGAAATTAAAGGTGGCTTGACTGGAAAAGAAATCGAAGCCTTCAGCGCTGACCCCCGTTGTACCGGAAGCAGTACTGCTGCGGTAAACGTTGTTAAAGGAGATCGTAGGGTAATAGGCGCCTAACTGCTGTCCCACAACCGCCTGCTGTGCCCCGACCCTCTCCTTGGCCGTCTTGATCCTGGGATGGTTCTCCACGGCGATCCGCACGGCATCCTCGAGCTTCAGAACTTTATCTCCTGTCCGATCTCCTGTTCGAATCGCGGGAGATGGAACTGTTGGAACGGCGGGTTCAGCAGCCTGGCTTGCCCTAGGAATCGATAAAAAGAGAGTTGCACCCAGGCAAAAACCAGTCCAGAGCTGTAAATTTTTTTTACATTGCTTCATAAGATTCCTCCCTAGGAAAAAGCGCAAATTGGACCTTATATATTTCTTTTTTCTGCACAAAGCAAAACCGAAGGTGAGTTGACATCAGTTGAGGATCCCTATATGAAGTGAACGTACAGTTAGTTTGCTGAACCATCATTCATTAGCATGGCACACGTTAGCCGTAAAGAGATCCTTCAAGACTTTCGTACCCGCTCGCTCCTGGAGGCTACCCGTAAGATTATAGCGGCGGAAGGATTCGATGCAGTGACCATGGAACGCGTCGGAAGCGAGGCAGGGATCACCAAGGGAGGGATTTATCTTTACTTCCGCAACAAAAACCAGATGATCCTTGCGGCCTTAGAGGAAATCGCCACAGAGATGCTGCGAGAAATCGAAAGCCAGGTGGACTCCAAGGCCCAGTCCTGGACCAGGCTCTGCCAGGTCGTGCGCGCCCAAATGGAGAGCATGGAGCGCCATAAGGACCTCCTGCGCACCCTGCTGCTCGTCCGCTGGCTTCTGAGCGACCAACGGGAGAGGAAAAAGTGGCGCCGGCTGCTCCAGTATCGGGAGAGGCATCTGAATAGGCTAAAAGCAATTCTAGACGACGGGGTGAGGCAGAAGACTTTTTATCCTATGGATACTGCCAGGGGCGCCTTTTACATCAACGAGATGATGATCAGCACGGCTCTGAGGAGAATGGTTGATCTGAGTCAACTGCCGCTGACAAAGGAGACCGAAGGGCTGATCCAATTCCTGGCCCTCCTCTTACGCGACAAAAAACACTTTCAAAAATCTGAGGAGAAAACATGAGAAGTCTCTCTCACTTAAGTCTTTTAGGACTCCTGCTTTTCGGACCTTTTTATCCCTCTTATGGCGCCGATGCTCCCCTGAGACCAAGCGACTACCGGGAAACGCCCAATCCCTTTCGTCTTTTTGTCGATCAGTGGACTCCGCACCCGCACCCGCCAGCCGGATATACCCTTGAGTTTCTTCGTACCGCGGATGAGGAAACGGCAACCCTCACACTTAGAGAGACAGTCCTGGTCGGGCTGGACAATAACCCGGGCATCACCGTGGATCGGCTGGAACCCTTTCGCAGCGCTGAAGAGACCATGATAGAGAAATCGATCTTTGATCCCCTGCTTACTTTAGAATTTAGCAAAGACTTCGAGATTGATCCGAGGGGAACCCGAACCACGAATTTCAGTACCTCTCTCCAGCACACCAGAAATAGGGACTACAATCTTTCCCTGAAAAAGCTCTTCCGCACCGGGACAGAACTGGAGATATCCTTTCTCAATAACCGCTTTATCAGCAGCTTCCCTACCCAGGTCCTAAAACCGGAATACCGTCCGCATCTGGGATTTTCTCTAGCCCAACCCCTGCTGCGTGATTTTGGTTGGGGGCTGACCACCATCTTTGTCCGCATCGCCGAGAACCGCGAAGGGATAACCCTCTTTGATTATCAGGCTCGTCTGGCCCAGTTGATCCAGCGGATCACCGAGACC
>JBOHVJ010000016.1:0-11548 GCA_050735075.1 Binatia bacterium
CCTATGAATGCTTCGACTAGGCTCAGCATGAACGGAAAATCTCCAATGATTTCAACCGCTCCTCCGTTCGTCCTGAGGCTCTCGAAGGATGAACGGAGGGTTTTTCAGCAGAATCAAAATATAAGGCTGACCCCAGTAGTGGCGAGGAGATTGAAGCAATAGCGAAAGAGGCTGTCGGCCAGCCACCGGATGTCATCGAACGGATGAAAAAATTGCTGGGAAAGTAGATGAGAGGAGTTTTTATGAGAAAGAACATTTCTTGCGTATTGCTTCTGTTCGGGTTTGCCCTTCTATCTAGCATTGCGCAGGCAACCTCGCATGAATTTTTCAAGGGCAAATCCATCAGGCTTGTGGTGGGGGCCTCGGTAGGAGGGGCCATAGACGATTGGGCTCGCTTTTTGGCGCCGTATTGGGGCAAAAACATTCCGGGAAGTCCCGATTTCGTGGTGCAGAACATGCCAGGCGCTGGGACTGTAATTGCGGCCAACTATATGCACAACATCGCCAAACCTGACGGTTTGACCATCGGACTGGTCAATCCGGCCATCTACGTCGATCAGCTTCAAGGAGCGAAAGAAATCCGGTTCGACTGGCCGAAATTTTCCTGGATAGGGTCGCCAGAACGGATCGATCAGGTTTTGTTTGTACGTTCCGACACTCCCTACAAGACCCTGGAGGACATTCGCAAAGCTCCGGAGCCGCCGCGGTGCGCTGCTACGGGTCGTTCTGGCGCTGGTTATTTTTTACCGAAGCTCCTTGAGGAGGCGCTGGGGCTTAAGATTCATATGGTGGTTGGTTACGGAGGCGGTGGCGACATGAACTTGGCGATTGAGAAAGGGGAGGTACACTGTCGCGCTGGAACCGTTTCCGCTTATGTGGGCCGCGAGCCTACCCGTACGTGGGCTAAGACAGGTTTCGTTCGTGCCCTGATTCAAAGCGGAATAAAGCGTTATCCAAAACTGGCCGATGTCCCAACCATCTATGAGCTGATGGAGACATATAAGACCGCCGATGCCACCAAGCGCCTTGCTAAAGTGATGCTCTCCTCCGGCGATCTCGGTCGCCCTTTTATGGGTCCGCCAGGGATGCCTGCGGAGCGGGTTAAAATTTTGCGCGAGGCCTTTATCAAGACTATGAGTGATCCGGAGCTATTAGCTGGCGCTAAAAAAAGGGGATGGGATCTAGATCCCTCGACTGGTGAGGAACTGGAGGCAATATCCAAGGAAGTTATGGTTCAGCCTCCTGAGGTCATCGAACGGATGAAAAAACTGTTGGGGAAATGAGTTCAATAGGCAGAGACAGAGATAGAGACTGTCTGATAAATAGCTGGAGGGTGCCATGCAAATAATCTCACTTGCTCTCTTGGCTGTCCTACTACTGAGCCCTAGCCTTCATGCTCAGGCTCCTTTCTATCAGGGCAAGACGATTAGGATTGTGGTGGGGACCCAATCTGGAGTTCTTTATGACCAATGGGCACGGATTATTGCGGCCCACATAGTTAAGCACATCCCGGGAAACCCGGATTACATCGTGCAGAACATGCCTGGCGCAGGCCACATGATTGCGGCCAACTATCTTTATACCGTGGCCAAGCCGGATGGTTTGACCCTCATCGGGTCAATCATTCCCTCTCTTTATTTTGGTCAGCTCACAGGCCGCAAAGAGGTCCAGTACGACTGGGCGAAGTTTACCTGGATCGGCTCTCCGGTGCGGGGCGAGTATCAGATGTACATGCGGGCCGACGCCCCATACAAGTCCCTAGAAGACATTCGAAAGGCTGCCGAGCCCCCGAAGTGCGGCGCCACCGGGACCGGCACCTCAGAATATCACTTGCCGAAGATTTTCGAAGAGACTTTGGGACTCAAATTCAGGCTTGTCACCGGCTACCAGAGTGGTAGCGAGATCGATTTGGCAGTAGAGCGGGGAGAGTTGCACTGCCGCGCCTTTACTATCGAGGCCTTCTTTGGCCGCGAGCCTTACCATACCTGGCGTCAAAAGGGATTCGTCCGCAACCTGATCCAAACAGGACGCAAACGGGATCCGAAGTTATCCGATGTCCCCACGATCTATGAACTTATGGATGAATATAAGACGCCGGAGGGGAGCCGGCGTCTGGCTACGGTGGTTCTCGCAGGGGGCGCCCTGGGTCGTCCGATGATAGGTCCTCCCGGTATTCCGCCGGACCGGGTGAAGATTCTCCGTGATGCCTTTGCCAAGACAATGGGTGATCCGCAGTTCCTCGCCGAGGTCAAGAAGAGAAAATACGAATTGGAGCCAGCCAGCGGTGAAGAGTTGGAGGCTATAGCCAAAGAGGCGATTGCGCAACCCCCTCAGGTAATCGAGCGGTTGAAAAAACTCCTAGGGGAGTGAACTCTTGAGAGATCGACCGACGACCGGGGACGGCTGACTGGTCTTCGGTCTGCGGTCTTCGGTAATTCCCAGTAATTAGCTAAAGAGGGGGTTGACAGAGGGTCTCTTTAGATGGGATAAGCATGCGAAGTATCGAGCAGGAGGTGCCAACAGATGGCATTTGATTTAGTGGTTCGGAACGGAGTCGTTATTGACGGAACGGGAAGCCCGGGATTTGAAGCGGATGTGGCCGTTGAGGGGGAAAGGATTTCAGCCATTGGAAAAAACCTGGGCCCAGGCAAAAGAGAGATCGATGCCGCCGGCAACGTCATTGCCCCGGGATTTATCGATTCCCACACCCACATGGATCTCTTTCTCGTTCTCTACCCGCACGGGAATCCGGTGGTAAATTTCGGCGTAACCACAGCCGTGATTGGCGACTGCGGCGCCTCTGCCGCTCCTGTGCCGGTTGGGAGTGAGCCAGTCAAGGTTCTCGTTGCCTATCTGCGCCGCGTCCTCGACAACTACGTGGACGAGAAGGAATGGAGGTGGAAGACCTTTCCCGAGTACCTGGGCTATCTCAAAGGAAGAGTCGGGATTAACGTTGCAGCCTTAGTGCCCCATTCTCCGGTGCGGCTAACCGTCATGGGAGAGGCGGCCTATCAAAGAGAGGCGCGACCGGACGAGCTCGACTCCATGAAGAAGATGGTGCGCGAGGGACTGGAGGCCGGGGCCATTGGTTTCTCATCAAGCCCGCGTGGAGGCCCTGCCATCCATGCCGGCACCCCAAGCACTTTCGCCACACAGGATGAGATCGTTGAGCTGGCGAATTTGGCGGCCGAATATGGCGGCTGCTTCCAGTTTAACGGCTTCGGCAACCTGCTTAAACCCGAGAGCGGTTTTGCCAGTCTCGTCGATAGAATTCGCGCCCCCATGATCGGCAATGAGTTTAGGCTGCGGCCAGGTGAAAAGGATCATGGTCCACGGGCCCTTGCGCTTCTGGAGGAGTCAAAGAAAAAGGGCAAGGACATATTTGGGGTCGTCATCCCCTACCAGCATATCGGGCGCTTCGGGATCGAGAGCTGCTTCTTCCTCGATGGACTTCCTACCTGGGAGGAGATCAAGAAACCTGTGGAAGGGCTGCCCAACCATCTCAAGGATAAAAACATCAGAGCAAAGTTAGATAAGGAGAGGGTCGAGGGCGCAGGAAAACCCTCTTTCCCCGAGTGGTTGGGCTGGGGCAGGATCTTTTTTGATCGTATGGAAAGAAAAGAACTCAAATCCCTTGAGGGAAAGAGTATAGAGGAGATCTCCCGCACGACCGGCAAGTCTCCGCTAGATGCCTTCTTCGATACTTGGCTTGAAGATGACCTCCGCTCTCGCTGCTATTACTTAGGAATCGCCAATGGCCATCTGGACATGCTTGCAGACATGATCAAAAGCCGTCAGAGCCTGATCGGGACGGATGCAGGGGCGCACCTGGATCGGTTTTTCTGGTACGGCGCGCCGGTGCGCATTCTGGAATACTGGCAACGGGAAAAGAAGCTATTCAGTCTCGAAGAGGCGGTCTGGAAAGTTACTGGCTTTCCGGCATCGAAGCTGAGACTCAACCGCGGACAGTTAAAGGTTGGTTGGCCGGCAGATATCACGGTCTTCGATCCGGGTAAAGTCGGGGATCTGGTCAGCAAGCGGCTTCCTGCCAAGGTTGATGAGCAAGAGGTGAACCGCCACCCGGACGGAATGCAGGCGGTGGTTGTGAATGGCAAGGTGGTCGTAGAGGGAGGAGAATGCATGAATGTCTTTCCGGGTAAGGTGACGCGGCAAGAACTCTGTACTGCGCTTGGGTGGTGAGAAATGATTGAAGCGTTCGTAAGCGGATTTTGGCAAGTGCTGGCTTGGCCGGCCTTCGGCTATCTCCTAATCGGGATAGCGGTAGGCTTTTTTGTCGGGCTCCTCCCAGGCCTTGGAGGGCTCGCCACCCTGGCCTTGATGCTGCCCTTCGCCTACACGATCAAGCAACCCATCGAGGCCTTTTGCTTCCTTCTAGGAATGCTTGCGGTAACCGGCACAACCGGAGATATCACCTCGATCCTTTTTGGCATCCCTGGCGAGGGCTCCTCCGCGGCGCTCATCTTGGATGGCTACCCCATGTCGAAAAAAGGCGAGGCCGGAAGGGCCTTAGGCGCCGCTATCATGAGCTCCGTTGTGGGGGCGGTTGCTGGGGCGTTAGCGCTCGCGCTTTCCATACCTATCATGCGCCCTCTTGTTCTCCTCTTCGGCTCACCGGAACTCTTCATCATCGCCATTATGGGAATCACCTTTATCGGCTCTTTAAGCGGTTCGTCCCTTATCAAAGGACTCCTGGCAGGGGGAGTGGGATTGATGCTTGCAGCGATCGGCGTCGACCCGCAGACCGGCTCCATACGCTACACCTACGGCTTCCTTTATCTGTGGGATCGTCTCGACATCATTCCGGTGGTGGTTGGGCTCTTTGCCATTCCGGAGATTGTCGACCTAGCCGTCAGAGGCACGAGCATCGCCGAGGCCCGTCCTGGAAAACTCACGGGTGTCATGGAGGGGGTCAAAGATACCTTTCGCCATTTTTGGCTCGTCATGCGGTGCAGTCTCATCGGCATCTATTTTGGCGTGCTCCCTGTACTCGGCGCCAATGTCGCCCAGTGGATCTCATACGGCCATGCGGTGCAGGGATTAAAAGACAAAAGTCAGGCTGGCAAGGGCGCTATTGAGGGCGTCTTAGGTCCTGGAGCTGCCAACAATTCGACCCGGGGGGGTGATCTCATTCCCACAGTCGCCTTTGGCATCCCGGGCAGTGCTAGCATGGCCCTGCTGCTTGGCGCCCTTCTGATCGTCGGTCTCAACCCCGGCCCGGAGATGCTCAAGCAACATCTGAATGTAACCTTCGCTATGGTTTGGATCCTCATCATCGCCAATCTCATAGTTGCCGGTGTCTGCTTTCTCATCCTGAACCAATTGGCCGCCCTGACATTTATTCGCGGCTCGCTCTTGATACCCTTCCTCTTGTGCTTCGTCTTTATCGGCTCCTTCACCGCCAACAACAGCCTGAATGACCTCATCGTTACTATTACCTTCGGCTTCATCGGTTACTTCATGGTCCTCTACGGCTGGCCTCGGCCGCCTCTTATCTTGGGTTTAATACTGGGGAAAATCGCCGAAAACTATCTCTGGATCTCAACCGCCGCCTATGGGGCCAAGTGGCTACTTCACCCCACCGTCATCTTCCTCATCGCCCTCACGGTCTTCACCATCGCCTATCCGACCATTAAAGAAAGAAGAGGTAAGGCAAAGTACGAACGACCAGCAGACGCGGTTTGATCCGATTGACAAGGTTACTTAAACATCTCCTGAAATCTAGGCATTAAGTTAAGGCGATGAGCGCTAAGGCCATTGACATCCATCATCACTACGTTCCTCCAGGGCTGCTTGAGGAAGCCAAGCGCCACGGAAGAGCCTTGGGAGTAGAGAGCTCAGAGACAAAAAACGGCGACACCGTTCTCTCTTTTTCTGGAAGTCCAAAATATACTCTCAATCCTGACCTTTCAGAACTGGCGCGCAGGTTCGAGATCATGGAGAAAGGGAAAATCGCGATAGGCGCGCTCATAGCGCATACGGCAAGCCTCGGCTATCAGCTTGACGGTCAAAGGGGAGAGACCTGGTGCCGTCTTTATAACGATGGCCTTCACGATCTCGTCCGAAAGCATCCTGACCGTTTTGTTGCCCTGGCTGCCGTCCCATTGCAAGAGCCTCCGCGGGCAGCGGCGGTTTTAGATCATGCGATACGGGAACTCAGCTTTCGCGGCGCCTATATCGCCTCCAACGTGAATGGCCAGTACTACAACAGCAAAGAGTTTGATCCGTTTTGGAAGAAGGCCGAGGAATTGGATGTCCTGGTCGTCATGCATCCCGAAGATGTGGCTGGCTCCGAGCGGATGGAGCCCTATGGACTGCGCTTGATCTGCGGTAATCCAGCAGATAGCACTCTTTCGCTCGGCTATCTCACCTACAGCGGGGTATTTGACAGGTTCCCGAACCTTAAGCTCTGTGTGCTTCACGGTGGCGGGTTTTTCCCATACCAGCTCGGACGCCTCGACCAGGGCCACGCCGTTCGTTCAGGAGCCAGGGCTGCTCAGGCCTCTTTTCGCCCGAGCGCCTACTTGAAGAACCTTTACTTCGACAGCATGATCTACCGCGTGGATACCCTCGACTATCTCAAGCGAATCGTCGGAGCAGACCACATACTGGTTGGCACAGATTATCCTTACACTTTGGGCGATTGGATGACCGTCGAGAAGATCGAAGCGCTGGACTGCTCCGATAAGGAGAAGGAGCTGATGCTCGAAGGCAATGCCAGGCGTTTGCTAAAACTGTAAACGCGGAGCTTCGGCGCCTACCTCTCCAGCTCTCTCACGATAGCTTCTGCAAATCCCGTAGTTAACTACGCGCCAACGCTCGGATACCTTTCTCACACAAATGGATCTCAATAGATGTTGAGAAATCTCGCGGGCCTCTTCTACGGCTGGCGGATGATCGCCGTCGGCTCTGCGATTCGCATCCTAGGAGGCGGCTTTCACCTTTACGGCTTCACAGTTTTTTTCTTGCCTTTGAGCCAGGAGCTTGGATTAAGTCGGGCGGCCACATCTCTAGCCTTCTCGCTCGCCCGAGCCGAAGGGGCCATTGAAGGTCCTCTAGCGGGTTACCTCATCGATCGCTTGGGTCCCCGGCCTATCATACTGACCGCCGTGATCATGTCAGGCGTGGGATACATGCTGCTCTCCGGTGTTAATAGCTATCTTACCTTTCTACTGGTCTATCTGGGTATCATCTCCCTTTCCTTTGGCGCCGGTTTCATGCACTCGCCGATGGTCTTGGCCAACACCTGGTTCATCCGCCGGCGCGGCCTGGCCATGACTCTAGTGAGCGCTTCCATCAGTTTGGGAGGCGCCTTGATCTCTCCCCTTCTTGCCATGAGCGTCCATGCGTGGGGTTGGCGTTGGACCGCCATGCTGGCCGGGCTCGGTTTACTGATCCTAGGTGTCCCCCTCGCCTCCTTGGTGCGCCGCTCCCCTGAAAGCATGGGTCTCCTTCCAGACGGCGATCTACCCCACATGCCAAAGGACGAAAATCCATCTGAGACTAGTCACAAGCAGCAGAGGACTGAAGAGGCGCATTTCACGGTGACCCAAGCCATGCGCACGTCCGCCTACTGGATGATCATCCTGGCAACCCTAGTCCGCGCGGCCGGTTTCAGCACCATGATGGTCCATTTCATCCCCATCATGGTCTGGAAGGGGCTCACTGAGCAAAGGGCAGCCCTTCTACTGGGGTTTTTTGCGTCCGTAAGCTTGCCTTCACATCTTCTACTTGGATGGCTGGCTGACTTCTTCAACAAGCCTCGCCTAATGGCCGCAAGTACGGCGACCGCCACCGGCGCCGTGCTTGTGCTGATTTATGGACAAGGAGAGTGGTCCCTTTGGCTCTTTGCCGCCCTTTTCACTCTGGTAGAGTCCGTCTTTCCGGTGAGCTGGGCTACGGTCGGAGATTTCTTCGGCCGTAAATACTTCGCCACAATTCGAGGCACCATGAGCTTCTTTTACATGTGGGGCGCTGTTGCCGGACCCGTGGTTGCGGGGGCAATCTATGACCGCACCGGGAGTTATGCTCCTATGCTACCTGGCATGGCTGTTCTGTTTTTGGTCGCTGCCCTCCTCTACGCCCTGCTAGTCAGGCCGACTGCTAGGTGATTCATTGCGTCTCCCCTGCTTCGGTGCAGGCCCCCTCCGCAGTCCCAAGCTCCGTCGTTCCGAGTAATAACCACACTTTTTGACGAAGAGCCAACCTTAACTCCGGTTGACATGACGGCCCATAATCGGATAGGGTCCGCTCCTAATGCTGTGATCGGGCTGAATAAGCTCGGAGAAAAGGGATCTCGATTTCGTTCCCGGCGCTCCTTGTTGAATCGCTCCGGTTGTTATAGATAAGCGACAGATCAACTACCAGGAAGGGAGGACAACTATGGATGATATGAGAGGACAGATCGACGGAGTCAGTCGACTGTATCAACAACTAGATCAAAAGATTTCTGAAAAAGGGGGCCTGGGGAACCTCTTCGGCCTGCACCGTAAGATTCGGGAGGCTTTGGAGGCAATCAGCGTCGGCGAACTCGATACGCTCCTCATCGAGATCCAGCGGGCAAAAGAATCCCTAAATCGTCTGCAAGAGGATATAGTTGAGATACGCGTCTTAAAGGAAGCTTTCGGATCGGCAGTATCCCGCCTAACTCCAACAAAGAACTAGTGCGGCTTATCGGGTGATCAACCGCCCCCGCATCGGCGGGGGCGGTAACATGCGCCCGCCCTAGATAAACCTGATAAAAAGGATATCTCCATGCGCGACCGTTCGGCTTTTCAAAGATTCTCCGAAGAAGAGATGGCCGGACGCCATACAAAGGTGCAAGAGCTTATGGGTCAGGGCGGCGTTCGGGCCTTACTGGTTTATGGCGCTGGTCGGTTTGCTTCGGAGATCTATTGGCTTACGGATTGGCCTGGCGGCCGCGAGGCCTACGTGCTGCTCCAGCAGGACCAAGCACCTGTGGTTCTCGTGCAGCTCTACAACCATGTGCCGATGGCGCGAGTCCTCTCGGTCGTGCGGGACGTTCGCTGGGCGGGCGCGAATACGGGCAACGGAGTCGCCGATCTCCTTCAGGAGCGCGGTCTGGCTAACAAGCGAATCGGCCTTGTGGGAGGCATCCCCCACTCACAGGTCCAGAAATTGCGTGAGCGATTCCCGCAGGCAGAATTCGTCGACCTTAACTCTAAGTTCAGGATGCTGAGGACCATTAAAAGCCAGGGTGAGATCGAGCGGATCCGCCTCGCATCACAACTCACCGACCAGTCCATGCAGGCGCTAGCGGAGGAACTGAAGCCAGGCCTGTGCGAAGATGAGCTCCCCGCCATTCTCGAGCCGGTCTACCTCAAGGCCGGGGGCTACGCGGGCATCCATTTCATGACGAGCATGCCGATGCGTGCCCCCGACTTTCCGGTGCCAGCCCAGTTCCAATCGAACCGCCGTCTGCAACAGGGCGACTGCCTGATCACCGAGATCAGCGGCGCCTATTGGGGATACAGTGGCCAGATCCATCGCACCTACTCTTTAGGCGAAGGTCCAACCCCTGAGTGGCAAGAGCTCCATGCGGTCGCCGTTGAAGCATTTGAGACGCTGGCGGCATTGATCAAGGATGGGACTTCAACCCGAGAAGTCGAAGAGGCCGCAGAGATCATTCACCGCCGTGGCTACAGCATCTACGATGATCTGATTCATGGCGCCAACCAATACCCCCCTATCATTCAAAGCCGCACGACCTCCCGCCACGAAGGCGGAGAAGTCGTCTTTCGCGAAAACATGGTCATCGTGATCCAGCCGAACGTCATCACAAAAGACGAGAAGATGGGCCTACAGTTCGGCGAAACGCTTGTGGTGCGCAAGAACGGCTGCGAGACTTTGAATAGCTTCCCGCGCGATTGGATTGTGTGCGGGTGATTTGCCTCCGCGGTGCGTGCTTTTCATTTTCGGCGCTCTTTTGACACTATTCCATCTAGGCTGCTATATTGTGGTTAATGAAGAAGTCACGCTTACGGTTTGAGTGTAATATTTTGGTCAACGGCCGCAAGGTCTGGAAGGGACAGCGACCGATCAGGGTCTACCCCCAGATACGTACCCGCTATCCGCACGCGAAAATCTCTATCCGTTGGACTCTGAAAGAGGGGACTCTCGTTGCCACATCTTCGATTGCCGTACCGTATCGGTAAGAGTGACCTTCTGGGGCAAATCCGTCGTCCTCTTCTGACCCTATCTGTCTTTTCGCTGCGATTCCGGGAATGGATGGACATTCAGGACCTCCTGGCTGATACCGGGGCAGATCTAACAGTCCTCCCCTCACATATAGGAGAGCTTCTGGTTGCAGACATCAGAGAGGGAAAAAGAGGCATGGTAAGAGGCATAGTCCCAGGAAGGGGATTGCCCGTCTATCTGCATCGCCTGTCCCTAAGAGTGGGCTCGCGATTCTTCCGAGGGACAGTGGGGATAGCGGCCTCTGCAGCCGTGCCTGCTCTTCTAGGACGTTATCAGGTATTAGATCGCTTCACCGCTATCTACCAGAACGGAAAGATTCTCGTATTAGAGTGGTAAACAGGGCTCTGAACCTTTGAATGCCTTCCCGCGCGATTGGATCGTGTGCGGCCGGTGATTCTCCCCTTCCGCTTGCCACCCTGCGCCATTCTTTCGCCACTCACCTGCTGGAAGATGGTTACGACATCAGGACCGTCCAGGAGTTGCTCGGCCACCGCGATGTTAGTACGACTATGATTTACACCCACGTTTTGAACCGCGGTGGTAGGGGAGTCCACAGCCCAGCGGATCGACTCGGATTTGGTCCGAGTGGTTTGACTAGGGTGGAATAGGCTGACAATACGTGCGGTGTTTGTCCCATCTGGGCAGTTAAGAAATTTCTTGCTAATTGCTGAACAACACTATAGAATCCGCCCTGACTACAAAAATAGTTAATGGAGATAGGCTGACCAATCTACTTATTAGTTCGCCAAGATCTGTCTTCAGATCTGACCGCAACCCGAAGATGAACTGGGAGACTTAGATGACGATCGCCTCCGATCTCTTGCAACGACATGTTCAGACACTCGTCGACGACAACGCGCAATGGCAGACGCTCATCGCCGATGCTCTTGTGTGGGAACTCGTCTACGCACCCTCCATCGGACATCCGGCGCGGCTATCGGGGCGGGAGGAGGTGGTGCGTCACGTAACCTGGTTCCTGGGGGCGGTGGAGAACTTCCGCTTCTTCGACCTCAGGGTATAGCCCTCCGCCGATCCGGAAGCGGCAGTCGCCGAAGTCAAGGCGGAGGCGCTGATCAAGGCTACGGGGCGTACCTATCGCCAGGAGTATGTGTTCTTCCTGCGTGCCAAAGGCGGCAAGATCGCGCACCTTCGCGAATACTTCGATCCGGTGCGTGCGGCCAAGGCAATGGACGCGCCGATTCTTGGTCTCGAATCCTGACCACAAGCGGCGACGGGCCGGATGACTGCCAGCCACCGAACCAGGCGCTGCACCTGACCGGGGCCGCCATTCCGGTTTCTGAGAGTTCAAAGC
>JBOHVJ010000017.1:0-3079 GCA_050735075.1 Binatia bacterium
ATAATGAGGGCCGCTAAGAGATCCGGTAGAAACGCACCCACCTTGGTTGCAAAGGCATTCCAGGCCCCGGTGACAGTGCCGACTATATTCATAGAACCCACCTCCCTGATATGCGCGCTTCGACAAAACTATAACATCAAGAACAACAATCCAATGTTCACTATTATTGCTCCCCTCTTTGGCTGTCAAGTACGCTTTGCGCGAATGACCGTAGACCGCAGATGGAAGACCGGTCAGCAGTCCCCGGTCGTCGGTCGTTAGGCTCCAGACGGAGGTTGACACACCATAGAGGGGTGAGTATTCTACCGCCGCTCGGTGACTGTTCTGTAAGGTCACCGAAGTGGGAAAGACTAAAGACAGAGGCCAAAGGAGGAGATGTAAATGAAAGTTCTTGTTCGATGGCAAATTGTAGGAGCTACTGCTATCGGATTCCTGGCCCTTAGCATGACTCTGGATCGGGTTTGGGCACAGACAAAGACCCGCCTCTCCATCGCTACAGGAGGGACCGGTGGCGTCTACTATCCTCTTGGCGGCGGGATGGCAGCTCTCATCTCCAAGCATATCTCTGGAACTGAGGCCACAGCCGAGGTGACCACAGCGTCGGTGGATAACATGAAGCTTCTCCATACTGGAAAAGTCGCTCTTGCCCTCACACTCCCCGATACGGCTTGGGATGCACATCAGGGCCAGCTCAAGGGACTTAAAGAAAAGGTGGGAGTCCGCACACTGCTGGCCGTTTACTCTAACTACATGCACATCGTGGCCCTGGAAGGAAGCGGAATCAGGAGCGTGGCCGATCTGAAAGCCAAGCGTGTCTCCACCGGAGCGCCGGGATCGGGAACCGAAGTGAAAGGCCTTCGTGTTCTTGAGGCCTACGGTCTTACCCCCAAGGATTTAAGGAGCCAGGAGCGCCTGGGTGTTGGTGAGTCAGCCGGGGCACTCAAGGACCGCAAGGTCGATGCCTTTATCTGGGACGGCGGGCTCCCCACTGCCGCAATCCTTGATTTAGCCGCTACGCCCGGGATCAAAATCCACCTCGTCCCGCACGGCGACGCTGTCTCCAAGATGGTTGCAAAGTACGGTCCTTTGTACTTCGCAGGAGTGATCCCAAAAGGGACCTACGGAGGAATAGAAGGAGACGTCTCTGTTGCAGCCGTGACTAACCTACTTGTAGCCCATGAGCGGATGGAAGAGCCACTGGCGTACCAGATCACCAAGCTGCTACTCGAGCGGACACCGGATCTGGTGGCTGTTCACAAGGCCGCTAACGAGATCACTCTGAAGAGCGCTGTAGTGGGCTCGCCTGTCCCCTTCCATGCCGGTGCGCTACGCTACTACAAGGAAAAAGGCATCAAGGTTCCCGCTACCGGCCAATGACCTCTTGCCAGAGCATCGACCGATGGGCAGGTGCAGCAGCTACGAGTGTCTGCTGTCTCCTGACTCTCGCTTTGTTATCAGCTCCAGTGGCAGCCCAGCCGATCTGTCTTAAGGTAGAGGCAGAAAGGAGCCATGTTGCCACTGTTCCGACTTCTGAGGGAAAGGAGATGCGCCTGAGTTTCCGACACTCCGTTTATGGCTCTCAGGTCGAAGAACAATTTCGCATCACTCAGAACGGGTTTCAAATCATGAAGCTCCGTTACGCCGAGCCTCGCCTGCTTGAGTTCTACGGCCACGAGTATGGCCGACTTGAAGAAGGGTGGTGGGTAGTTGAAGGGGCTCGCCGTAAAATCGTTACGCTTGAACTTCGGGTAAGCCAGGACTCACTCCTGCGGATCTATTTAAATCGAAAAACCCTTTCACTATCCGAGATGGTGGAGCCCGGAGGGCTTGTCCGTTTGGGTGTTACTTCGTGTAAAAGGTAGGACGATGACCAATGAAGTGATGGATGAGTCGGGACTACAGGCCGCCAAGGAGCTCGTGGAGAGCGAAGAGGGACCGAGGCGGCGGTTAACTGGACTCGTAGGACCGTGCGTCTCTGGCATCGCCGTGGCTATGTCCGTCCTCTTCCTCTACTGGGCTTGGGGAACCGTCACCGCTCAGATCCTCCGTTTGGTCTTTCTCGGCTTCACGTTCGTTCTCTCTTTTCTCCTCTACCCTGCCCGGCGCAAGAATAGGTTAGAGCGAGTGCTTTGGTCCGACTGGCTTCTCGTGGGGGCAGGTCTCCTCGCCGTAGGTTACGCCCTTTGGGATTTCGAGGAGTTCATCTACCGGGCTGCTATCCCCACGATATGGGATCAACTCTTTGGCGCGCTCACTATTTTTCTGGTCCTTGAGGCGACCCGCCGGACAACAGGGTGGATCCTCCCGGTGGTGGCGCTGGCCTTTCTCGCTTACGCTTGGTTAGGAGCATGGCTCCCCTCGCCTTGGACACACCAGGGGTATGGCTTGGAGCGGCTGGTCGGCCACATGTACATGACATTGGAAGGGATATTTGGTGTGCCCTTGGACGTGGCTGCAACGTTTATTATCCTCTTTACGATCTATGGAGCTGTACTCGAGCACTCGAAGGCCGGTGAGTTCTACGTCAACTTTTCCCTGGCTGCGACCGGAGGCAAGCCCTCTGCAGCCGGGCGGACCGTTACCCTAGCCTCTTTTCTCCTGGGTGGCCCTTCCGGCTCAGGCGTGGCGACAACGGTAACGCTCGGTTCAGTAGTATGGCCACTCCTGGCCAAGGCTGGCTATGACAAGGATTCCGCTGGTGGTCTCCTCGCAGCGGGAGGAATTGGAGCTATCATCTCGCCGCCGGTCCTCGGCGCCGCAGCTTTCCTCATCGCCGAGTTCTTAAAGATCTCTTACCTCGAAGTGATCGCCATGGCGGCAATACCAACGATCCTTTACTACTGGTCGATCTTTGCCATGGTGGAGTTGGACGCCAATAAGTTCGGCGCCAAGCCGGTGACAGTGGAAGGGGAGAGCGTCGGGACCCTTACGCGTAAATATGGATATCACTTTATCTCGCTGGTCGCCATTGTTGTCTTCATGCTTTGGGGTTACACGGCAATCCTCTCGGTCCTCTACGCCACGCTCCTTGCCATAGGACTAAGCTTCGTTCGGCAAGAGACCGCGCTCACCCCAAGTC
>JBOHVJ010000018.1:0-2523 GCA_050735075.1 Binatia bacterium
AAGTAGGAAGCGTCGAAGGTCATGGAGAAGCGGCCGTCCTTGTCGGTCGTGTCGCTGCCGACAAGATCGTCGAAGATTAAGTCTTTGTCCCATGTCTCGACACGAAGGCCAGTAAGGGCATTACCTGTCTTTTGGTCGCGGATGTAGCCGAAGATGTAGAAGGCTTTCTTAGGCATGACTAACACTCCTCGTCACATTACGGTTCGTACAACACTCTGTAGCGCGGCTTTGCAATTAACTCGCGCGCCTAGCTTTTTCCTCGATCTCCCTCACCCCCCACTGAACTTATACTCGCCGAACATAAATCTGGCCTTTCTTCGTTCACGGCCGGGAGGATTCATTGCCGTACTCTGTCCGTATTGCTCGCGCTAATAATGGCAATGGGGCTCTGCAAGACTGCGTCATCTCCTTCGAGGTCGCCTCGTAAAGTAAGGATTCGCCGGATCATGAGGATTAAGGCCCTGTTGCGCGCTGATTCTTCTCCATTCTCTGGCGAGCCCAGCTTCCACGGTTCTTCCTCTTACTTGATTTTCAATACTTAGCTCAGCCCTCAAAGTAGCGGTTTCTCCAGGCCTAAGCCGAAAGTGCGATGTCCCCACATGGCCCAGATCTAGATCTGATGCATCGGGAACGGGTCCAGAGCCACCCCAATGACGCCTCGCTCTGTCCAATACCTGCTGAGAGGACGTCGCAGATCTTGAATATCCCCTTGCGTCAGAACTTATGCTCGGACCAGTTACCCTTCGGCGAAAAAGTTCGTGGGTGTAAACATCTGGGCGCTGGGTTGCCGTGGCCATGGCCGCCTCGGTTGCCGCAGCCTCCGTTGCTGCTGCCGCCTCCGTCACTGCTGTCCATCTGAAGACAATTTCAGGTATAGGACCGGCCCAAGGCATCGTCGCAGTTGCTCCTCTTCTGCCCAGTCGCGACAGCGATCTGGCGGCTCCAACACCTCCCTCCAACATCAGAATCAGATTCATCGCCTCCTCGCCTGCACCCATCGGATCTCCCTCGAGCGTCCTTTCTAGCAATCGATTCGGGATTTCGATGACTCCTATGCCCATTGCAACGTACACGTCGCCGGGCGTATTTGTTGCTGCAAATTGTCCGATAGCGCTCAAGGGTGGATAACCTAGCGATTCTCCGGTAAATGTGACGCTCACAGCATCGGCAAAGGTACCGATCAGATCGACCATCATGAGACCTAATTCAACAATACCTTTGATGATGCTGAGCAATGCTCCCACTAAAAACAGGCCGACAAAAACGGCGAGTTCCAGAAGTTCTTTGAAGATATCTGACAACTCCGTTCCGCCAGGACCACCTGCAGACGAAGCTTCGCGCTCGACACTTTCTCCGTCACCAATAATCCCTTCTTCCGCATGTACTTCTTCTGGTCCGGTGATCGCGGGCATTTCTTGGACAGGAATCGCTTCTCCGGCTTGGTCAAGGACGGCCTCGCCGGATTGACCTAACATGCCGTCTAGAGCTTGCGCTTCGGCGTTCGCCAACGACACTTGAGGGTCGTGGTTTTCCCCTGCGGCAGTATTTACCTGCGGATTTTCTTCGCACCACTCTTGCACTAGACAAGGTAGAGGAGGAAGTTCAGGAGGCTGCTCTGGAAAAGTCGGCACATAAGGGACATCAGGAATAGGTGCTTCCATGTCCTCACCACCCCATCCGTTGCCTTCAGAAACCGGATCTGGAGTGCTACCTGGACGATGTCCAGATCCAGCAGTCGGTGAAGCTTCGGCTCGTTCCCGCGATGGCATTCGTCCTTCCCCCAGATTGAAGCCGACCCCTCCACGACTCGATCCCCGACCACTACCACCACCACCGTGACCTTCTAGGGCCGGTTCTTGACCCGCTCGTCCTTGTTCGCTTTCCTGACCAGAAGCGCGCGTTTGAGGGTCGCGCGTTGTAGGGGGGCCATCGACAACAAAAGGACGCCGCTGGAGGTTTGCGGTCAACCCGGTATGATCAGTAATTACTACTGGACAATTATGTGCATATTCATACAAATTCACCCCATCCTCCGGCCCAATCGGATCCGGACTAATCCACCGCCCCAACCACGGTGCATAATACCGGTACCCATAGCAGTAAAGCCCAGTAGCATCATCCCGCTCCTTCCCGCTATACCGATACTCCTTGAGGCGAACCTCGCGCATGCTTCCGGCAATGAACGCCGTGCCGCCAAACGGAAAGTATTCTTCGTAAGTGATGACACCCCCCTGCTCATCCAGCTCTAACGAAGCAGAGTCAAGGTGATTGGAAAGCTGGTAGTGAATGTTTTTCCGATGAGTATCGTCAGTCTCGCTCCCATGCGCATCCTCCCCCCACTGATATAGCAAAGCGATACGCTGGCTGCCATCGCTAATGTGCGAGGTAGTACGCTCCAGCACCGGGGCGCCGTTCATCGTCACGCGCTTAATCTCACACCCGTCCAGATAAATCTTCTCGGTGATTCTCAGATTGTCGCCACCTACGAGCTCCTGGGTGACCTTGCGCACCCTCATGCCGTCG
>JBOHVJ010000019.1:0-6437 GCA_050735075.1 Binatia bacterium
GACCAGGCGCCCACGTGATCGTCCTAAGCGGGAAGGGCTACACTCTCATGTGGCCGCAGGGAGCGGAGATAAGGCGCTATGATTGGGCACCCGGGAGCTTGATCGTCCCTCCAGCGAATTGGTTTCACCAGCACTTCAATGCCAGTGCCGAGCCGGCGCGCTATCTGGCGTTAAGATGGGGTAGCAAGAAGTATTATGGAATGTTGGGTGAGGGGATTGGACTTACGGATGTGGATGTCAAGCTCGGCGGCCACCAGATCGAGTATGAGGATGAAGACCCCATGGTGCGAAAGATGTTTGAAGAGGCCTGCGCCAAGGCCGGCATCAAGAGCCAGATGGATAAATACTATAACCCTTCGACTAGCTCAGGGTGAACGGTTAAGTTTAAGAGGTTATGTTAGGTAACCGTTCGTGCTGAGCATGTCGAAGCATGAACAAAGCCTTTTTCAAAGTCTCTTTGAATAAAGAATTCTGATTAGGGGTGATCACTATGCGACGGCAGCTAACTTTTGCCTGCGGAGATTACGACCGCACTCAGCCCCTAATCGATGGGACCATAAAGCCTGAAGGGCTGGAATTGAACTGGCTCGTCCTCCCACACTATGAAATCTGGACGCGAATGCTCAACCATTATGAATTCGATGCCTCCGAACTCTCTCTTTCCTCCTATCTCATCGCCCGGACTCTAGGAAAGCCGCTCATCGCCATCCCCGTCTTTCCCGCGAGGGCCTTTCGCCACTCCTATGTTTTTGTCAATACGAAGAGCGGCATCAAGGAACCCCGCGACCTCATGGGGAAAAGGGTTGGCCTGGCGGAATTTCAGCAGACCGCGACCGTCTGGGTGAGGGGGATCTTACAGCACGAGTATGGCGTATCTCTTGAGAAGATCCGCTGGTTCACATGGGTGAAACAGGACAGGATGGACATCGAGATGTCTCATCATTACGACGTGCAAAAAATCCCACAAGGGGTAAGCCCGGATCAACTGCTAATCGATGGAGAGCTGGACGCGATGATCTGCGCCAACCTGTTTCCGTCTCTCTTGCACGGGGCCCCCAATGTCCGGCGCTTGTTTGAAAATTACAAGGAGGTTGAGGTCGCCTATTACAGAAAAACCGGCATTTTTCCCATCATGCACACGGTGGCGATAAGAGAAGAGCTGTGGAAGGAGTCTCCGTGGATCGCCACAAGTCTTTTTAAGGCGTTCCAAAAGGCCAAGGAGTTGGCCTATCAGAGAGTCAATGACATATCTCCCTATAAGATCAGCCTGGCATGGTTTAGGGAACCGGTGAAGGAACAAAGGGAGATCTTAGGAGATGATCCCTGGCCGTACGGCCTGGAAAGAAATCGCAAGACGGTGGAAACGTTAATGGGCTATCTTTATGAGCAGGGCCTAGCAAAGAAAAAGTTGTCAGCCGAAGAAGTGTTTGCGCCGAATACATTAAGCCTTTAGCCCGATTTCCGTGCTGAAGTGCATTTTACTCCAGCGCTAAGCGCGCTTCCTATCCATGACTCAAGCGGAAGCCAAGGCCTCCTATCAGATTCGCGCGGCAACCCAAACCGACGCAAAGGACTTGGTGCGGATGCGGCTTGCTCTTCAGGCACATGTCACGCGCGCAAACCCGCACTTGGTCGCAATGACTGCCCAGCGGGCGGCGACGCTCGTGAACTTTTATCTCGGCCTGCTGAGGGATGCCAAGGCGCGAGTGCTAGTGGCTTACGATCTTGAGACAGAGCGCGTGATTGGCATGGCGGTCGGGCGCATCCTGCGACAGCAGGAGTTTGAACCCTCTGAGATCGGTCGCATCGATGATGTGTGGGTTGAGCCTGAGCAGCGGCGGCGTGGGGTGTGTCGCGCGATGGTTAGGCAGCTTCTGGAGTTCTTCGAACGGGCGAAGATTGAGGTGCTGGTTTTGGACTATGCGGTTGGTAACCACGAAGCGGAGCAAGTGTGGAGGCGGCTTGGGTTTCAGCCGGTGCTGACCTTGGCAAACGTTGGGCTTGGGGAAGTGAAGAGGCGGCTTGAGCAAGCTGACAGATAGTCTATTGGCTTGGCGTTCTGATGGTTCCGGCCTGTTGAACTTGATACATGAGGTTTCCCGCCGTAATCGCATAGAATGGAGTAATGGGAAGCCCGGCGGTGTGCAGGGCTTCCGCCACCCAGGTGTTGCAGGTCCTAAAGATGTGAAACTTTCCTCTGGCCGGATAGAATCGGCTATTCGGGTACAGGCCCGGCGAGGGCTCAGCAGGCTGACCTACCTCACTTCTCATAAAAGTTTCCGCTACGAAACGACGCAGCCTCTCTAGCCCTTCGGCAGAGAGAGGTATCTCGACAAATTCGATGCCCCTAAATTGATCTTCCACCGGAACCTTGAAGCCAACGACGTGAAGAACACTGCGGCTCGACCAGAACGCAGCCTTCAGCGCCATTCCCAAGCCCGGATCCGGATCTTGATAATAGTCCCAATCGCCCCAGCCGATTTTCAGAAACTCCGCGTCGGGAAAATCCCGGACCTCCGGTAAAATGGCCTGGGGGATATCAGCCTTACTTAAAACAATCCCCGTATGCCAGCCAAGATTCACGACAAAGACAGTCCTGGTCTTTTCAGCCTCTCCGGCTGGATATAGCTGATCAATCGGCCTTGCACAGGCAAAAGCCAATAAAGCGATCAGGATTACAATATGCATCCCTGTTAGGGCCGCCGTCCGCTGGCGTCGAGTTGCTGCTTAACCTTCCGGATAGGCCCAAAGTCATACATCTCCTCCGGAGTTACCTCCCGCCGGACCGACTTGAGTTCCCTTCGGCTCATCTCCAGGCTCAGTCTCATAGCCTCGAGGCTAGCGGTGCCGTCCGTCGCCCAAGAATCCTGCGTGATTTCAAACAGGCCTCTTGCATACTGTTCGTGCGATTTGATCCATTTTGCCAGGATCCTTATGGCCTCCTCTTTTTTCTCCTTCTCCTGCAAAAACCAAAGGGCCAGGGAGATGAGACCTTTTTCCGAACAGGGAGTTCTCCCATAACGCCTCGCCCCCACGGCGCTCAAATCGCCCGCACGGATCTATGCGGCCTGGGCCTCCTGGCCCAATACCACTCCCTCAACCACGTAAGCCAAATAGACGGCATCGCGCATCACGCGCAGAATATTGTTATAGGTCAGCATGGCGTTAGTGCACTCTTCTTGTAGCTCTCGGGTGGTGCAGTATCTTGCCAAGATATCCAGGCTCATCTGACTGTGGCCGACATCCACCTCTGAGTGGAGCCTCCAGAACTCCAATGCGGATTCAGGTATCCAGGAATAGTGTTGGCGCAGGATCTCCAGGGTCTGGGCGATTCCCTTAGCCATGTCTCCAGTCTCCGACATGGCCACACCCACAAGCCATGACTTGGCAGCGCCGTGTGTCCAGGCATCCACCGCAAACTTGACCGCAGGCAGAGGCTCGGCGTTGATCACATATTCCCTTGACAACCCTACACCCTCACAAAACTTGAGCCAGTACTCCGGGTGCGGTCCATGCTCTCCGCCGATAATGTCCTCTCCATCCTCTTCTATAGCGTGGGAAAGCCACATCCTGCGGACATCAGGATAAGGGCAATTGCGAAGGATGCCGTAATCCTTTATTGGAACCTGAGTTTTCCAATAGTAGAGGTCCTTGGCCCACCCCTGGAGCTGTGGCTTGGTGCACTTACCCTCTCTAAAGAGGGCATCCCATGGATGGTCCTTCTTCTTCAGATCCCCAGCCTTCACCTTTAGAAAGGTTTCACGAAACTCCTCCGGGCTTAATCTCCTATCCAACCGGTACATGAGTGGCCTCCCATTTTAGAGTTTTGACCGCACTATAGTTTCAGGCATCAAGGCTTGTCAACGAGCTTATGGCGTAAATGGCCGGTTGACTGCAACAGGGTTATAGGGGTAAGGAAAGGGCGATAGAACATCATGAAAGCCGGAAATTTAAAAATCATAGGCGCATCGGTAAAGAGAGTGGATGGGGTTGACAAGGTGACCGGCCAAGCGAAGTATGCGGGCGACATCGTTGTTCCGGGGATGCTTGAGGGTAAATTTCTTCGCAGTCCATATGCCCACGCGCGCATCGTTTCCATCGACACCAGAGAGGCTGAGCAAGTGCCAGGGGTGGTTGCGATACTGACCAGTAAGGACCTAGATGATATCAATCCCTTCTTGGGGAGGGGGCAGAGGAAGGATCACCCCATCATTGCCATGGACCGCGTTCTCTTTGCAGGGCAACCCGTGGTGGCAGTTGCTGCGCTGGATGAATCAGCGGCCGGGGAGGCCATAAGCAAAATTCACGTAGAGTACCAGGAGTTACCGGCGGTCATTACGATAGAAGAGGCGATCGCTGAGAATGCCCCTCAGCTCCATTCCTTCGCCCCGAAGAACATCTGTTTCCAGGATCGCCTTGAAAAGGGTGATGTGGAAAAAGGCTTCGCGGAGGCGGATGAGGTCTCTGAGGACACCTTTGAGTTTCCAATGGTCTACCATTATTCCATGGAACCCCACACCGCTATTGCGAAGGTGGACTCTGAAGGGATCACTGTTTGGTCTTCGAACACGCATCCTTTTGGCATCCGCCAAGAGATCGCCGAAGTTTTTGGCACTCCGCTTTCGAGCGTTCGCATCATCGTTCCCTTCGTCGGCGGGGCCTACGGAAGCAAGTCTGGGAGCAAGATCGAACCGCTTGTCGTCGCTCTAGCCCGCAAGGCTCAAAGAGCCGTTAGGGTGGTGCAGAACGTCTCTGAGGCCATGATGACAGTGAGACGCCACTCGGCCATATGCAAACTCAAGACAGGGGTTAAGAAGGACGGCACTTTGGTTGCTAAAGAGGCCGAGATCTTCCTCAATACCGGAGCCTATGCTGAGACCGGACCGGTCGTGACGGGCCGCACCTTGACCCGGATTCTGGGCCCCTATCGAATACCTAATATTAAGGTGAATAGCACCTGTGTTTACACCAACACGGTTTCCGCCGCTTCTTTTCGTTCAGTCGGCGGTCCCCAGACTGCGTGGGCTACAGAGTCTCAAATGGACATCATCGCCCATAAGCTCGGTCTGGATCCCGTAAAGTTTCGTTTAAAAAATCTTCTCCGCCGCGGAGAAGAACTCAAACCCAAAGGCAATCCTCTCGATGCGGACCTTTTCATGGGATTGGAGAAGGTCGTTGAGGGGCTGGGATGGGATGGGCCTGTTACCAAAACGGGTGGCGGGAGGGGGGTTGCCTTTGGAGTGACCGATCCCGGAGCCCCTCTTGCCTCTACGGCCACGGTTCATGTTCTGTCTGATGGCAGCGTGGTTTTGCTGGCAGGGACTATAGAGGTGGGTCAGGGGGCAAGAACAGTGATGAGCCAAATTGTTGCCGAAGAGCTTTCAGTCCCTTTGGCAAGGGTTACCATGCGTTCCACTGATACTGGATACACTCCGTTCGACCGCTCTACGGGTTCCAGCCGTTCCACCACGGTAATGGGAAAAGCAGTTCAATTGGCGGCGCAGGATGCTCGACAACAACTGCTCGATCTTGCTGCGGAGCAGTTTGAGGCGCCCGGTGAAGCGGTTAGCTTAATCAATGGAGAGGCGGTGGCTGGGGGCAGGAAAGTTTCCTACGGCGACCTCATTCGCCGCCACTTTGCGATGCAGGGAGGGGAAATTGTCGGCCGGGGATACGCGCACAGCGGGATGGCCCCAAGCCCTGCCAATCCTCTGTTCTGGGAGATCGGGATTGGAGGAGTGGAGGCGGAGATCGACCGAGAGACAGGAGAGATCCGCATCAAGAAATATGTTACGGCTGCTGATGTCGGCAAAGCCCTTCATCCAATCCAATGCGAAGGTCAGGATGAAGGGGCTGCGATGATGGGTGTAGGCCATACGCTTTATGAGTCGATTGTCTATGAAGACGGGCAGATCATGAACCCCAGCCTTATCGATTACAAGGTTCCAAGTTTTAAAGATCTACCCGAGCATTTTGAGTCGATCTTGATCGAGCACGGAAATGGGCCAGGACCTTATGGCGCCAAGGGCATGGGAGAGGGGGGCATTAACCCGGTGGCCCCTGCTGTGGCTAATGCGATTGCCTGGAGCACTGGCGCGAGAATAAAAGAACTGCCGCTCACTCCGGAACGGGTCTGGCGGGCGCTCCATCGAGGAGGTTTACGATGAAGCTCAAGAGAGGCAGGTTGAGGATTTCTGTTTTGCTGATAGCGGGGGCACTCTGGATGTGGCTCTCGCCTGAAGATGGCTCTGCTCAAACTCCATTTTATCAAGGCAAGGTCATCAACGTCATTCGAGGGGCCGAGCCTGGGGGTATAGGAGAGATGCGCACAAGGGCGGTTACGGCATTCCTGCAGAAACACATCCCAGGCAATCCGACGATCAAGATAGAGTTTATGCCGGGCGCAGGAGGGCGGAAGGCCGCCAACCACCTCTATC
>JBOHVJ010000020.1:0-2414 GCA_050735075.1 Binatia bacterium
CTCTGACTCTCTCCCGCAAGGGGAGAGAGAACCATGTAAGCAACCTTGCCTCTGCACATGAAGCCTCGTCAATCACCACTCCGCAAATATCAAACTCTGCGAGTCCCCCAGCAAAGCTGGGGGTTTACCTTCGATTAATTAAGAGGGAAATTTTCCTGTATAAGGTCTGATGCCGGCCGCAAGACTCGCTTTCCGAAGGAGTTGTGCAAAGGCCGAACGGTAGGACAGTTGAGATTCTGAAAAAGCGGACAATTGAGATTTGGACTTACCCATCTGCGGCTCTTCGTCAAAAAGTGTGGTTCCTCGGGGGAGAAACCTTCCGGCCTGAGCCAATAGAACCGTTCCAATCGTTCAAAAGGTTCAATAAACGATTTGAACTATTTGAACAACTTGAACCATTGCTGAGGTATTAGCCCATCGGCTCCCCCTGAGGGGTAGGCCCCCTCCGCTTCTCTTGACATCACACTTTTCGCACTAGAGCCCCCATCTGTTTGACATTAAAGTTTTTTATATGGTAAGTCGCCGAGAAAGGGAGGGCAGACCATGGGACGCATTTTAATCAAAAACGGCACTGTGATCACTATGGATCAGCGCCGCCGGATCATCAAGAACGGCGCTGTGGCTATCGAGAACGACCAGATCGTAGACGTGGGGAAGGCGGAGGCCCTGAAGGGTTTTCAAGCCGAGAAGGTATTTGACGCTACGGATCGTATCGTCATGCCCGGGCTGGTGGATGCCCACATCCATAACGTCCAGATGCTCTCCCGTGGCCTGGGTGACGACGTCGACCTGATCGCATGGTGCTATGAGCGCATCTACCCCTATGAAGTCCTGCTGAACGAGAGCGACGAATACACCTATCTCAGCGCCATTCTCTGCTGCGCTGAGATGATTCGGACCGGGACAACCACGGGCGCCGATCCAGGGGGCTACAAGATGGAGAATGTGGCCCGCGCCTTCGTTGAGAGCGGGATGCGCGGAATCGTCTCATGGGCCGGTATGGACCAGTGGAGCCTGGATCGACCGCTGCCGGAGAAACTGCTGGGGAAGCTTTCCACCGACGAGACCATGAAGGTCGAGGAAAAGCTGGTCCGCGACTGGCACGGGAAAGAGAACGGCCGGATCCGCGCCTCGTATGCGCTCCGGGTCGAGCCAAACGTGACCGACGAGCTCTATCGCCGGGTCAAACAGGCCGCGGAGAGGGATGGAGTCCTGGTTCAGATGCATGCTGCGGTAAACAAGGACCAAGTGGAATGGGTGCGGAAGAAGACCGGCATGACCACCATCGCTCACATGAACAGGCTGGGCGTGCTACAGCCGAACTGGCTCCTGACCCACATGGCGGTGCTGACCGATGAGGAAGTAAAGATGCTCAAAGACCACGATGTAAAGATCTGCCACAACCCCGGGGCAACGCTTCACGGCGCTTACGGCGCCTGCATCATCGGCAAGTTCCCCGAGATGCTCGATATCGGTATAACCATTGCGATGGGATGCGACTCCAGTGCGGCAAATAACAGCCTGGATATGTTTCGCACTATGTACGAGGTGGCGACAGTCCACAAAGAGATCCGCCTGATCCCGGACCTTATCGTGCCTGAGAAGGCTTTGGAGATGGCGACCATCGACGGGGCCCGAGCGCTTCAGTGGGACAACGAGATCGCCTCGCTCGAAAAAGGGAAAAAGGCCGATGTCATCATCGTCGAGACCCGGCGCTCTAACTGGATTCCGATGCACGACTTCTCGATCATCCCCAACCTGGTCTACTCCGGGGAGGGCGCGGACGTGGAGACCTCAATCATCGATGGCAGGATCGTGATGGAGAACCGGAAGATCCTCACGATCAACGTGGATCGAGTCCTGAGTCAGGCCCAGGAGGCCGCCGCGAAGATCGTGGCTCGTCTCCCCTACAAGATCAAGCCGCGCTGGCCGATTGAGTAGGAAGTTTCGGGTTTCGAGTCTTGAGTTTCGAAGTCGCCAAGAAACCAGGCTTGCTAGAACCCAAGAATTTGCCAACAATGTGACTTCCGCAGCCCTTTGAGTAGCTCTTCGTTCTTGAACTAACTCGAGCTGCCTAAGCCCAGGACCCGCCAGACCATTAGTGCCTCAAGGTTTTTGTTATTTCTATGAGATATCTCTATAATGTAACTGTTTAGAAATAGCTTATTAAGCTTTCGGTCCAAAATTTCCAACATCAATGGGATACGCTACCTAAAATTAAGGAGGAGATGCCATGCATAGATCGATAGGATCGCTAATTGTCTCCGCCTTCCTGTGGGCCGGGTGTATCAGCTACGCAGACCTACCCGAACAGATAAAAATCTATGCAGCTATACCGCAAAATACCCGCTCCGTAGCTGTGCGACTGATGCCCATGAAACCGGGGGCAGTAAAAAACCTAGAAGGCACGGTTA
>JBOHVJ010000021.1:0-2099 GCA_050735075.1 Binatia bacterium
GGCCTATCGAAGGAGGATTTCGGGGAGGATGGAATTGGCGCCCGGACGTTCTCTTCGTCGTTATCTTTCTGGTTACAACTTATAGTACCGGCTGGCTCTGGCTGAGGGCGCGATATCCGCGTATTGCGCCGTGGTGGCGGCTCGGGCTTTATGTCAGTGGCCTTTTGGCTCTTGTGATAGCGCTCGTCTCCCCCATTGAGGCCTTGGCGGAGAGTCGCCTGAGCATGCATATGGTGCAGCACCTGCTTCTCCTGATGATTGCACCCCTCTTCCTCCTGCTGGCCAATCCGTTGGCGGTCGTTCTTTGGGGGCTTCCGAAGCGGTTGCGATATGCCGCTGGCCATCTACTTGGCCGCAGGTCCTTCTTCCGTCGCTTACTCTTGGGCGCGACGCTCATGCCGGTCGCGTGGACGCTTTACGTTGTCGACCTTTGGGCATGGCATCATCCGGCGCTGTATCAGTTGGCGCTGAAAAATGAATGGGTGCACGATCTTCAACATCTCCTCTTTTTCTTCACTGCTCTGCTCTTTTGGTGGCCCATCGTGAATCCGGCACCCAGACTCCATGGGAAGATCTCCTATGGTTTCCGTATCGTCTACCTTATTGCCGCCACTCTTCAGAATACGTTACTCGGCATGGTCATCTCTTTGCCGGATAAAGTCCTTTATCCCTTTTACACAACGGTTCCTCAACTGCGCGACTTGAGCCCGATCAACGATCAGGCCCTGGGAGGCGGGATTATGTGGGTCAGCGGACACATGTATCTCATTCCGATCATCTTTTTAGTCTACGGAATCCTGAAATCAGAGGAAGAAGAGATCAGCAGAGGCGCGCCCGACAGAGTCCCGCTTAGGAGATACGAGTGAACCGGAAGGTTGCACTTGTTCTGTTTCTTTTAACATTCCTCTTGGCGACCTCGAATTCTTTGCCGGCCCATGACGTGCCGGAGCATCTTGACCCCGAGCTTCTCACGGGCTGGCTCACATGGCTTCACCTTACGATCCAGTGGGTTCATCTCGTAGCCTTCGCCCTCTGGTTAGGTCTAACTGCCGGAGTTCTTCTGCTAGGAATAGAGGCTCGGCTGGGTCATCTTCTCTACGGTTCGTGGATACTCTTTTTGGTTTTTCTGGCCACAGGAACTTACAACACGGAGTGGAGCGCTGGAATTTCAGAGACTCCCAGCCTTTTATTACTGCCATTATTACAGAAGATTCCTTACGGTCTTACGTACACAATCATTCTGGGAGGTAAGTTAGGACTTTATGGGCTGACCGTGCTGATCGCGCTGGTGATCACCCTCCTCCACCTGCGGCAGCAGGTCAAAGAGGAGCAGCTCCGCCGGGTTTTCCTAATATCGGAGTCAATCCTGGCTCTTTTGTTAGCTTCGGCAACTGCCGTGGTGCTTTTCTATCATGAAGTCGCAGATCTGTGGCCGACAGCGGTTCATTCGTTAGGTGGGGTATCAGGCCCAGAGGGCCCACGAGGCCAGACAATAGCGAGCGGTGATGTTCCACCACCGAACGATTTCGGACTACTAAGAAGTGGTACCGTGTGGATGGATATAGGTGTGCGATGGGCTCACCTGGTGGGATTCGGCTTATGGTTAGGAGGAAGTGCCGCGATGCTTGTTTTTGGTCGGGCATCGCCCGGGCGATTTCTATTGGTTACCTGGGTCGCTCTAGTACTTCAGGTTGTTTCCGGAATCGCGAACATGGTGCGCTGGGCACCGTTTTATCTGTCACCTTATATATGGAACCTCCCTGAGTTATCAGCCCTCCGTTTCGGCAGAAGCTATACACTATTCATGGCTGCCAAGCATCTTATGGTAGTTACTGCTTTAGTTCTTCTCGTTGTCTGGACTATCCGGTATTTAGACAATACAAGGGCGACGGAATTGAGTGTCCAACCCTTAGCTATCGTGGGCCTTCTATTAGCTCTGGCGATCGGATATATAATGGTAATTGTTCTACTGCTCCACGAAGGGGTTGATCACGCGCTTTGATCCGAAATCGAAGGGAAAGATCGCCATGCGGAAGCGTAGCTTCAATTGCTGGAGGACATCATGGCAATAAATGATGAGAAAATTCTGAGGCAGGATA
>JBOHVJ010000022.1:0-11072 GCA_050735075.1 Binatia bacterium
CCACCGATCCTACCGATTTCGCTCACTTGCATGCCCTAGAAGTAGCCACCGGACTGAAAGTTAGGCCTGTCCTGGCGAAGGAAAAAGAGATCACAGCCCGGATCGAGGCGCTGTTCGGCAATGGCACCACAGCCGAGTCTGTGACGGGGTTACCTGCCCCTCGGGAGATTGAAGATGAGGAGGAGGTGGAGCATCTGCGTGATATGGCGTCTGAGGTGCCAGTAATCCGCCTGGTCAATCAGATGCTCAGCCGGGCCCTTGAGGATCGGGCCTCGGATATCCACATTGAACCCTTTGAGAACCGGCTCAAGGTGCGGTATCGGATCGATGGCATCCTCCACGATGTTGAACCGCCGCCGCGACAGCTCAAAGCTGCCGTCGTCTCTCGCTTGAAAATCCTCGCTCAACTCAACATTGCCGAGAGACGGCTCCCCCAGGATGGTAGGATCAAGGTCAAGATCGCGGGTAAAGATGTGGACCTCCGCATCGCCACCATCCCTACTCTTTACGGAGAGAGCATTGTGATCCGCCTACTGGAGCGCTCCCAAATCTTTGGCGAGTTTGGCTCTCTCGGGTTCCCTTCAACTGTCCTCCAAAGTTTCAGCTATATGATCTCCAAACCGCACGGGATGATCCTAGTGACTGGACCTACCGGCAGTGGCAAGACCACTACACTTTACGCGGCTCTACAGAAAATCAACGACCCAGGAAAAAAGATCATTACTATTGAAGATCCGGTGGAGTATCAACTAAGCGGCGTCAATCAGATCCAGGTCAAACCACAAATTGGTCTCACGTTTGCGAACGGGTTGCGCTCTATTGTGCGCCAAGACCCCGATATCATTATGGTGGGAGAGATCCGCGACTTTGAGACAGCAGAGATTGCGATCCAGGCTGCGCTAACAGGTCATCTCGTTTTTTCCACCCTCCACACCAATGATGCTGCCGGTGCCATCTCTCGCCTCCTGGAGATGGGGGTTCAAGACTATCTCCTTGCCTCGTCACTTTTGGGAGTCTTGGCCCAGAGGTTGGTGCGCCGGCTTTGTTTGGGCTGTCGAAAGGAAGTGCCCTTTGCTGGATTTGGAATCGAGGGTTCAGAATCGAGAATCCAGAATGGAGATCCTCCGGCGACTCTCTGGGAGGCGAGTGGATGTGACTCATGCAACGGTACAGGGTACCTCGGGCGAATCGGTATCTTTGAGCTTCTCCCAGTGACCCCTGAGATATGCAAACTCATTGTCCAGCGGGCGGATGCAGGCTCTATTCGCAGCTTGGGTATCAGCCAGGGGATGCGCCTATTACGAGAGGATGGATGGTTGAAGGCCTGCGACGGGATTACCACGACTGCAGAGATGTTGAGGGTCACACGCGAAGAAGGATAATGGGTAAGGGTTATGGCGTTTTTTCAATACCGCGCTGCGGATTATTCAGGCAAGGTGGTTGAAGGAGTCATGGAAGCTGAGGGCGAGCGTGGGGTTGTGTTGAGGCTCCGTGAGATGGGTTTTATCCCTTTGAGGATCGCTTCGCCGAGTGAGGCACCGAGCAGGCTACTTCAAGTCCCCTTTACCCTTTTTCCCCGCAGAAAGGTAAGCCAACAACAACTCCTTCATTTTACCCAGGAGCTGAGCACGCTGCTTGGGGCAGGGCTTCCTCTCGACCGTAGCCTCTCTATCTTGGCCAACCTGGTTGAAGGGGAAGAGTTTAGGAAAATCTTGCGTCTTCTTTTTGAAGGGGTTCGTGCGGGCAAGTCGTTGGCTGCGTCTATGGCTGAGCATCCAGACGTATTTCCGAGGCTCTACGTCAACATGATCAGGGCGGGCGAGTCTGGGGGCATCATGGATGGAGTCCTGCGCCATCTGGCCGAGTACCTGGAGCGTTCGCACGAACTCAAGGAGAATATTACATCGGCCCTGGTCTATCCGGTCTTGTTGTTAGTGGTAGCTGGATGTTCGCTCATTATCCTTTTCATTTTTGTGGTGCCCAGGTTCTCCTTGATATTTAAGAATGTCAACCAGGCTCTTCCTTTGATGACTAGGCTGTTGATCGATTTCAGTGATGGATTGTCTCGTTATGGTTGGCTTATTTTTCTCCTGATCATCGTCGGTGCTACCGGAGGGGCTTTTTATGTCCGCAACCCGGAGGGAAGGCTCCAATGGGACCGTTGGCGGCTAAACCTGTGGGTGTTGGGTGATCTCCTGCGCAAACTTGAGGCGGCTCGCTTCGCTCGCACCTTGGCCGCATTGCTCAGAGGTGGGGTGCCTTTATTGGAAGCGCTGGGCACGGTCCAGGGAGTGGTTGGAAATCGATTGGTAGCGCGGGCCATAGCTCAGGTCCAGATCAGAGTGAAGGAAGGCAAAGGAATGGTGGGACCGCTTACAGAGAGCGGCGTCTTTCCTGATCTTGCCCTGCACATGGTTGCTGTGGGTGAAGAGACGGGTAGACTAGAGGGGATGCTGACCAATGTGGCAGACCATTATGACCAGGAGGTGAAGCGCTCAACCAAACGTCTCATTTCGCTCTTAGAGCCAGTTCTGATTATAGGGATGGCTTTGGTCATTGGATTGGTTGTGATCTCTATGGCGGCCGGGATTTTTAGCGTTTATGATTTACCGTTCTGAAATAGATAGAGACAGAGATAAAGACAGGGAATCGAGGCCGAGAGGAAGATGTTTTTCTCTGTCTCTGTCTGAGATCTCTGTCTGTGGGGGTTTTACCCTTGTAGAGCTGCTCGTAGTCATGGTGATTATTGGCTTGCTTGCGGCTTTGGTGGTTCCTCCTTTTGTGCGGCAAGAGGAAAAGGCGAAGGTCAAGACGGCCAAGGCCCAGATCGAGCTTCTTGGTACGGCGCTGGACACCTTCCGTCTCGATGTGGGCCGTTACCCCACAACCCAAGAAGGACTGGAGGCCCTGAGGCGTAAAGCCGGTAGTTTGGAACGCTGGGATGGCCCCTATCTCAAGAAGGAGGTCCCATTGGATCCTTGGGGAAAATCCTATGTTTACCGGAGCCCTGGAGAGCATGGTCCCTATGACCTCCTTTCTTATGGAGCAGATGGAGCTCCCGGAGGTGAAGGAGACAATCGTGATCTCACCAGTTGGGAAGGATAACGCGTTCTCCCTTTTTGAGCTTCTCGTAGTTCTTTCGCTACTTGGGTTAGGTAGCCTTATTGTCCTCCCCTCGATCGACAGAGGACTCAGGGGACGGGAGGCGAGACAATCAGCGTTGGAGCTTGCGGCAGTAGCTCGTGACCTGCGTAGCCGGGCAATTTATGACAACACTCTCCAGCGTCTCATTCTCAACGCTTCCGAAAACAGCTATGAACCCCTGGGGAGGAAAAAAGTCCTCCTGTCTTCAGATATCAGGATCACGGGGATGGATGGCGGGGATGTCGTGAGAGAAGGAGTAAGGCAGTTTCTCTTTTTCCCGAATGGGAGTGCCCTTGGTGGGGAGGTTGGAATTTCAGGCGGTGAAGGGATCGCCTATGTCATCCGCCTGGACTCGCTCTCAGGCAGAGTTGTGGTAGAGCAGTTGAGGAGGAGATGAGAATCCAAAATCCAAAATCTAAAATCGAAAATGGATTCACACTGCTCGAAGTGGTTGTGGCCATGGCCATCGTCGGCCTGGGAGTGGTGACGCTCCTGGAGATTTTTTCTCTGGGGCTGCGCCTGGGGACGAGGAGTTTCGCTAGAACCGAGGCCGTCGCACGTGGCCAACAGGTGATGGACGAGGTTTTGATCCGTCGTAGAGTTAGAGAGGGCGTGGAAGAGGGATCGTACGGAGAGAAGAATCGGTGGAGGCTTCAGGTCGAACCTTCCCAGAAGGAGACTCAACTGCTTTTCTCAACCGGTTGGGAGTTAAAGGAAATTACACTGCAGATGCGATACCGGGATGGAGAGCGCGAGAGGCGAGTTGAGATGAGGACATTGCGTTTGCTTCAGAAAAAGAGTCCATGAAAACTCGAAACTCGGAACTCAAAACCCAAAACGGGTTTACGCTGATCGAGGTAACCATTGCGATGACCCTTTTTGCCCTAATGGCGATGATCCTCTATGGTGCCTTCTATCTGGGCCATAGGGCAGTGGACAAGGCACAGATCCGTTCTGAGGAGAGTCAAAGGCTGCGCTCTGTGGTAGACCTATTAGCGGGGTATATTCGATCGGCTTACCCGTACCGTCCCTCCCTCAAGGATCCGTCTATCTTCTTTTCGGGGGAGGAGAATCGTCTGACCTTTGTCTCGGCGCTTTCTTCTGGAATGGGTGGCAGGGGGATGTCCGAGATTAGTATCTCTTGGGGTGGTGAAGGGGATGGGTCTGGTCTTTTGACCCTTGCAGAGAAAATCCCCGTGCGCGTGGAAAGTGAGGATGATAGTGGAGGCTACAGAAATAGCGTGGTTCTGGGTCAAGGTGTCAGGGGTTTTCGGATAGAGTATCTGGAACCTCAAAGCGAAGAGGAGCGCTGGGTTGAGCAATGGGACGGAAGGGAGCGGAAGCTCCTCCCGCGGGCGGTTCGCCTGAAGCATCGCGGAGAGAGAGGAGAAGAGATCCAGTGGGTTTTTCCTATCATGATGAGCGTCTTAGCACCATGAGAAAAGTTCCGGGTTTCGGGTTTCGGGTTTCGAGTTTATCGAATGAGCGGGGAGTGGCGCTGGTAGTTGTGTTATGGATCTTTATCTTTCTCTTTGTTGTGGCCTTCGACTTTGCTTCTTCGGTCCGGGAGGATGGAATGGCTGCGCACCGTTATGCCGAGGAGGCCGAGGGTTATTATCTGGCGCTCGCGGGCTTTGAGGAGGGGCTCTATCGGCTTCTTGAACGGCCAGTGCCGGGGAGTCAGACCGGCAGACCGGCGTCCCCTTTAACCCAGCCCCAGGAAGAGGTGGATGGGAGTTGGCAAGAAAAGACTCTCGGTGAAGGCCACTATCGTGTGCGGCTGATGGATGAGGGGGGAAAGGTCAACATCAATCGCGCCGACGAAGATACCCTGCGGCGCATCTTTACGAATCTGGGAGTTGAAGAGTCCCGTAGGAGCATTTTGGTCGACTCTATCTTGGACTGGCGTGACGACGATGACCTCCATCGCGTCAACGGCGCCGAGAATGATTACTACCTTTCCCTTTCACCGTCCTACACGGCCAAGAATGGGCCTTTCGATACGGTCGAGGATCTCCTATGGGTGCGGGGGGTGACCCCGGAGCTTTTCTATGGTCTGGAGGAGAACACTACCCAGAGGGTGGGATTAAGAGAGATTTTTACTGTGGACAACCCCACGGACCGAGTCAATTTGCGCACGGCATCGGCAGAGGTGATTCACGCGCTCGTGGGAGCATCGTTAGAGAAGAGCCGAAAATTCGTCGAGGACAGAAAAAGACTGTCCGAGAAAATCCTTCCGGATCTGCTGAAACTTTTGGGGATCACAGCAGGGGATGCAGCGATGCGCCTGTTTGTTCTTACTAACCCTTCCGTTATTACGATTGACGCCTCAGGGCAACACGCGGGCTCGGTCACGCCGCGCCGGGTAAGAGGAATTGTTAGATTGGGGGGCGGCAATCGTGGGTTCGAGCTCATCCGTTGGGTGGATCGGGATGCGTGGATTTCTGATAGGATCGAGAGATGATCTATCCTCGTTGGTTTCAAGATTTATCGCGGGCCGATTTTCTTAACAGCGTGGGGCTCTACGTGATGCGGGACCGCCTTCATCTCGTGCGCCTGCGGAAAAACCTCTTTCGCCTTTCCATAGTCGAGGAAGAGGTCAGGGAAGTCGCAATCGGGGAGAATGCTAATAGGATATCGTCCTTGACGGGCTGGATCTCCGATGGAGTGATGGAGGTCGCGCTAAGGGAGGAATCATCTTCGTATCGGCAGGCGTTGAGCGAGGCGATCAGTACTCTTGTGCCTCACTTTAATCCGAAAGATCCGGTTTATATCTGTCTTTCCCTGGATCAGGCGATTGGGTGTCAGCTCTTTTTGCCTCAAGCGGCTGAGGAAAATTTGCCAAAGGTGTTGGAATATGAAATCGAAAGACATCTTCCTTTCCGTCGGGAAGATGTCTATTACGATTTCTTACCTTTGGGCAGGAAGGGGGACAAAGTAGGGCTCCTTCTCTTCGCCGTCCCCAAAAGAATCCTTGACGAGATCTTGGATGCCCTCTCCACTTTTGGCATAAGGCCCCAAGGCGTGGAGACCACGGCTACGGCACTCAGCAATTATCTCCTTTTCTGCACAAATGGGGTCTCTGGTCCGTCTGTGGTTTTAGGAGGCCAAGGCCAGGCCTGGGAGATGACCGGACTCAATGGCAGGGTCAACGGCTGGAGGCAAGAGCCAGAGATTCTCTTTACCCATTGGCTGCCCCAGGCAGATTGGGTTCTAGGTCCGGGAAGAGAGATCTTTTATAGCGTCTTGCGCGAGTCGCCGAAGTTTTTCGGTTGGGGATATATCGAGGATTTTTTAGGTTCTGTTAAAGCGGAGTCAGTTCAGGTTGAGGACCTCCTCGCCCTCGGGATAGGAAAACTGGGGGGAGGTAGGGAGGTGACGCATTCTTTTTCTCTCCCCGCGGTCGGAACAGCGCTCCGCGGGCTTCGGGAGGCCACCTTCTCGGTCAATCTTCTTCCCGGTGAAGGCAAGGGAGGGCGGGAGGGGTTGCTCTCCAGGTTGAATGGTTTTCTCATCCTTTTACTCCTGATAGTGTTGATGGTCTTGGGAGGTAGCTACGCTATAAAGGACGAGATCCGCCTGCGCCAGCTCCAGAAGGAGGTCCAGAAACTTAGCCCCTCTGTGGACGCCCTACGTCGCGAGGAGGAAGAACTCAAAAGACTACGTAAGGAGGTATCCTTTCTCTCCGGGCAGAAGGAGCGCAGGGGAGAGATCCTTCATGTCCTGGATGAGCTTTCTCGCATCGTTCCGAACAGCGCTTATCTATCCAACCTGCGCTATCGAGACGGGGCCGTGGAACTTCAGGGGAGCGCTGAAAATGCCTCGAATCTGGTCCCCCTTTTAGAACGCTCCCCTTTATTTAAGAACGTCGGATTCAATGCGCCTTCCAACCGGGGCCGGGATAACCGCGAGACTTTCTCCCTGAAGGCAGAGATGGAGCGCCCCGAAGGAAAGGGTGCTAAGCCATGAAGCGCATCTGGCAGCGACTCTCCAAGCGCGAGAAGGGCCTAGTGATTTCGGCGATTCTTATTCTCCTCATGGTGTTGGCTCGCTACTTAGTAGTGTCTCCTTTTTTGGAGCGCAGGCAGTGGGTTAGAAGCCAACTTGAGATCCAGCCCCAGCTATTGGAGAAAAATCTTCGTTACATCAATCAAAAAGGGGAGATCATGGCAGCCCTAGAAAAGGATCGAGGCGAGCTTAAGGGATTGGAGCCTTTCCTGCTTTCAGGCGACACGGATCCAGTCAGCGCCTCTGATCTTCAACAGACGGTGCAGGCCCTGGCTGCCAAAGAAGGAACCCAGGTCATCACGACGAGAGTCTTAAACCCGGAGTCGATGGGCTCGTTTAGAAAAATTCCCATTCAGGTGGAGATAAGCGGGCAGGTCGATCAGGTAGCGAACCTGATTAAAGGGATTGAAGCGGCGGAAAAGCTTCTGGTTGTGGGCGAGTTGAATGTCCGGTCCCTTTTCGTGCCGGCTGGAGTGGCGCGTCCACCGGGAGCGCCTCAACTGCCCCCACAAAACTTACGCGCCAGTCTCATTGTCTCTGGCTTTGCCCGCAGCCAGCCGGTCCCACCTCAAAAGTCCGAGCCGACCCCCGCCAGGACCAAATCAGACGAGGGAAAGACCCCATCCAAGAGTGCGCCGCGGCCATAGCCCTAATAATAAGGTCATCCAAACACTCTAAATAAAGAAACCAGTCTATTGGTATGTCTCTAAAATACCTTTACAACGATTTACCTTTTCCGTTCGCCCTGAGCAAGTCGAAGGGTGAATCTTTTCAACGTCTTTTTCTTCGTGGTTCGACAAGCTCACCACACACGGTGAGTAAAGCTTTTTATGAGACACTACACTAGGGGACCATTCAGATGTCGAATAACACCCACAAATGGGTTGACCTGAAGAACGTTACGGAGTAAGTTAGGCTGCATTTTGTTGAGACCCGTGGAGGGATGAGAGATTATTAAACGGTCTTCCATTCTCAGCTTGTTGATTGCGGTTTTCATCTCCGCTTTAGCTCTGAGGATCTTTGTACTTTGGGAAGAAGGACCATGGGATCTGCCCAAGCCGAGTAAAGGAAAAGAGTTTTCTGTTGTCGAGGAGAGGGAGAAAGAGCCTCCGCAAAAAAAGCTGGCGAGCACGAGGAACATTATTGACAGGAATCTCTTTGACCCAGAGAGGGGGGCGAATCAAGCTCAGGAGGCTGAGTCTTCATCCATCGCCATGCAACGGCTACGGAGCATGGTGCTTCTCGGCACCGCGATTTTGGGCAACAACCGGTTTGCTATTTTGCAGGAACCGTCTGATTCGCGTCCATCTGCTGCAAGGACTCAACCCGGACAGCCGAACCAGCTCCGCCTTAAGTTAGGAGATACAGTGGAGGGGTTCAGGTTGTCCGAGATCCAGGAGAAAAAAGTTGTTTTTACCAAGGGGGCTTCCAAGGTGGAGGTGTCTCTCGATTTCCTTCGCAAATTTGACGATGCCAAGGATAGAGGGAAAGCCCCAGTGCTATCTAGACCCGGGGTAGTGCCTAGGGTTCCTGGCAAGGCACCAGGGGAGATCCCGCCTCCTCCGGTCACCCCATAGTTTGCAGGAGGGAATGATGGCAAGAAAGATCTTTTCGTTGCTTTCGTTTGTTGTTCTAATGATTGTCCTTGGTGGCTCAGGCGAGTCACAGCAAGCGCCGGTTCAAGCTGAAGCTCCAGAACAGATACAACGGCCACCTGCAGCAAAGAAAGAAGCCCCCCCTCCACCTCAAAAGACGCCGCCTGTGAAGCCCCCTGAACGCCGCATGGTTCCTCCGCCGATGAGGTCGGATATGGTGTCACTGAATTTCAACCGCGCCGACTTGATAGAGGTTATTCACGTCTTAGCCCAACATTTAAGACTCACCTACACCATAGATCCAGACGTCAAGGGGACGGTGACCATTCATAGCGCCGAGCCACTCAGGAGAGAAGATCTCCTGCCCATCTTCCATCAGATCCTGCGTATGAACGGAGCCGTGGCGGTCAAGACCAGCGGCCTTTACAGGATCGCTCCCATAAAGGAGGGCAAGGCCCTAGCCCGTCCTTTAGTCCAGGGGAGGGAGGATAGCTTTGCCCTTCACATAGTGCCGGTGCGCTTTTTCTCGGTCGCAGAGATGAAAAAACTCCTCATCCCCTTTGTCACCCCGGGCGGAGAGATCTTGGATTATCCACGAGGAAATTTTCTCATCATCATGGATCTACCCTCCAATATCCAGCGTCTTATGGAGATTAGAGATATGATCGATGTCAATGTCTTCGCCGGGGTGCGCATGGAGATCTATCAGCCGAAGGTGGCCAGCGCTGAAGAATTGGCAACGGAGCTGACCAAGATCATGCAGGCTTACGCCTCTTCAACGGCCCAGGCAGAAGGCTTTGCCGCGCAGTTTCTCCCTATACCGAGAATCAATCAGCTTTTGATTATCAACCACAGTGAAGCGGCTTGGACCTATGTTAACCGCTGGCTCGAGCGCATCGACACCATAGCTGAAGGCCCGGGAAGGAGGATCTTTATTTATCCGGTTGAGAACGGCAAGGCGACAGAGTTGGCGGATATATTGAACCAGGTCCTTGGCCGTCCGACCACGGGTAGGCGGGAGCCACCGCGGACGCTGCAAGATCTTCACAGGGGACCGCCCGCTGGCCCACGCGAACCAACTGGTCCTCGTCCTTCGGTTCCTCCACTTGGCGACAGACCTCCGGGACTCTACGCTGCTGTACCTGTGGAACCGCCCAGGCCGGTGGCCCCGCCGCCGGTAGCTCCTGGTGCGCCTCCTCGGCCGGAAGCTAAGGTTGAGGAGCAATTACGCATTGTCGCCGACCCGGCGACCAACTCACTGATTATCTACGGCACTGTCCAAGAATTTCAGAACATTAAGAATATTCTTAAAGAGCTGGATCTCATGCCGCGGCAGGTCTTGTTGGATGTGATAGTGGCCGAGGTGACTCTTGCAGATGATCTTAGCCTTGGCGTCGAATACGAGATTCGGCGAAGGGAGGGAGATGTCCGTATTTTTGATCGGGTATTTGGATCCCGGGGTGGGATACGGAGCGGGATCCTCCCGTCCACTCCTTCGATGGCCACGCTGACTCCCTTCGGTAGCGGTATAAGTGCTGTGATTGGCACCGGTGATAACGTCCGTGCCTTTATCAACGCTCTTATGTCAGATTCGCGCCTCAAGGTCCTTTCCTCCCCTAGCATCCTGGCTACCGACAATCGGCCAGCGAGAATCCAAGTTGGTACAGAAGAACCTATTCCTACGGGTACGGTAACCCAAGCGGTTGGTACCCTGGCCGAGACGACGACGATTCAATATAAAAACACGGGAAGAATTGTTACGATCATTCCTCAGGTTAACTCCCAGGGGCTGGTGAACCTCCAAATATTGTCCGAAGTCAGTCAACGGGGGGCCGATGTTCAAGTCGGACCAAATAAATTTCCTTCTTTCAGTACTCGGCAAGCCGAGACCACCGCTGTGGTTCAGGACGGCGAGACTTTAGTGATCGGCGGCATCATTAACGAGGAGAAACAACGCAGTCGCACCGGCATCCCTTTTCTGATGGACATTCCAGTATTGGGTCGTTTTTTTGGTCTGACCACGGACTCAGTCGAGCGCACGGAACTCGTAATGCTCATAACTCCTCATGTGGTCCGGAACATCCAAGAGGCCCGGAGCATTACCGAAGAATTTAAACAGAGACTCTCCACGGTAACGCGCGAGATCGAGAGGATGAGGAAACCAAAGGAAGAACAAAAACTTCTTCCTCAAGTTCCTCCCACATCCGGCCCTGAAACAGAATCAAGGGGAGCACCTATAGAAAAGATGACGTCACCCGAGGCTCCGCGCGAGACGCCGTCCCGCGTGCAGCCATCCCCCAGGGAACTACAATGGGAGATCAAGCC
>JBOHVJ010000023.1:0-11806 GCA_050735075.1 Binatia bacterium
CCTCAGCGCCGCTTTTCTTGGCCACCTCGAGGATGCGATCTATGGCCAGGTAACTCTGCGTGGAAGGCGCAGGACCGATCAGATAGGCATAATCGGCATACTTGACATGAAGGGAGTCGCGATCGGCCTCGGAGTACACCGCCACACTCTCAATATCCAGCTCTCTGCAGGCACGGGCAATGCGGACCGCAATCTCTCCCCGATTGGCAATTAAGATGCGTTTAAACATAACTAGGCGGTAGGCATGAGGCACGAGGCGTGAGTCAGATACCTGTTGCCTGTTGCCTCTCGCCTGTTGCCTGCTTCAGAGTGGTATATTCCCATGCTTCTTAGGCGGGTTATGATCCCTCTTGTTCTTTAACATCTCTAAGGAGCGTATCAGTGTGGGACGAGTCTCTTCCGGATAAATCACCGCATCCACATAGCCCAGCTCGGCTGCCTTAAATGGATTGGCAAAGGTCTCACGGTAGTTCGCTGCCAATTCCTCCCTAGCCTTAACCGGATCTTCTGCCTTTTCAATCGCCTCGCGAAAAACGATATTGATCGCCCCCTCGGGACCCATAACTGCAATCTCTCCAGTCGGGTAGGCAAGATTGATATCTCCCCGAAGATGCTTGCTCGACATCACAATATAGCCTCCTCCGTAGGCCTTGCGGGTAATCACGGTCACCTTGGGCACAGTGGCCTCCGCATAGGCATAAAGGAGCTTAGCCCCATGGCGGATAATGCCATTATATTCCTGAGCAGTTCCCGGCAGGAAGCCAGGCACATCAACAAAACTTACCAAGGGGATGTTAAAGCAATCGCAAAACCGGATAAAACGGGCGGCCTTCACCGATGCATTGATATCCAAGCAGCCTGCCAGGTGAGCCGGCTGATTCGCGACTATGCCCACCGACCTGCCGCCCAATCGGGCAAAACCGATAATGATATTAGGGGCAAAATCGCGCTGTATCTCGTAAAAATAACCCTCATCCACCACTGCACCAATGAGCTCCTTCATGTCGTATGGCCGAGTTGGATTGTCCGGGACCAAGTCCCTTAGCCTCCTGTCATGTCTGGCTGGATCATCATCAGTCGGATGGAAAGGAGGGTCCTCCTGGTTGTTGCTGGGTATAAAGCCCATTAACTCCCTAATCATAAGGAGGCACTCCTTTTCGCTCTCCGCCGAAAAGTGGGCAACCCCGCTTTTGGTGTTGTGAGCCTCAGCTCCACCCAGATCCTCCTTAGTGACCTCCTCATGGGTGACTGTCTTGATCACATCCGGGCCGGTTATGAACATGTAGCTGTTGGTCTTCACCATGAAAATGAAATCGGTTATGGCTGGTGAATAGACAGCTCCACCGGCGCAGGGCCCCATAATCGCTGAGATCTGCGGAACCACCCCTGAGGTAAGAACGTTTTTCAAAAAGATGTCCGCATATCCAGCCAGGCTGACGACCCCCTCTTGAATTCGCGCCCCGCCGGAGTCGTTGATCCCTATAATAGGGACACCGTTCTTCACAGCCATGTCCATAACCTTACAGATTTTCTCAGCCACTACCCCACTCAAACTGCCGCCGAAGACAGTAAAATCCTGAGAGTAAACATAGACCAGCCTGCCGTCTATTGCCCCGTAGCCCGTTACCACCGCATCCCCAGCTATTTTCCTATCCTCCATGCCAAAATCGCTACAGTCATGCGTCCTCAAACGGTCTATCTCAACGAAACTCCCGTGGTCGAGGAGGAGGTCGAGCCGCTCACGTGCCAGGAGTTTTCCTTGCTCATGCTGGCGCCGGGCTCTCTCCCCTCCCCCACCGGCGTCTACCTGATGGTTCAGCTCACGTAGCTTTTCCAAATTGTCTTTTGGTGGCATGGAGAAAAATCTTCTTCCGTTACGCGATACGGAAATGGACGTAAGATCTTGACGGTACTGAAGAATAAATCACAAGTCCAAAGATCATGTCAATCAAGTCGCTCCACTGCCATGGCGGTACCACCGCCGGCTCCGTGGCAGAGGGAAGCCAGCCCCATTTTCCCGCCTCGTTGCTTTAGGGCATTTAGGAGGGTAACGATGATCCGGGCGCCGGAGCACCCAATGGGGTGACCTAGAGCAATGGCTCCTCCGTATACGTTAAGCTTCTCGCAAGGTATCCTCAGTAACTTATGAAAGAGCACGTTACTTACCGCGAAGGCCTCGTTGTTTTCTATCAGGTCAAAATCACCAATTGTTTGACCTAACTTGTGCAGTAGCTTTTTCGCTGCTAAAACAGGCGCCTCGGCAAAGCGCCAGCTCTTCCCGGCAACACAACATCCCCCAAGGATGCGACCTATGGGCTTGAGACCGTGCTTTTTCATAGCCCTCTTGCTGGCAATGAGCAGAGCTGCAGCCCCATCGCTGATCTGGCTAGAGTTGCCAGCGGTCAAAATTCCGTCCTTTGTGAAGGCCGGTCGCAACTTGGCCATCTCCCCTCGTGTGGCGTTTGACCGAATGCCCTCGTCGTAGTCCAACATTACGATCTCATGACCCGACTTTATTTCGATCGGCGCAATCTCTTTCTTGAAAAACCCTTTTTTGGTAGCTTCAGCCGCACGCTTGTGCGAATAACAGGCTACCTCGTCTACCTCCCTCCGGGAGATTTTATACTCAGCCGCCAGGCGCTCAGTCTCGTTACCCATCCCATCGTTAGTAATTGGGTCTGTCAGCCCATCGTAAAGCAGAATGTCGCGGAGTTCTTCTGGTGCCCCCAGCAGGAACTTGTAGCCCCAACGCGCCCGATGGGAAAGATAAAACCCGGCCTGGGACATAGACTCCATGCCTCCGGCAAGAATTAAATCAGCCTCGTTGGCTCTAATAGCAATTGCCGCATTCATCACTGACATCATGCCGGAAGAGCACACCATGTCCACGGCATACCCATCGATCTCTTGGGCAATGCCGGCCTTGATGGCAGCCTGCCGGGGTAAAAGCTGACCGTGCCCGGCGCGGAGAATATTGCCGAAGATATACAGATCTAAATCTCCTCCCTCCACCCCAGCCCGCTGGAGAGTAGCCTTCATCGCATGAGCCCCTAAATCTGATGGGGAGAAGTCCTTGAGACTTCCTGCAAACCGTCCAATGGGGGTACGTGCCGCTGAAACGATAAAAGCTTCGCGCATAATTTTTTCCCCTTCTTATAAAAGCAACGCTTCGACCTCACCTAACTGTTCAGCCACAAACGCCTTGAAGTTTCATAGCAATATTGCTAGGTTAGCTTAGCAATTCCCTATGATAGCCGCTTTAGGTAGAATCAACAACGTGTTGCCAACAAACGAACCCCCAGCCAAAAAAGTCTCGCAATCGCCGTCTCGAAGGAAGACCGGCGCGAAGAGTACTGACGCCTTGCTGATTGTCTCCGCCAGCGAGGGGGATGCCAACATGCTCTATGCCACGGCCTTCTTTGCCCCAGACCCTTTCATTTTTTTTCAGCACCGGGGAAAAAAATTCGTGGTTATGAGCGACCTAGAAATTGATCGTGCCAGAAAACAGGCAGAGGTGGATCAAGTTCTCTCCCTTTCCGTCTACCAGACAAGGCTCAGAAAAATCGGCAAGAATAGCCCCGCTACAGCCGATGTCCTGGAAATGATCTGCCGCGAAAGAGGGATGCGCTCCATTGCAGTCCCGGCCAATTTCCCTGCGCTGCTCGCTGACGAGCTGAGGTCAAGAGGTTTCGTCCTGCAGGTAAAAAAAGAGCCGTTTTTTTCCGAGCGGGAGAGAAAGAAAACTGATGAGGTTAAAAAGATCCGTGACTCGCTTAGGGTGGCTGAACTCGGGCTCGACGCCGGGATCAAGGCCCTTAAGAAGGCGAAGATCGGTCGTGACCGCTACCTCTATCTGAACGGTTCCCGCCTGACGTCCGAGGCGATCAAGACTATAGTCAACACCACCATCATGGCCCAGGGATGGGTACCCAGTCATACGATCGTCTCATCCGGGGATCAGTGCTGTGACCCGCACCACGAAGGGAGTGGCCCGCTAAAGGCGAACACATCCATTATATTCGACATCTTTCCCCGCTCCCAGAAGACCGGTTACTTCGGCGACTTAAGCCGTACTGTAGTGCGGGGTCGAGCCTCCGAGCGACTCAAAAACGCTTATGTAACGGTGCAAGCGGGACAGGAGGTGGCCTTTCGGATGATCCGAGACGGTGCGGATGGGAGACAGATCCACCAAAAAATCCTCGCCCTCTTTGAGCAGAGAGGCTTTCCAACCGGCAAGATCGGCGGCAGGATGCAAGGGTTCTTCCATGGCACCGGGCATGGTTTGGGTCTAGATATTCATGAACCTCCGCGAATCGCTGTCACACAGGCGACTTTACGAACGGGTCATGTGGTCACAGTCGAGCCTGGTCTCTACTATCTCGGGATGGGTGGAGTGCGACTCGAAGATGTCGTCCTGGTTACTTCTAATGGCAATCGCAATCTCACTCGCTATCCGCAATCCCTGGAGATATAGATCATTTTAACCCTCAACCCTTCACCCCTTGAACTTTTAAACCCGTAAGCATCATGAGATCCTACTCTTTCTTCACTGAAGAGAAGCCAAGGATCTTCGGCCATCGGGGTGCGATGGGAGAAACCCCGGAAAATACCCTTCTCTCTATTCAAAGGGCGCTCGAAGATGGAGCCAAGTTCGTTGAGTTGGACGTTCGGGGGACTAAAGACGGAGAGGTAGTTATCGTCCATGATGCTACGTTGGGTAGAACCACCAACGGTCGTGGTCGGGTTAGCCGAACAAGTCTCAAGGACGTGAAAACGCTTGATGCCGGTTTTTGGTTCACTGCGGATGGAGGTTTGAGCTACCCCTACAGAGGCCTGAACATAGATATCCCCACGCTGGATGACCTGTTTTTGAATCTCCCCGAGGTGAAGTTGATTATCGAGATCAAACAGGCCCGTCCATCTATAGTTCAAAAAGTCATTGAAACTGTTCGCCAAGCGCGGAAAGAGGAGCAGGTTCTTCTAGCCACAGAAAAGGACAAGGTCATGAGCGAGATCCGCAAGGAACTTCAGGAATCCCGCTTGCCCATCGCAACGGGCTTTTCCTACGGAGAGGTGGCGGCTTTTATCGGCTGGGTCAGAGGAGGAAAAAGACAGACCTTTCTTCCGCCAGGCCAGGCCCTCCAGATACCCTGCGAGTATGGCGGCATGACGCTGGTTAGCGACGAGACGGTAAACGCCGCGCGCGATTTGGGGGTCGAGGTGTTCGTTTGGACAGTCAACGATATTCAAGAGATGAAACGCCTACTTAGACTAGGGGTAGACGGGATTATAACTGACTATCCCTCCCGTTTACGTGACCTGATTGCGCAAAAGCCATTTCAATGAAGAGTTTTTCTCTCTCAATGAAAAGAGTAGAATAAGCTCTACCCATGAAAGACGACTCTTATCTCCTGAATAAAAAACGCACGATCATCATCCTGCAATGGCTGATCGCGAGCGTCACCTCTTATCTGATGCTTTTCAGCAAGGTTGAGATATCCCACGATCCCTGGGCCTTTACTTTGGTGGGCACCTTCTTCGCTGGCACTCTGGCCCTTTACTGTCTCCCCGAAGACGCCTTTTATCACCGCTTTTTTGACCCCACCTTGCTGCTGTGCAATACCCTATTAATCTTGGCCGCGATCTACCTGAACCGGGATGCCTCGTGGGATCTATTCCTCTTCTATTTCTTGATTATCTTCCTTGCCGGTGTTGGAGAGACCATGGTGAAGATCATGGTCGGCTGGGCTATTATCAGCTTGGCCTATTGGTGGCTTCTCGCCCAACAGGGAAAGGAAGCCAGCCAGATCTTATCTGATCTGTTTACTCGCGTTCCTTTCCTTTTTGGGATCTCGGTACTCTACGGCTATCTCTTAGAGAACATTAAAAGGGAAAAGAGACGCGCGGAGACGGCGGAGCAAAGGGAGCATTTAAAGATGGACTTAGTCTCAGCCTTAGCCCATGACATTAAGAACCCTCTAGGCATCATTATGGGATACACAGATACCATGATGGACCAGCTTGCCGGCCGCAGCGATGCGAAACAGAGCCTAGAGACCCTAGGACGCATTCAGGATAACGCCCAGCGCATCGTTAAGCTAGTCACGGGCTTCTTGGATGCCTCCAAAACAGAGGCGGGGAAGATGGATTTGGCCCGCGGCCCCGTGCAGCTCAATCGCCTGATCAGAGAAGTAGGACAGCAACAAATCGGAGATTTGAGAAAGAAAAGCCTCACACTGACCACCGAACTCGATGATGAGCTTCCTCAAATTATGGGAGATGAAGCCCAGCTTGAGCGTGTCCTGTGGAACCTCATTGGTAATGCGGTTAAGTTCACTCCTGTGGGGGGGGAGATCACAATAACTTCCGGTGTGCAAGACGGCGATGTTTGTGTCAGCGTAAAAGACACCGGGATCGGCATCCCCCAGGATGAGCTCCCTCACCTCTTCTCGGAGTTTCGACGCCTCAGAGGCGCCTCTAGGGTTGAGGGAACAGGATTGGGGCTTTTCATCGTCAAGACCATTGTGGAGGCCCATAAGGGCACGGTCCAAGCTGTAAGTATGGACGGCCAGGGATCGACCTTTACAGTTCGCTTTCCCATTAGCCCCTAAACAAAAACCCCTGAAGGTATGGAAGAAGAGTCCCAGAAGACTGCTTCTCTGATAGACTCCCTGGACCATTCAGATAAAAGAACCATTCGGGGGGCCGTTGACTCCCTGATCGCAATCGCGGCTCGAAGCCAGGAGCTCCAGGAGACCCTAAACCGACTCTTGGTTGATCCGTCACGAAAAAACCGTTGGTCGATTGCATATATCCTTGCCCACTTACCTAACCCTTCCCGTTCATGCCTAAAGGTCTTGCTAGATACCCTTGGCAGTGAGGACCCTGACATCCGCTGGGCCGCAGGTTTGCTCCTTGTCCGCTTGGGAAAATGCGATGAAGGGATGGTCACCTTGCTGCTCGATCTTCTGAAGACTGGGAACCCGATCCAGAGAAGGATGGCTGCATATTGTCTACGCGACATGAATCTAAAAGACTCAGCCTCTCTCCAAGCTGTGTTGGCATCGCTTCAGGACCCCGATCCTCTAGTTCGGGTGGCTGCAGTGACAAGCCTAAAACCCCGACCGGAGATTGGTAAGAATGGATTGCATTCCTTACTCCATCTATTTTTGGCAGATCCCGATCACAGGGTGCGGCACATCGCTGCTCTCGCCCTGGCAGAACTAGGCGCTCCCACTGATGAGATCCGCAAGGCACTGAAAGACGCTAGTCGGAGCGAAGACCCTCAGCTCAAAAAGGCCGCCCAAGCCGCTCTGGATTTACTGCAAAAAAAAGGGGCCGCACCACCTGCCAAGTAGGCAGGCACGGGCGGCCCCCGCGGAAGGCTGAGTGGGATTACCAGGCTCCAAGCCTGAATCCCCGTCAAAGATTCAGCTTGAAGCTAAGTCTCAGCCACCTCGCAGTCACAACATTTGTCTATCATGTTTGGACCACCTCCTTTCCCTGCTGAGCTCAGTTTAAGAAAGCGGTCCTTTGTTGTCAAACAAAACTTTGCGTAGCTCCTGTCGGGCTTCGACCGAGCTCAGCCGAAAGTCTGATTCGTGTTCGCAATCGAGCACGGGCAACGAGCACGCTCACGATCCTACAGCCAGCCGATGAAGCTCATCTGGAGACCAGTTTTTCCCCGCTCCCGGCGGTACGAAAAGAAGTCCTCTCTAGCACAGCTCGTGCATGGGCCGATCATGAAGATGTGGGCAGGCGGGACGCCAGCCTCTTCTAACAGCAGCGCATTTAGATCTCTTAGGTCGAGGAACGTTCTTCCATCTCTCCTCTCAAGGCATCCCTCGGCTAGGCTGCCCCACTTTCCGATCAGCGGGACCGAGACGTCTTCTCGGACCTCATAGCAGCACTGGCCGATCGCTGGCCCCAGCGCGACTTCGATGGACGCAGGATCCACGTCGTGTCGATCCTTAAGATAGCGCACCATCTTTGGAGTAATGCCGGCCAGGGTGCCGCGCCAACCTGAGTGGACAGCGGCGACCACGTTTCTCCCAGAGACAGAAAAGAGTAGAGGCACACAGTCCGCAGTGACCACGCCCAAAAAAAGCTCTCGCTCTTCGGTGACCATCCCATCGGCCGCCCCAGCCTCCTTTAAGCTCTTATCTTTGACCTCAACGATATGGTCTCCATGGGCCTGCTTCATAGTGACTATCCGCAGGTCATGCACTCCTACAACTTTCTTCATGTCACATAGATTATCCTTCACCACCTGAGGGTCATCGCCAACTCGAAAGGAGAGATTAAGGCTGGCAAAGACTCCAGTACTTTTGCCGCCTCTCCGGCCCAGAAAGCCGTGGAGCAACCCATCGACCTTTTTCCATCGCTCAACTTGGAGCCAGACTAGATCCATAGAATTTATATTATTGTTACTTTTTCTCATAGTTGCAAGATTGTTCGGCACAGTAAGGACGGCCCTCCGTCAAAAAGTGTGGTCTTTCCTCGGGAAGCCTTCCGGCCTGAGGAAATAGAACCGTTCCAATCGTTCAAAAGGTTCAATAAACGATTTGAACTATTTGAACAACTTGAACCATTGCTGAGGCAGAGACCCATCGGCTCCCGGGTCTCCTCCGCTTCTACCTAAAATCACACTTTTCGAAGTAGAGCCAGCAAGGGCTTGACAAACACAAAGCGGACCGAGGAGAATCATTACCAGTTTTAGGATTAGGGCTTACTCCTCAGACCAAAAAAAAGGAACAGTGTAAGATGGAAGAGAAGCAATCTTGGGTGACATGCTTCTTTGCTGATGTTCTCCTTACCTATGTGGAAGAGACTCTTGGGAAGAGAAATGCTATCGACTACCCAAGTCTCTTTAGAGGCATAGAAGGGTTTGAGACTCCATCCGATCCCGCATCCTTCTTAAGGGACACAAACAACTGGGTGCCCATGAAGGTGCTCCGGGAACTCCACTCGCAATGTGAAAAAGTCTCGCGACGAAAAGACATCGCCTACCACGCAGCGAGAGACTTTTTCGCCCCTGGGAAAAACCAGCTTCCTTCCCTGTTCGAGATCATTGTCCGTGTATTAAATGACGTTCGCTCGGTCCTTATATGCGCAAATTTATGGGGAGGAGTACAGACCAGTTATCTGAGATTGCAGTCCTTTGACAAGGAGGGCGCAAGACCGGAATTTTATATCCTCGCCCAGTTCGATGAGAACGCAAGACCTCCTGTGGGGAGTATCAATCTTTTACGGGGTATGTTTGAGGGATTCCCGCGGCTCTACCCCTTTGTCGAAGACGCGCAATGCGTTGAGGAAATCTCCCAATTGCAGATTGGGGACGTAATCCAGGATTTTTCTGATTTCGCCATACACAGCGAGGGGGATCGGTTGTCCATACGACATCGGCGCTCGCAACAACCTACAGTCGAGGCGATCAGAGTTCCCCTAAAATCCGAAGCCATTACCTTATCACGAGAATTTCTGATCAATATGCCCGATGCGGTCATCATGGCTCCGAAGGAAGGTCGGATTCATGTGCTAACCAACTTACAAGAAACAGACCTGCAAAGAACACGTCATTCGCCATGGGCATATAAAATTGTTACTCCAGGGACTGTGTCAGACGAGGCCGTTTCTTACTCATTCGAGAAGGACCAAGTCTACAATGCACCCTATTGCCGCTTTCGGCTTGTTTGGAAGGAAAGCCGACAACAGGACAGAGAGGTCTCCATTGAGAACGTTAGAAGAGAGGTCTCCCAGCTTCTATTCGACCATCTAAAGCAGATTAAGCAGGGCCAGACGCGCATGATTCAATTCAACATAGAGAAAAGAAGACTAACCCTAGAGAACATCCGGCTCAGAAAAGAGATCGAACGGGAATATAGCTTTGCCGGGATTATTGGTGAGAGCCAGAGGATGCAGGATTTGTTCAGTTTGGTCCGGTCTGCAGCGGAAACCGATGTCACCGTGATCATCCAAGGTGAGACCGGTACAGGCAAAGAACTGATCGCCAAGGCCATTCATTACAACAGTCCACGAAGGGCGGAAAAATTTGTCGCCATCAACTGCGGGGCGCTCTCTGAGACTCTTCTTGAAAGTGAGCTATTCGGACATGAAAAAGGGGCCTTTACAGGCGCCATCACTCAAAGAAAGGGAATCTTCGAGGTGGCGGATGGCGGGACGCTCTTCTTGGACGAGATCAGCGAAACCACTCCCAGTACTCAGGTAAAGCTTCTGCGGGTCCTGCAAGAAGGGGAATTCCAGCGCGTCGGGAGCACGGACTCCGTCAAGGTCGATGTCAGGATCATTGCAGCAACCAATCAAAATTTAGAAGAGCTGGTTAAAAATGGTCGCTTCAGACAGGATCTCTACTATCGACTGAAAGTGTTCCCGCTCACAGTTCTGCCATTAAGGGATAGAGTCGAAGACATCCCCCTTCTGGTCTCTCATTTTATCGAGAAACGCAAGGCGACGATGAACAAGCAAGTCAGTGGAATAACTCCCCAGGCCATGGCCTTGCTCATGGCTTGTAGTTGGCCGGGGAATGTCCGTGAGTTAGAAAATACCATCCAACGGATGATGGTTGTCTCAAAAGCTGAAATCCTCGATGTCCCAGATCTTCCCGCGGAGATCCGGGGACAAGTAAGTGAAGCCAAGCCGCAGCCAAAAGATCTCAAAGGGATCGCCCGCGAATCTGCCGAGATGATTGAGAAAAGAGCCATCCTCGACGCCCTCTCAAAAACCGCCAGCAACGTGACTCGGGCAGCTAGGGTCCTTGGCATCAGCCGCGCCACCCTTCAGAACAAAATGAAGGCCTACGGCCTGCGCAACGCCAAAGAGTAACTTCCTCGAACTTGCCTCGGATCCACTGTCTAATATCTGAGGCACCTCGGCAATCCAAGCGTCTATTCGGTTAGGCACCCTGCTCATCTTCGCCGATCACTCTCTTATACCTCCGATTTCAATTTCCTCTCCAATTTCAGTCTCTTGATCTTCCTCGGCGCCAAAAGGATCTGCGCCGTTTCCTTATGGCACGCTCGTTGCTCTTTGGGAACGGAAAAGAAAGGTTGCGCCACATGTCAATCTTCAACCTACCCACTGCCCCTGCTGCTAAGCGAAACCGGATTCTCATCGTCAACTGCTACCTCGACGACACACGAAAATCGATTGCGCGCACCCATAAAGTTCCGCCCGCCATGGGGCCGGTTTATCTCGCGGGTGCGTTCTCGCCCAAGCTTTGCGAAGTACGCCTCTACAACGAGCAAAGCGCCGGCCCCATCGAGGATGAAAATCTCCTCGCCTGGCCCGATATGCGGGTTCTGACGGGACTGACCACCGCATTGGACCGGATGAAGCAATTGACCGCCTATGCGCGGACGAAGAATGCGAGAGTGATCGTCGTTGCGGGTGGGCCTCCCATTCGCGCGCTGCCTCGCTACTCCCGCCGCTTCTTCGATTACGTCTGCCTGGGGGACATTGAAGAACTGCGGCAGGTCATTGCCGAGGCGTTCGGAAAAAATTACGTCGCCGACGAGATGATTCCCCGCTACGACCTTTCAGACTGGATCGGCAGAATCGGCTATGCCGAATCAAGTCGATACTGCAACTTCCGCTGCTCCTTTTGCTCCCTCACGGGCGAAGGGAGAGGTTACCAGAAATATTCGCTCGACTTCATCCGCAAGCAGATCCTCGCCATGGGGAAAAAGTGGCATCTATTCTTCATCGACAACAACTTCTACGGCAACGACAGAAACTACTTCCTGGCGCGACTGGAACTGCTGCGGGAGATGCGGCAGGAGGGTTACTT
>JBOHVJ010000024.1:0-3079 GCA_050735075.1 Binatia bacterium
TCGCCGGCACGAGCTCTGTCAGAAGTTGCCCCGATCTCTCCGCTACCTTCACACTAGATGATGCCAACCCGCTGATCTCCTGCGCCGCCGCCTGACTCCTCTCTGCCAGCTTCCTTACCTCCGTGGCCACTACCGCAAACCCCTTGCCATGCTCCCCGGCCCGCGCCGCCTCAATCGCCGCGTTCAATGCCAACAGGTTCGTCTGATAGGCTATCTCCTCTATGATCGAGATCTTCTCCGCTATGGTCTTCATCGCCCCTACCGACTCGGCCACCGCCTTGCCACTCTCCTCCACGTCCTTCGCCCCCTTCAGGGCCATCTGCTCCATCTGGCGGCTGTTGTCGGCGTTCTGGGTGATCGAGGCGTTCATCTGCTCCAGACTGGAGGTGGTCTCCTCCACTGAGGCCGCCTGCTCGCTCGTGCCTCGTGACATACTCTGGGCAGAAGAAGAAACTTGGGCAGAGGCCGCTGCCATACCGTCGGCTGCCGATTTGACCTGGAGTACTAATTCCCGTAACCCCTCGACCATCTGGGCGAAGGCTTCTTCCATCTGTCCAATCTCATCCTCGTTCCGCCTGGCCACGCTGCGGACCAGGTTTCCCTGGGCTATGGAGCGGGCTAAGGAAACCAACTCGTGGATTGGCTTGGAAACCCAATGTTGAATGACAAAGAAAACCCCAGCCCCGGATACAAAAAGAGACATCAAGGCTAGAAGCAGAAAGGTGCCGGTGATCCTTGATCGAACCCGCTGGATCATCTCCCCTCGGGAACCCACGGAGATGTACACAAGCCCCTTCTCGTGCACCACGGGGAGAAGCGTGTGATAGCTTCCATCGAAGAACATGGTCACTGGCCTTTGAGGCCGCCCTGCAAGCGCCTTCTGGACTTGACTGTGAACTCCTTGTCGTTTTGCCCGCTCCGCGTCGGTGTGGGTCAAGATCTTCCCGGATGGGTCATAGATGGCAATCTGAGAAATCTCTCTGTCTCCCTTTAACAAGCGATCCATATCGATATTCAACACGATGAAGGACGAAGGCTTGTAACCAACTTGCGATAGCAAGTCCTTAATCCGTTCTTGCAAAGGCCTGACAAGTACCTCCGAGCGTGCCTCCACCCACTGGAGATACTCGGCATTAAAAAAGGAAATATTGATCCAGGTGCTAGCCCCAAGGACCAAAAGCAGTAGGGCAGCGATCCCAACTGCTACTTTGACCTTCAAACTCTTTTTTATCAGCCTCATCTTTGAGATACCTCCTTTGATGGAGGCTTCACCACTGGGTACCCTTGGGCCTGCCAGGCCCTCAGTCCATCTTTGAACCAGTAAACGTGGCTTGAGCCATTATTTAATTCTTGCACAATAGCCCGTAAACAGGGGTCATACTTGCTGCCCGAGTTGCCGCTGCAATAAAAGACTATTGGCAGATCACGCGGGTGCTCCTTGGAGCCCATGTTGGAGTACTGAGAGAAGGGCCTGTTAACTGCTGTAGGAATATGGCCAGCTGTGAACTGGCCCGACAAACGGGCATCAATCAAGAGGAAAGAACGGCCCTGGTCCAGCCACCCTTTAAGCTCTTCCGCTTTAATAAGGGTAAATTTTGCCGCCTGCTGGGAAGCTGCAAAGGGCTGAGGTCTAAATGAAACCCCAAATGACAATACCAAAAGAACCGAAATGGTCAGGAGAAACACAAGGCTAATGGCGAAGCTCAACCTCAGGCAAGTCCCCAATCTCAAGTTCCTGAACATTTCATCCTTCTCCTTTCACTCGATGATATCCTTCTTCATGTTTCCATGGTCGTCTCTTCTACTAAAACCGCTTGAACTCGTGTTCGCTCTGGGGTGCCGTAGGCTCCGCTCCGTTCGCTTTCATCTCCGTCCCAGAGGGCCCCACCAGCCTCTGGGATGTAGATGAGTCTTGCGGCTGCATTTGCAGCATCTGAGTGACAGGTGCCACTTCTTCTTTCCCATTGATCTGGAAAAAGGCCATCAACTGCTGCAGGCTTTTGGCCTGGGAAGCCATCTCCTCTGCGGTACTGGATAGCTCCTCCGCTCTAGCGGCAATGCGCTGCGTCACGTCATCAACTTCAGCAATCGCCTTGTTAACCTGAGACACTCCGGAAGACTGCTCTCTGGAAGCCGCAGTCACCTCGTGCACCAGCTCCGTAGTCTTCTTGATAGAAGGCACCATCTCCGCCAGCAACTTACCCGCCTGTTCGGCCACCTCCACGCTCGAGCCAGCCAAGTCTCCAATCTCCTTGGCCGCCGTCTGGCTCCTCTCGGCTAGCTTCCGCACCTCCGTGGCCACCACGGCAAACCCCTTCCCATGCTCCCCTGCCCGTGCCGCCTCAATCGCCGCATTCAACGCCAATAGGTTCGTCTGATAGGCTATCTCCTCGATGATCGAGATCTTATCCGCAATGGTCCTCATCGCATCCACCGCGTCCCGCACCGTCCTGCCGCTTTCCTCCGCCTCTTTTGCCCCCTTGAGCGCCATCTGCTCCATCTGCCGGCTATTTTCAGCGTTCTGGGTGATCGAGGAGTTCATCTCCTCGAGGCTCGAGGTCGTCTCCTCTACCGAAGCCGCCAGCCTGCCCGTACCCCGTGACAAGCCCTGTGCAGCCGTCGATACTTGGCCGGAAGCTAAAGAAAGGGCATCTGCCGCCGACTTGACCTGAAGGACCAAACCCTGTAGCCCTTCTATCATCTGGGCGAAGGCCCATTCCATTTTGCCGATCTCATCCTCGCTCCTCTTATTCACTGTGCGGCTCAGGTCACCCTCAGCAATGGCTTGGGCTATTGAAACCAAGCCGTAAATCGGTCTAGAGACCCAACGCTGAATGACAAAGAAAACCCCAACCCCGGATAGAAAAAGGGACATCAAGGCTAGAAGCAGAAAAGTACCGGTGATCCGTGAGCGAACCCGCTGGATCATCTCCCCTCGGGAACCCACGGAGAGATAAACAAGACCATTCTTGTGGATGATGGGGAGGAGCGTGTGATAGTTGCCGTTGAGGAAGAGAGTGATCGGCTTTTGCGGTTTGCCTTCCAGTATTTTTCGGACACTGGTGTGAGTCTCTTGTGT
>JBOHVJ010000025.1:0-2735 GCA_050735075.1 Binatia bacterium
CGGCAACGGCGTCGGGCGCATCTACGGGCATGTCCTGCGGCACGGGCGGATCCATTATGGCCCGACCGTCCATCCTGGTGACCTGGTGTTCTTCCACAATACCTGGGACTTCAACAGGGATGAGCGCTTCAACGATCCGCTCACGCATGTGGGTGTGGTGGAGGGGGTTGAGCGCGACGGCACCGTGGTCGTCGTGAGCCAGGTCGCGGGAGGGATTGAGCGGTACCGGATGAACCTGAAGACGTCCGACACGCATCGGACCAGCGACGGGCGCGTACTCAACGACTTCATGCGCAGGAAGGAGTTTCGTGACCCGGAAACGACTCAGTACCTTACCGGCCAGCTCTTCGCCGCCTTCGGCACCCTCATCAGCCAGTAGCCTTGCCTCGCAACCCGCCCGTTGATTTTTATCCTCGTTCGGCGTACTCCTGGGTGCGTTTGAAGGAGACCGGCGAGTGTTCCTCCTCTGGCGCGAATCCAGTCCGGGAAGCTGTGTACGAGAAAAGATTCCTGGCATCTTTTTGTCTACTTTCTCCTCTCCCCACTGATTTGAGTAGATGCAAAGGTAGGCATCCATGACTAGCTATTGGGACGATGACGACTATGGGGATTATGCACAAGACGCGGCTCGAGAGGAGTTCGTTAAGGAAACGCTCAAAGGTATCTCATATGAGTCTGCCAAAACGTATCTTGGTACTTACGGAGACGCTATCGATGCTAGAGTGAAATTCTGTTTGACTGAGGCTGAGGCCTTCCTCAATTCAGAGCACTTTGGTGCTTCACTATGTCATTCTGCTACAGCGATCGAGCTAATGATCCGCTTTTTGGTCCTTCGTCCATTAATACAGGGAGCATTCCTCTCGGACGAGTGGGCTGGAATTCTTGTCGGCAGGGTGGCGTCAGGACGAACAGCGGAGGATCGCAGCCTATTGCCAGCAGTGCTCAAGGCATGGGAAATCGACCTTGTTACTGTCCAAACAACATCTGGGAATTCTGTTTGGGAAACACTATGTAAGGAAATATGGCCGAACAGAAACAACTTCGTCCACAGAGCTGACCCAATTTCAAAAGATTTGGCGTCGAAGGCGCTGGAAATTGCAGTGTGCTTCAGGAATCAGATTGTGGCTCCAATAGCATCGAAGCTTGAATTCACATTAGCGACCACAGGCAAGTGGTGCGAAATAAAGGGTGAGAAAACCTATGACACCCCTCAAGGCCCTAGAGGCCACAGTTCTTGGTATCAGTCCTTTGATCCCAAAGATCCTTTTTCACAAACAGGGCAGAATAGCTAGGTGACCGTCGCCTAAGCAAGTACAACAAATGAGCTATTTCGAGAGAGAGGGCGAAATGGTTCGTGGCACCCCTTCTTCAGGTTGCTACACGCCGACTGTAACCTTGATAAGACCAAACGAAATCAATTCCTTAAAGAGTTCGTTGGTCTTTGCAGACAGCGCATCCTTTTGGAAGTCAATGTACCCGATGTCTCGAAAGTTAGCCGGAAAGTGGACAGCTTCTTCCTTAAAGATGATGATCCTCCCTCCGTAAAGCACAGAGGCTGCTCCCAGCTCGTAAACAACGTTTTCACTTGGCTTCCAGATCGCGTTGCCCTCTATATCTTGAAATTCTTCGTCGGCTGTAAAGATCAAGATGGCTGCACCGCAGTCTCCCATAATGTCCGCGACTTTTTGCGAAATCGGTCGGAACCGGTTAGGTTCATCGACAGCAACTTTATAAGGGATCTTGTACTGGTCCAGGATCTGTTTGAGCTGTTCGAGGGGTTTCTTATTTTTTCCATGACCGAGAAAAATTGCATTTCTGACGGTAGGCTTATCAGATTCGGGCGGACTCACAGGTGTTGTGGGCTGAGATTTATCCAGTTCAGCCGACTCTTCCAGATCCTCGATCTCTTCTGTGTCGGTTATGACTGTTTGCTTTGGAAGAGCCTCGGTGCTAAGCCATTTTCCTGTGGACGCGGTTCTGATTAACCCGACGTACTCCATGTTTGTGGAGAAAACGTTTACGCATTTCCCTGATTGCTCTCGTGGAACCTGAAACTCCCTAACAATCGTGTTCTGGAAGAATGTCGCTTCCGGGAGTTTTTTCCCTTTAAAATAATCATAAATTGTGCGGAATGTAGGAGGATTCAGGGCCGCGGTGACGAGAGCGCGGTGGCTACTTTCCTGACTTGTCGGCTCGACGATGTTTCGACCCAGTTCTTGAAGAGAGACTCTCTCCTGGTTGTAACTCCCGCTGGTTAACCCGTACTTGATTGATGAGGAAAGAAGGACACGAAAATCAGAGCTGCCGGGGCTCTTACCAACGGCAATGGCCGTTTCTGTTGGAGGAAGAGGTTGTCCACCGTTTTTTTCCTCGAGAGCCTTTGCAACGCGGATCGCCTCCTCAAGTGTGTGTTTCGGAAAGTCGCTCCTGATCTTTCCTTGGGAGGATTTCTTATCAGATTCAGGGTCTCCTCTCTGCTGGCTAGCACCCTTCTTAGCCATAGCAGCCTCCTAAAGTATCCTCTGTTGTCCTCTTGTCATTAAGGTGACCTAGACCTCTAGAGGGGGGTACTTTACCACAACGGAACATTGTGCAGGAAAGGTGGTGTAACTTGCGCGTTTGGGGAGCACAGGGCTGGTCCGACTGTCTAATCTTCTTGGTTGTTCCTCTTCCTTAGCATGGCCGGTATGCCTCACGGGGCTGATCGATTGAATGGTGACCGGTCTGCCCCGGAC
>JBOHVJ010000026.1:0-5509 GCA_050735075.1 Binatia bacterium
ACGAACGGATTCAATGGCAAAGTCCTTGATGCAGTGACACGATACACGAAAGTGTCTGTCGATGACCTCAAGAAATCAGGGCGGGCAAAGTTTGTCGAAGAAATACCCGATGAGGCGCTGCGCCAAATGAGGACTTGGATGGAGGAGGAAGGTTTTCTTGAAAGACGATGATGATGTATTGCGCATCACTAATCTGACGTTTAAGTATCCCTCATCCCCTGTTCTGTTCGATAAGCTGAATCTTGGTATCCAGGGGGACGGAGAGGTCAAATGTGTCTTGGGGCCGTCAGGTGTCGGCAAGTCGACTCTCATTTACTTGATTCTTGGTGTTCTCGAACCGGAATCGGGGAGCATCGAGATTGACGGCTCGCAGCTTCCAGTTTTTCAAAACTTCGAAAGCATGCTGCTCCGCTGGTTTTCAGCTAGGGACAATATCTGTTGGGGGCTAAACGAGCACAAAGACAAGGAGCTCAGAAATCTTTGCGAAATGCTAGAGATCAGCGAGAAGCTGGACATTCTGCCGCGAGATCTCTCAGGAGGACAAAAGCAACGCGTTATTCTTGCACGCGCTTTGATCCGGCAGCCAGGCTTGCTGCTTCTCGACGAGCCATTGGCGAATCTGGACGCGGGCACTTTAAGGAGGGTCCTCCCCCGCATACGAGATTTCTTGAAGAGGAAGGGCATATCGGCGCTCTGGGTAACACATAACATCCATGAAGCATTGGACGTATCTGATTCTATTCTTGTACTGGGCGAGCAGGGCAAGGTAGAGGAGCTGCCGGTCTCGGCGACAGGAGCGAATGACTCTCTTACTCTTGCTGTCCAAAAACTATTGAGGTGACCAATCTGCGAAACCCTACAACAGCTAGCAGCACAACTAGCAGCACATACTTGCGTCTACTAGGCCTGTTCGCGTTGCTTGTCTTATGGGAATCCAACTCTGTCTTCGGCTTCTATCGAATACTCGCGCCTACGTTGCCAGCGACGTTTTTCCCCAGACTGCACATAATAGGTGGGACCGTCCTCCATGCCATTATCAATCGAGATTATCTTGAGGCAATGCTTGCCACTCTATCGCGCGTGCTCGTGGCCTTTTCGGTCGCAGCATCTCTAGGTGTGGGGTTGGCACTTGTCGCCGCGCGCTTCAGAACCCTAGAAGAGATTGTGACCTATCCATTGGAGTTTTTTCGGCAGTTGCCAGCGATCTCCATTCTGCCTTTTGCCATTGTGTTGTTTGGAATCTATTCCCCGATGAAGATAGCGGTCGCTTTCTTCGGGTGTTTTCTCCCGATATACGTGGGCTCTAGGGACGCCCTAGCCTCTGTGGACAGGGGGCTGATATTGACAGCTCGAGCGTACAATTGGACAGGTTCGCGGCTTCTGTTGGGTATAATGCTACCCGCTGCTCTACCTCACATTTTGGCATCTCTTCGCATCGCGTTGGCGATAGCTCTGATACTCGTAGTGATGGCGGAGATGCTCGTCGGCGGTGACGGATTAGGGTTTCGCCTTATCGAAAGAGAGCGGACATTCGATTTCTCCGGCCTCTATGCCGAAACCATCCTGTTGGGCCTTATAGGGATGGCGCTTAACGCATTGTTACTTGCGTTAGGCCGACGCCTCTATTACTGGCGTGAGGAATCCGAGTGGAGATTGTAGTTTCCCCGCACTTTAGGCATGCAGCGCGGTCTCAAACTAATCTCTTGAATTCGTACAAGGGAGAGGATCGTACACCGGGATCAGCAAACTGGCAAGAACATCGGAGCGCAAAGTGAGTGGTCTCTTGCTTACGGACGCAGAGGCCCTGCTGACGCAGCTCGCAGAGATCTCGACGACCTCCGCGGACAGCTTGGCCAGGCGTCGTGATATCTTCAACGCCGCAGCGGTCGCTATTGGCGGAAGCGTCTTGCCTGACATCGCAAGCTTAGGGCACTTTACAAGTGCAGACCTGAATCAGGTTAGGGAAAGCGAAGCATGGAAGGCAATAGGGAAGGCGAAGGACAGAGGGTTCCCGGCGACTGTGGTTGGCGTTCACTTTATCGATGCAACGGTTGGACGCTTCTCCAGGATTTGGCTACCAAACACAATTTGTCAAGATCCGGCTAAGGTGGGAGATGACGTACCTCAGTGGGTCTACACTAATCTTTGGCTGCGAGCTTATTGGTACGCGCTACGCACCAGCACGACACTGATTAACGCTCTTCACAGCGAAGATACCCTGCAGTTGAATCTACCTCAAATCCTTTTCCAATGGGAGCAATGTAACGTCAAAGACGTTACCGACCAAATGGCTACAGTAAATCTTGTGCGGGCAGGGCTAAACATAGAGGAGCTACGAACGCTAGCGCGGACTTTCGACGATGTCCTACTCCGGGTCATTAGGGAGCATCGTCGAGAGATAGAAACAGTATTCTCCGGCTGGGAAGACTACGGCCATACCCCCTCATCCGATGAAGAAAAAGTTACGCAGTGGAACGATCTTTTGACTAGGATGGCTGAGCACTGTGTAGAACGTTTGGGAGATCTTTGCGTAATTGCACGGTTAAAGGAAGGAAGTCGTTCATATCGCGAAAAGGTAATCAGTGACACCCAAACGAGACAGTCCTTTGCTGAATTGTTGAGACCAATTGTTGCCACAGGCTCGCAGGGTACCTTGTCGAACTGGCTCTTGAACTTGAGCCCCCCAGATCCGACAGTCCGGCACACGGCCTATTGGGACCGACTGCTAGAGGGAATTGAGGCTATCCAGAGTCTTGTGTTTAATGAGCCTCGCTTCTGTGAACCTTCAGGTCTCTTGCTGGATCGGTTCAAGTTAGGGGATGATGATTCATACATGTACTTGATCGCTGGATTCCATGAGACGCTACCCAGTCTTTCTCGTTATCTTTCGTTTCGAGACGACATTGAAACGCTGCTGAAAGGCGCGGATAAACTGATAGGTCGTGCCGCGGAAAGGGGCGGACAAGGGACCGAGCCGACAAAGTTCAGGTCTCTTGTCAATGAAATCGAGCAATCTCTAGGCAAAGAGGTCCTTCCGCGGTCGGCGGAAAGGCGCTGGCTTTTCATCCTAGCAAGTCTGGCAGACAAGGCTTTTCACGAAGGACGGGACGTGCGATTCTGCCTTGGGTTTGGAACGGCGTATGCCCCGGCGCTAAAATGTCACCTCTTTGAGGAACCACCGCCACACCTTTCTATTGTTCCGCATAGCGAGCGAGAAATAGAAAACATCGTCCAGTACATCAAGTCGTACTTCAGTTTGTTCGGTGCAAGGGAACGAGTCATATGGTTTGACAAAGAGAGTCGGTTGCGCGCCGTATACGAATATCCCGAAGGGGCGTCGCAGAGCAATTGGCGCTGGGTCGGTGGATGGGGTTCGCACGCCCGCGCCTATCACTACGCGGTGATTCATGGGAAAGATCGGTTCGACATCTTTGATTCGTCCGACAGACACCTGATTCGAGTGCTTAACGAAAATGTCTCTCGACCAGACACTGGGGAAGTAATAGAAAAGCAGGTCAAAACTGCTCTGAAGCACACTAGTGTGGAGGACACTGTTGTAGCTCCACTCGCAGGCCTGTTAGGAATGGTCGTTGAGCAGTTAAAGCGCAAGGGTCACGGTGCGGGGCTGGTCGTCGTAAATCGAGCAGGCAAGAGCAGCAAACGGGTTCAGTCTTGGCGCACAAGGATTGACAGGCAGACAAAGTCTCTTGGCCCAAGGCTTCAGCGATACGAGACGCCCCTGATTCCTTCGCGGGATCTGTCGGTCAACCACGGCGAAAAGCTCAAGTCCTATGCGGACAAATGCGTACCGTTGGCGGAGCTTGATGGAGCGGTACTCATTGAGATAAAGAGCGAAGGTATTTGTTGTAGACCAGCACAGCACTTCTCTCCGTACATCCGAAAGTCATCAAAGGGCGACTTTGAATTGCTGGACCTGTACAAACTGGCGGAAAAAGGCAAGAAAATCGCAAAGAATGACGCGCAGAAAGTTCAATCCCAACTCTTGGAAAAGTTTGTTCATGAGAAAGACCTAACACACGTTGAAGAGATGGAGCTGCTAGCAGCGTCAATATGTGGCATGCCGCATTCAGTTTCGGCCGACGATGGAGGAACTGCAAGCTTCGACACGATGGTAAGCGATCTCGCTTTCTTGAATAGCGCTGGCACAAGGCATCACTCCCTCTGGGGGATCAGCGTAACAGCGGAAGAACCATGTTTTGTTCTCTCCCTATCTCAGGATGGCAAAGTGACAGTTTTTTGGGACGGCCGGGTGGTTCGTGGGTAATCCACTGAATTCATTGCCTAGTGATGCTCGGCCATTCGGTGCGAAGGCAGAAGTGTTTGCAATCCGGCGAATGGAGGAGGCGGACATTGAAGTATGTGCTGACATAATGTTTCGTGCCTTCAACGACATGGCTCGCCGCTACGGCCATCGCCGGGAATTCTCGTCCGAGTCAGTTGCGGAACCATTCGTGCGGCATCACCTTTGTCTGGACCCGAGCACAGCGTTCGTTGCAACAATGGAGAATCGTATCAGTGGCTTTGCCTTTCTCAGAACTCGAGGCGAGGGAGCTTCCATTGGGCCAGTGGCTGTCGCCCCCGAGTTTCAAAGCAAAGGCATCGGACGTGAACTAGTAGCCACCTGCGTTAACGCCGCAAGGTCTGAAGGAGCGAGTTCTATTCGCCTGCTTCAGACTGAATGGAACCTGCACTCTTACAAACTGTATTCCAATTGCGGATTCGTTCCGGTTACTCCGGTGACACGCCTCCTCGTAGACACTGGTTCTCCACCCCTACGTTTTGCAAGATCATCGTTCCGCCTCGCTCGGGTGGAAGACTTGCCAAATATTGTTGCGATGGAAGAAAGGTTGACAGGTGTCCGACGAGACAAAGACTTGGCGATGCTGGCGAGACTCGGCAAGCTAATCGTGGCTCCGGACTATCGGGGTTTCGTTGGGTTATGTCCTTTTGCCCGCGGTGGGATGGTAGGGCCGGGGGTTGCTGACTCCGAAGAACTACTTCGTGAACTCCTCCATTCCGCTCTTTCCGCTTTCGGACCTGATCAGCGAGTCCAAGTCTTTCTACCAATTCAACATGAACGCATCATTAGAGAGATGCAAGATAATGGTGCTTCTGTTCTGAATCAGATGAGGTACATGGTTCGAGGAGTCGCACCAATTCTTTCGTATGCTCACTGTTGTTCTCTGCTTCCAGAATCGCATTAGAGGCTCGCAGGAGTTGCTTAGATAGCGTGCGCGTTCGGCGCTGTTCGAGTACGATGAGCCTTCCAGGTTATATGCAGGTGAAGGATAAGGAATAATCGACCGAAAGCGGCTTAAAACAACCAGCTCTAGTATTCTGATGAAAGGAAAGTATTCGGGCAAGACACGGGGCGCGCTGAAAGACTCTGAGGGTGAGTACTTATCCAAAGAAGAGAGGCGGCTATTTGCTTACATGAGAGGTTTTTCAAACGGAATTACGGCCTGCGTGGATGCGATTGAGTTTGGGT
>JBOHVJ010000027.1:0-5765 GCA_050735075.1 Binatia bacterium
GCCCTACGATCTGCGGATCTGGATTGGCTGCGACTGGTTTCATTCGGATAACACTTCCTAGCTGGGGGTTCTGATTTCCAAGTTTAGAGTTACTCGGTTCCGTTTTCGTTGCATGTTGAGAGCTAAACGGGGATAGCTTAGCGTCAGACTTGTGTAACGTGAGCACCGCCTCGTTAGGTGTGAGAAATAACGTGTAGCCATGGCCACGAGAAAGGAACTTGACCCTCGCGTCGGCTTGCCCTTGGTTGGCTTCAAAGTGTAAGGGCATCTTTCCAAACACCGCTTGGACTTTAGCTTTCGCAGTAGAGGTCTCTGCCGACTGCTCGCACACGTCATCCTTGATGAGTGCAACATTCCTCTCAGTGGCCCAGGATGTTCCCATGAGCTGCAAGCTAAACGCCAACAACGATACCTTGGTGATCCAGCCTAACGGCTTCATATACCTACCTCCCTTGTTACCCAATGCTGTCTTTCCAACACCGCTCCAGTTCAGCAAAAAGCTTGTTGTTGATATAACAATCTTCGTGCCAAATCGTAATAGGTTGGTTTTCTTACCTTTCGGGGTTCGGCCATAGCTGCTTTGACATGTCATACTGTGACACTTTGTCGTCGTCCTAAGGGTAGCATCGAAAACCAAGCCGCAGTTTAGGGTTCTTACAATCCCTTGTCTATTGGACCTTGGTCCAACAGGTGAACCCCAGCCATATCCCTTACTTCCCAGTCCAAGTGGTCAGACGGAACAACATGCTTGAGTGCGCTATGAAAGATAGCGGTTAAACTTTGTCTTTTATCCTTGGATAACCGGTGCCGGCCAGGAATTTCAACATGCTGCCAGCTTATGAACGCTTTATAGACTCTGGTTGACACTCATTCTCAAAACAGGTATGCGGACCATGTGAAAAGGACAAATTATTTTTGGTGAACGAAACGCTGATTATGAAAGCCCGTGGGCTTTATCGGGAAGAGGACCAATGAAGATCGCTGAAAGGCTAATACTTACCCCTCACCCCTTCCCTCTCCCGCAGTGGACGCAGTGGGGAGAGGGTGAATCAACGCATCATAGGGCTAGATTATTCGAAATAGGACTAACAGCCCTGGCGCTTCTCATTTTTGTCCTGACCAGCGCATGGGGGCAGACTCAGGAATATCTGCCCCGTAAGCCAGTAGAGAAGATCAGGGTAACCGTTCCTACCAAGTCGCTGACCTTCCTCCCCTTCTACTTCGGTCAAGACAAAGGGATCTTCAAGGAAGAAGGGATTGACCCGGAGCTGATTGTGATGAGACCGCCGCTTGGTATCGTCGCTCTGGAGGCCGGCGATGTCGCCTACTCGGCGGCGCCCGGGGTTGGCATGCGCGCCGCTCTCAAGGGCGCGCCGCTGCGAATCGTGGTTTTCGTCCAGACGAAGTTGAGCTTCAGCCTGGTCGGCCAGCCTGGAATGAATGAAAAAAAAATCAAGACAGTTGGGGTAAGCGGTATCGGCTCAACCGCGCACTACGCGGCCCTGGCGGTGATGAAGAAACTCGGCCGGGACGGACCTGGCGATAAGGTCACCTACATAACTACCAATACCACCGCTCAAAGCTATACATCCTTGGTAAGCAAAGTCGTCGACGCCGCCATCCTTTCACCTCCCTATACATCCATGGCAAGCTTGGCTGGTTACACCGATCTCGGGGACACCTTCGATATTGGCGATGTCCAAGGCGGACTTGTCACGACCGCCAAACGGGTGCAGGAACATCGAGACCAGGTCAAGGCTGTTATCCGAGGTATTTTGCGCAGTCTTGATTACATCGCTGGCCATGAGGACGAGGTTATCAGCTACTTGCAGAAGCATTTTAACCTCGATCGACGCGTCGCTCTGGGCAGCTACGGGATCCTTAAGCGGGTATTCAATTTGGAGGGCGACATCGACGAGCCTCTACTTAAGTTGGTGATCGATAGAATGAAAAAGGATGCGAAGATAACCGAGGAGGTCCCGCTAGACCGCATCGTCGACCTCTCCCTGGTGCGCGAGGCCCAGTCCGAACTCAAGAGCAGAAGGAGGAAGTGAGATGTATGCGCGAGACGCGGAGGAAGTGGGCCAAGCTGCTCGGTCTCTAGTCTGCCATCCTCCTCATTTTAATGGTTTGTAATCTAGAAAGCCGTGGACCGAGAGATCGATGAGGTTTCCTTCAGGATCCGATACCCTCATCTCCGCAAACGGCGTGCCTTCCGGCCTCCTCTTGATCGGCTTATCAGCTTGAAATTTCTTGATGCGCTCCAGCGTTGCGTCCATGTCATCGATCTGAACGCCGAAGTGGTAAAGACCGTTCGGGCTCTGCTGCGCCGAATTATCTAGGATGGCAAGTTCAAAGTATCCGTCCGTAAGGTGAACGCTCTTTCCTGCCGGATGTCCCGGATGGGAGCCTCGATGGAGCTCCTTAAATCCGAAAACCTCCATATAGAAAGCGGCCAACTTCTCAGGATTCTCGGTCCTGATCGCAAGATGACGAATCTGTGCCATGGTTTTATGCTCCTTTCTCAAGTGGATTCATATTACAAGCACTGACGCCGTGCAAGGCAGAGGATGTACTCCTTCACAACACTTGAGACTGGGAGAGGTCGTAGGTCAGCGGGGGCGCTCAAGAGGACCTCCTCGCCCTCCTTGGAGGGAGAGGATGAGAGGTGAGGGTCGCGCGCATAGGTTTGCCCTCACCCCAACCCTCGGGAGAGGGACATGGAGGATACACAGTCGTAAATTTATTTCCAACATGCTTGACAACAGCGAAGGCGCGCAACTATAAAGGAAGGCGCGCTTCAATTCAGAGAGCCCGTCAATTCGAGGCCAGTCGAATGGAGATTCTCGTGAGATAGATTTGAAAAGAGGAGGTTATCAGATGGAAACTAATAAAAGACTTGAGGGTATCCTTATTCCCATGCCCATTGCCTTTAAGGAAGATGGCAGCGTGGATGAAAGCGGAGTCGATGCTTTGGCGGATTTCTATATCGCCGCCGGGGTGCAAGGATTTTTTGCCTTGGGAACCCATGGCCAGGGGATGGTGATGGAGATCGATGAGAGAAAAAAAGTCGCCGAGAGAATTGTCCGGCGCGTGCGCGGAAAGGTACCCATCGTCCTCCATGTCGGGACAGCCAACACTTATTCCTCTATTGAGCTCGCCCGACACGCTGCGAGCCTTGAGGTGGATGCCATCGCAGTGGTTCCGCCTTATTATTATCCGCACAATGACTATGAGGTCTACGCGCACTACAAGGCTATTGCGCAGTCTGTCCCCGGCGTCCCTCTTTTCATCTACGACAATACCGAGACCACGCACGTTCAAATAACTCCTCCAAAGGTCCTTAAAATACAGGAGGCAATATCACCTTCGCCGCTAGTCGGAATCAAGGTCTCTTTTGTTCCTTTCGATTTCCTTTTGGGATATGTCTTCAAACTCCCCTCGTCTATCGGTGTTTTTCCCGGCGGAATCTTTTCTCTTTTTCCAGGTTACTCCCTCGGCGTAAGAGGAGCCATCCATCCGCCCACGACGCCTTTCCCCGAGATCTGTGTGAAGATGTTTCTCAGCCTAAAAGAGGGCAAGCTCGATGAGGCCCGCAAGGCGCACGACCAGCTTGCCGCAGTGATGCAGGCGGTTGGGCGCTACCTGCCGGAGCACGGACGGGGAGTATTCGGCGAGATCATGCGCATGCGCGGGCTCCCGGTTAAGCGCTTTCCACGCTGGGAGTGCGCCCCCTTCAACGACAAAGAAAGAGAGGAACTCAGAAAAGGGCTAATCGAGGCGGGCGTATCGCTCCCGCTGCCCTAGTAGGCAGTCTTTACTCGTTATTTGTTGCACGTTGAATCGTTTAATCGAATAATCAATATACGAATCAACGATTAAATGGTCGAGGAGAATGAAGTGGGAACTACGAACCCAAGGATACCTTTCGAGTGGGACAAAAAGTTTAGCGCTGCAGAGGCTAAAGCGTATGCGGATGACATAGTCGCGAAGATGTATGACCGTTGGGAGGAGCGAATTTTCTCCGCTCCTTTCATGCGCGAGCTGGAGGCTGGAAAACTACCGCTAAAAACGATCCGCCTCTTCTGGAAACACTGGTACAGCTACCCAGTTGAGATCAATAACTTTCACCTCATCATCTATCAGAGGCATATGGGCTTCTTCGCCCGCCATCAGGAACTCCTTGCTCCATACGTCGGCAAGATCAGCGACGAGCTGGTCAACCCAACTATTCCCGGACATATCGAAGTTCTGGTGAAGCAGGGCGAAGTATTCGACGTGAGCCGCGAGGAGATGATCCACTGTGAAGTCTACCCTGAATGCCGGGCACTTACCGAGTTTGCTAGAGGGCTTATCTACGAGGGTAGCATGATCGAGTGGTGGGCCCGCTCCCTTAATGAAGTGATGTTCGGCCATTGGGCTCAGAAATGGCGTCAAGCTTTGCTTGAGAAATATGGCTTTAACGATGCTCAATTACACTATTTTCAAGTTCACGAAGAAGCAGATCTTCACGAGCACGAGGAAGGGCTCATGGCGCACGGCCAGGTCGCACGACTCATCTTCGAAACCATGCTGCAGGATGGCTTAACCTGGTCACGCCCAGGGTGGGGACCTGAGTATTGCTGTCTTACCAACGCCGATTACGTTGGCATGTTTCACGACGGCATTTACAAACACGCCAAGGCCGAAGGCCACTTTTCTTAAAGCTATAAGCCGTTAGCCATCAGGTATCTAGAAACTGAACAAGGAAATGCCGAATCCCGCGCCGGTGCCCCGGAAACCGGCAAGGGGAAAGAAGAAATGAGCGAGCGTCGCCCGAAGCTGGCCGCGCCGCCCGGCGCGTGCGACACCCACATGCATTTCTACGACGCGCAAGTGCCGGGCGCGCCAGGCGCCTTCATGCCCGGGCACTTCCCGGTCGATGCCTACCGCGCGATGCAGAGGCGCTTGGGTCTGGATCGGGTGATGGTCGTCCAGCCGAACGCCTACGCGGCGGACAACCGGGTAACGCTGGACGCGATCCGCGCGCTCGGCGCGGGCGCGAAGGGCGTCGCGGTGGTGAAGCCCGGCGTCTCCGACGCTGAACTCGATCGCCTCACCAAGGGAGGAATCTGCGCGCTGCGCATCATGACGCTTCAGGGCGGCACGCTCGGCTTCGACGTCATGGACGAGCTGATGGCGCGGGTGCACCCCTTCGGCTGGCACGCCAATATCCAGCTCGACGGCCGCGAGCTGCCGAAGGTCGAGGCGCAGATCAAACGGCTGCCCGGCAAGTTCGTGATCGACCATACCGGCAAGTTCCTCGAACCCGTGGCACCTGAATCGGAGGCGTTCAAGTCGCTGCTGCGGCTGGTAGATACGGGGCGCTGCTGGGTGAAGCTCTCGGCGCCGTACGAAACCTCGAAGACCGGCGGTCCGAAGTACGAAGACGTGGGAAGGCTCGCGAAAGCCCTGGTGAAGCACGCGCCCGAACGCATCCTGTGGGCGAGCAACTGGCCGCACCCGTCGGCGCCAAAGGATCGCATTCCCGACGACGCGGACCTGCTCGATCTGCTCCTCGACTGGGCGCCTGACAACGCCACGCGCCGCAAGATCCTCGCCGATAATCCCGCCGAGCTGTATGGCTTTTAGTGTTTCGTTGGTGCGGCTCGGCAGATCCCGAAACGGGGACAGGCTACTTTTCTGTGATCGCTCTACGGAAGAAAAACCAGCCTCCCTTTTCCCCTTTCTTTTATGTTCGTTTTTCGCTGCTAACTCTCTTACCT
>JBOHVJ010000028.1:0-5107 GCA_050735075.1 Binatia bacterium
CGCCAGGTACCGAGGGAATGAGCGAGGGGGAGCTAACAAAGCTCGTCACACGGGACAGCATGATCGGAGTGGTGGATCCACTTCCGGCACTCCCGTGCGGTTGAAGCTTTAAAGAAACTCAAAAAGAGTCTGCGACCTATTTCTCAGTCGCTCCGGGCTTCAACTCTAGAAGGCTCAGTGCATCAGACAAATTTGATACGTGCTCTAGGTCCCACCAGCACTCCAGCGCCGCAGAGGCTCGGTTCAAGCCCAGGACTGGCCTCGCAACCCCGAGGAATTTTTCCCTGATATCCTTGTCCTGCATGGGGTTCTTGTTGTGTCCAAGCGGGTCGCGGGCTTCGATCGAATAGCGCTTTCCGTCTTTGGTCATGGCCTCAACCCGTATGGACACGGTCCCCGGATAGAGCGCTTCGACCCCCTCGTCCTTGCGCACGCGAATCTTGGCCATGAGTGGCCGAAGCGATGGATCACGGCAGGAGGCCTCTTCAAAGGAAGCGGCGTTGATGGTCCCATCGACGAGTGTCCTGGCGAAAATGTAGGGCAGACTATGATCGGCCGTCTCCCTGGTCTTGGGGTCCCACTTTTCCGGCTCGCTCCCAATCTCACTGTACGCGAAGGCGTAGGTGCCGATGTCGATCTCTGCTAGATCGCGCCAATCGACCTTGGAGCGGAGTTCCAGCGCCGCCCAGACGACCAATTGGGCGTTGTATTCTACCGGCCAGTACTTAAGTTGCACCTCAGGGGTACGAAAGGCACCGCCTCGACCCCCTAACGGCGCTAGCTTAAATGGCCCAGTGATTAGATCCCAGAGTCCGTGCTTTCCCTCGAAGGGGCGGTCTGGTCCTGTCATCCCCTCGGCGGCTAGCAGCGTCGCGAACAATCCGTTGCGGGTCGCAAACGCGGTCGCTGCGCCCTTCCAGAGAGAGAGCTCCCCTGCCCTGGTGTTTCGCATGGGGACATTGGCCACCGCTGTGATCGCAACTGCCTGGCCTATGATCTCAGGAGACAAGCGCATGAGATTGCCAACCCCAGCGGCAGTGCATACGCCGATCACAAAACCTTGGTCCCATCCCTTCACCCGCAGCCCGGTCGCATCGTTGAACCGGACAAAAAGTTCATAGGCGACTACCATGCTTGACAGCAAACGGCGGCCGTCTGCTCCCGCGGACTCAGCAATCGCCAGGAAAGCGCCCAGACAGTCACTGGGATGGCCGCCCGGATACTGGTCATTGAAATCGAGGTTGCGGACCATAGCGGTGTTCACGAAGGCTGCATCTTCCGCTGTTGATCTCTCTGGAAACCCGAGGATACGACCCGGATATCGCTCTGGCACAGCGCCTCTGGCGAGGCGGCGTCCGATCTGAGCTGGCTCGCACTCGTACGCCGCGATGGCGCACGCGAGGCTATCCACCATCCTTTGAGTCGCGCCGTGGACGACCTCCCCCGGCAACTCCTCGAAGGAAAGACTGGAGGCATATTCAGCGATGAGATGAGTCATATTGTCCATCTATTCTCTCCTCTACAATTTGACCTCGTAAGTTTATTGTCTTTTATCATCGTTGTTCTGGTACCGCCACCTGCAAATGGTTTCTGGTTCATCATGGCGTATCTTCCGAAGGAGAAGCTATTGGTCGAAGCGGATGCCTATACCCCGGGGCCGCCAAATGCCCCGCCACCGGCTAGAGCTAATCCGTTCAGTGTGAATCTTCACGAAAACATCGAACGGTTAAAGCTGGAGGTCGATCAGATCCTGCCCCTCCACGGACGAATCGTGCCCCTGGGAGAACTGCTGAAGGCGATCGGTAAGAACCCATAAAAGGAGGCGCATGAGGGGCTGAACTCCGGTGGGAAATACCTTAGAATCGATTCAAGCGTATCGTTGATAGGGAGGCTGCTTCGTAGACTGGCCGCGCGCCGAAGGAGACTTTGCCGCCACTTCCCCAATCGTGTCCACGGCCTTCTCAATATCCTTCCGGTCAACGTCCAAATGGGTGACCATGCGGATTTTTTCCGCATCGACCGGCACTGCTAAGACTTTTCGCCGGGCCAGTTCGGCAAGGAAATCGGCTGAAGAGAAACCGGTTTGTTGAACGTCATAGATGACAATATTGGTTTGAACTTTAGCCGGATTGATCCGTATGCTTGGGACTTGCGCAAGTCGCTCGGCTAGAAACTTGGCGTTGGCGTGATCGATATGCAATCGCCTGGGACCCTTCTCTAGGGCAACCAAGCCTGCCGCGGCCAAGACACCCGCCTGTCGCATACCTCCGCCCAGCATCTTGCGAATACTCCGACACCGATCGATAAAGGCCTTCGATCCTACGATCATCGACCCAACAGGAGCCCCTAACCCCTTGCTCAGGCAGAACTGCACGGAGTCGAACTTTTTCGTCATTTCCGCAACGTCTTCTCCGAGATATGTCGCTGCATTGAAGACCCTTGCGCCGTCGAGGTGAACGGCGAGGCCGGCTTCGTGCGCCCGCTCACAAATCTCGTGGGCAAGCTTGGTAGGATATACCGTACCCCCAGCCATGTTGTGCGTGTTCTCCAACGAGACCAGGGCGGTCTGCGCACGATAATAGATTTTCGGGCGAATAGCTCGTGAGATCTGATCCCAGCTCATGATGCCATCCTCAGCAGGAACCAGCCGAGGAAGGACTCCGGCCACGGCTGACATGGATGCCATCTCGTAGCTATAAGTGTGACCCTTTTCTTCGCAGATGACCTCCTGACCCGGACGGGTTTGGGCGATGATGCAAGTCAGATTTCCCATGGAGCCTGAAGGCACAAACAGCGCGGCTTCACGACCAAAGATTTGAGCTGCCCGTTCCTGGAGCCGGTTCACCGTTGGGTCCTCCAGATAAACGTCATCCCCCACCTCGGCCTCAGCCATGGCCTGCCGCATCTCGGGCGAAGGCTTGGTTACCGTATCGCTTCGGAGGTCAATGATAGTGTCGGCCATTTCACTTCATCCCACGATCAACTTCTCTGGTCAGTTGGCGATCATATACGACTTTACCCCCCTTGGCTACGCCTTTCACGGAACGCTGTGCCCGCTTAAACTTCCGCGGCATCGCCCCAAGTGGCCAGCGGCCCTTGGGGCCGTACAGATCAGGACAGGCAAAGCGCAATGCTTCCCGTGTAGAGTTTTGGAACTTCTGCTGGAGCATCCCGTAAAGACCGACTCCGTGAAACCATGCTTTGGTGGCTCTCTTTCGCAGGGTCCGATCTACCGGCCAGCCCTCGTGAACTTCTATAAGGTGGTGGATGGCCTGCCTGGCCAAGGCCGCTCCGGCTTTCCCCTGCCACATTCCCGGACGGTAGTGAAATTCCCACTCATGCCAGGCATGGCGCTTTGTCGGGTGCATCGGATCGAAGAGGTGCTCCCGATAAGCAAGCCTGAGGGCTGCTTGTGGCGAACCTCCGAACTTGTTAGCAAGCATCCCCTCAAGCTTCGCTTTCTTGAACCAAGCTCTCGTAACCCTCTTAGGCAGGGTCTCATCTAGCTTCCACCCTTCATGGACCTCGATCAGGTGCCGGACCGCCTGCCTGGCCAATTCATCTCCCGCTCTACCCCACCACATTCTATGGTAACGAAAATCCCACGGATGCCATAAGTGTGGATTTGTTGGCTGCGTAGGATCGAAGCAGTGCTTCGGATAGGCAAACCGCAGGGCTGCGCCTGGCGCGTTCCGCAACTTCATAGACAGCACCCCGCCGAGGCCAACTCTTTTGAACCAGGCGGCAGTGGCCTTTTGGCGGAGAGTCTGATCTACTGGCCAGCCCTCGTGAACCTCTATGAGGTGGCGGATCGCCTGCTTAACCAATTCATCCCCCGCTCTACCTTGCCACATTCGCTTGTGGTGAAAATCCCAGTCATGCCACAGGTGTGGTTTCTCTGGACGCACAGGATCCCAGAACTGCTCGGGATAAGTAAACCGTATGACTGCCCACGGGGAGCTGTTGAAACTTTTTTTGCTGGTGAGCATCCCTTGCAGCCTCACTTTCCTGAACCAGTCATCGGTCACCTTCTGGGGCAGGCTCTCATCCAGCTTCCACCCTTCATGCACCTCAATCAGGTGGCGGATGGCGTGCTTGGCCAATTCATCCCCTGCTCTACCTTGCCACATTGCCCTGTGGACGAAATCCCAGGGATGCCACAGATGCGGTTTCGTTGGATCTTTGGGATTGAAGAAATGATCAGGATAAGCAGCCTGGAGTGCGAAGAATGGGCAATCGCGGAACTTTAGTTGAAGCATCCCGCTAAGGCCGACTTTACAGAACCAGTCTTCGCTGGCCTTCTGACGGAGCGTCTCATCCAGCTTCCACCCTTCATGGGCCTCAATCACGTGCCGGACGGCGTGCTTGGCCAATTCATGCCCCGCTCTACCTTGCCACATTGCCCTATAGGCAAAATCCCAGGGATGCCACAGATGCGGTTTCGTTGAATGTTTCGGATCGAAGAAGCGCGTCGGATAGGCGGTCTGCATAGCACGGATGGGGGAATTGCCAAACTTCCTATTGAACAGCGTGCCAAGATGTACCCGATTAAACCAGCGGGCCGTCGCTTTCTTCGGAAGCGTGTCGTCAAGTTTCCACCGAGCCCTCTGCTCAATGACATAGCGGATGAGCAAGAGGCCGTTCAAAAGGCCCTGGTCGCCATTATAGAACTCAGGCGGTAAGGTCCGGCGTGCCTTGGTGCGTGCCTCCTCATAGAGGGTTTGGACAAGCCCACTGGCAAGCTCAAAGTAGCGTCGTTCATATCTTTTCAGTTCCCGGTCGGTCCCACAGTAACGGGCCAAGAGTACATCCAACAGGCCACCAACCAAGAGGGCTTCGTCGCGGATGGGGTTGTTCGTGTCGAGGTCGCGCTTCAGCTTGCGTATGAGCGCGTCTCGATCGACCTTCCGGTGTGCGCGAGAGTATCGGAGTTGCCTAAGTTGCATGGAGAATTGTTACTAGCGTAATGCAAAGGAAATTTCCATCTCGGCCTCGAAGCTATCCTCAAGTTGACATAATGACCCCTAGTAATGGATAATTTTCAGTATATTCACCTTGTACCCTTGTAAGGAGGAAGGAAAAACCATTGGATAAGCCCACCAGTTAC
>JBOHVJ010000029.1:0-15093 GCA_050735075.1 Binatia bacterium
ACTAAGCCAGATCGATCCAATCCTTGGAGGGACTCAACCGGGCGGTTGCCATAGCGAAACTCACAGTCGTAGTCGTCCTCTAAGATGATAGTGTGGTACCTTCGCGCCCAGCTCAATAAGGCAAGCCTTCTTGAAAGAGGCAAAAGGACACCGGTGGGAAACTGATGGGAGGGGGTAACATAGAGAAGTCTGCCACCTTGTGGAAGGCGATCGACCTGAATCCCCTGCGCGTCCACAGGAACCGGAGAAAGTTTTGCCCGCGCGGCGCGAAACACAGCCACTGCCGCGGGATAGCAAGGGTTCTCAAGGACCGCCTGCTCCCCAGGAGAAAGAAGGAGGCGTGCCAGTAAATCCAAGGCCTGTTGGGCGCCCGCCGTAACTACTACTTGGTCAGCATCACAGACAACCGCGCGCGAGCGCCTAAGGTATGTGGCGATAGCCTCTCTTAGGGGTTGATATCCTGCTGGCCGATCGTACCCGGCTAAGTCAGGTGAAAGACGCCGCAGATGGTGACCTATAATGCGCCGCCATACTGCTCCAGGGAAATGGTCCAACGTTGGTCTGCCCGGCCTGAAATCATAACGTAAGGCTGATGGTGGGGCCATTAAGGGTGGCGCATGGATCCACTTCTCCAGGTCTGTCATCCATCTAGGGAGGGCAATTGTCTCTTCGGCACTGTGACTATCCCCTCGTTTGATCCCAATATGGGCAGGAAAAAGTGTCGTGACATAAGTCCCTGAACTACGTTTACTCTCCAGATAGCCTTCGCTGAGAAGTCGCTCATACGCATAATTGACCGTATTACGGGAGAGCCCCAGGCGAGCAGACAGTTCCCGCGTTGAAGGGAGTTTGTCGCTAGGTAGCACGCGGCCAGCAAGAATGGCATCCCGGATTTCAGCGTAAATCTGCTTATGCAAAGGAGCCTTGTCAGAACGTTTAGGAAAAATCGTAAGCTCCATTTGGTGGACCTCTTAAAAGTGCCGGAAGTGGCTCTTTTCACATACCACCTCAAAGGACTAAAATCCACTTGTCTCCCTCTTCTATCATTGCTTCACCGGCTTGTGTGAGTCGACATGATGGAACGGAAAAAAAGCCAGAGAGCAGAATTAGGTTTCCTATCCTAGGAGGTTATGCCTGGTAGAATACTCATAGTTGAGGATCATAAGGATTCCCGAGAGATCCTTGCCGCTCAACTACGGCATGCGGGTTATGAGGTTATAAAAGCTGAAACCGGGAGTGAAGCGATAGAAATAGCTAAGGCTCAAGAACCAAACCTTATCATTATGGACCTGGGCCTACCAGGCATGAACGGAATAGAAACCACGGTCAAGCTTAAGGAGAACACGAAAACAGCCAGGATACCTGTTGTAGCGTACACGGCTTGGGACCTAGAGCGATATAAAAAAACGGCTGAGAAGGCTGGTTTTGAGGGGTATTTAACGAAGCCAGCCTCTCTACAAGTGCTCAAACAGACTATTGAAGGATTCCTGAAGAGCCAGCCCTAATGAAGCCAATCCTCAAAAGTATGTCTATGCCGCCGTCGCTGTAGTTCAACGCGTCACTGGTTCTTTAAGAAGGTTTATGCGGGGCCTGGGCAACGGACTCTGGTTTGGCCGTCCTTTGTTCAGGTGAGATGGTAGGCTTATTGCCTCTCATCCAGGCGGTTTTTACTTTGGGCCGTCCCCCGCGCCAACACTTAAGTTTGGTGACCATGCACTCACTGCGATTACCATCTAAACTCGCCTATCTCTTTGGTGAGCTTGCCCTCTTCCGGCCCGCCAGTGCCAGCCTCGCAAGTTTCCGTCGGGAGTAAAGAAACCTAAATGATCGCTTTTATTTTTCTCCTACTCGCTTCCTCACCTCTCTTAGAAGCTGACTCCGCGCTCAAACGAGGGGACTACGAGACTGCAACCCGTCTCTATCGTTTTCATCTTGAGAAGGAGCCCTCCTCGTATGAGGCTCTGTTTGGTCTTGCACGTGCCCTCGCCTTTTCAGGCAAGCGGAAGGAAGCTATCGAGGTCTATACGGATCTTCTTGCCACGCATCCCGACGATGCCGATGCCCGTCTCGGGCGAGGAAGGGTTTTTGCTTGGGAGGGGCGATTCGATGAGGCAGAGAAAGACCTTCGCTTTGTGACGGAACGGTTCCCCACCTATGCCGATGCTTGGTCTGCTCTCGGCGACCTCTATCTTTGGTCGGGCAGGGCGGATTTGGCCGTCTCCGCCTATACGAAATGGGTCGAGCTCAGCCCTGACGAGCCGGGGCCATACATCTCTCGCGCCAAGGCTCACCGCGATGCCCGGCGCTTTTCCCTCGCCCGCGAGGAGCTTTTCTCTGCCAGGGTCAAAGGGGGAGATAGGGATGAAATTGATCGGCTTTTACGTGAACTGGACCGTATTCCTTCGGCTTTGCCGTGGAAGCCTCGCTAGCCTATGCCTTTGAGTCCCTATCTCCTAGGCTTCCCGATTCCCATACCTACACAGTTAAGGTCCGCCGAACATTTTCATCTGGCTCCCTTGCCCTGGAAGCCATACGAACCCGGCGCTTTTCGAGGTGGGACGAGGCCGTTGCTGCCGATGGTTTCCTCGACCTCTGGCGGCGTGCATATGGCAACCTCCGTCTTCAGGCTGGAATAGATAATGAGGTTCTTCCCCGCATGGAGTCTACAGTCGAGATCTTTCAGGGCTTCGGGGAGGGCTGGGAGCTTTCGGGAAGCTATCGTTACACACACTCCTCCGAAGAAAATGTCGATGTCTACGGCGTCTCGCTTGCGAAGTATGTCGGGGACTGGTTTCTCCGCTGGCGGGCGGCCTTTGTTCCCAAGAGGGAGGGGCTCAGTTTCTCCCATGCCTTTTTCATGCGGCGCTACTTTGAGACGGTCGATGACTTCGCCGAGTTTGGAGCAGGCGCTGGACGGGAGGTAGGAGCTAGCAGCACCGGCCTGGGGAAAGAAATCCGCCGGCCTTATCTCTTGAGCTTTCGAGCCCAGAAGTTTTTCCTTACCTGGTTAGGCGTTTCTATCTCGGCAAACTACAGCAACGATAATCTCGCGCCCCGCCGAGTAGTTTCGGTTGGGATTATCATGCGCTGGTGAAGGGAATTTGGAGCTTTAACTCCTTGGGCTGCCTGTCAGCGGCTAAAGCCGCGGTGTTCCATGGTACCCCACCCAAGCTGGCCACGGAAAAACCCGACCATTCCTCGCAGGCGCCACAAGACAGTGAGCGGGCGGTAGGTGAAGCTCTCCAGCATGGCCCACCCCAGAAGCATCAAACGGTCGCCCATTCGCTCGTAGCGGTGATAGCTGATCTCTTCAAGCACCAGGGTGTAAGCGCTCAAAATTAGACCGTAGCCATAGGCCACCAAGAAAAATAGGACAGCGAAGGGTACATTAATGGCTCCAAAGATAAGGCCAGCAATTAGACCCAAAAGCCCCAGCGTCTCCACCACTGGAGCGAGGCATTCAATAAAGAAAAAGTAGGGATACACCACAAGTCCCAGTGCACCATAACTAGGATTCAGCAGCAATCTACGGTGGCGCCACATGACATGGGTCAGGCCCCGATGCCAGCGGTCGCGCTGACGGCCCAATACGCGCAGCGACTCCGGAACCTCAGTCCAGGCAACCGGATCAGGGATAAAATCCACTCTGCTGGATCCTTTCTCTTCATAGCCACGCCGGCGAAGGCGGACCACTATTTCCATATCTTCGGAGACTGTCTCATGGAGATAGCCCCCAGCCTTAATCACCGTCTCCCGGCGGAAAAGGCCAAACGCTCCGGAGATAATCAGGTTCCCCCCCAGGCGGTTCCAGCCCAGACGGCCGAAGAGAAAGGAGCGAAGATATTCCACAACCTGGAAGCCTGCAATGGCCCGTCCGGGAACCTTGGCTGCTACCACGCGGCCATCCTGAACCTGGGACCCATTCGCCACTCTAATCGTCCCGCCAGCGGCGATTACATCGTGCCCCATCAAAAAGGGGCGCACCATGCGCTGCATAGCATCTGGCTCGATCAAGGTATCCGCATCCATAGCACAGACTAGTTGCCCCGTGGCCACGTTAAGTCCGGCATTTAGCGCATCAGCTTTTCCGCCATTCTCCTTGTCCACTACAACCAGATTAGGATGGCTGCGAGAGCGGTAAAGGCCGCGTACAGGCTGGGTTTGGATTTGCCTACGGTAGATCGGGTAAATCGGACCGAGCTCGAACTGTTGCACCAGCACTGCTAAGGTTTCATCCGTTGACCCGTCATTGACCACCACCACCTCCAAGTTAGGGTAGTGAAGGGCGAGCAGTGCTCGCACACTTTCAGCGATAGTAGCCGCTTCGTTGTGAGCAGGCGCTAACATGCTAATGCCTGGCGCCAGCCTTGAGCTCAATACACGCCAGAGGCTCTCCCCCCGTGTTTCGAGCATATGCTGAGACATCTCCCAGACAGCACAAATCAGCAAAACGGCGTAGAAGCTATTGGCAAACAAAAAGTAGGCGAGGATCACCCACTCCGATCTGACTAATACAAGGGTTGCGATGTCTGCCCAGGTCCCTGTCATGGTTACATTGTGACTTTGGACATTTGGGCAATATCGAGTACATGTCGCGCCATGTCGGCAGCAAAGGGGTCTCGATCCGAGAGAAAGCGGTGCAGCAATAGGATGCCAGGAGCACCAAGAGCAAGCAGCGCCAGAGCCGCTTCCCGTCTGACTTCCCACGCTTGGTCACGGAGCAAATTAGCGAGTCTGGAGGCGGCAGGCCAGTGACCCAACCTTCCCAAGGATCCCGCTGACGCCGAGCGCACCTCGGGAACTGAGTCCCCCAGAAGATCCATCAGCACCCTTACCGCATCGCGGCCGCCTATGGCTCCCAGCAATGTGGCGGCCAGTGCCCTTACCCGTGGCGTTTCATCCCGACACAAGGTTAGGGCAGACGCAAGAAACTTGGGTTCTCCCAGGCCAAGAGCCACTTCCAAGGCCGCTTCCGCTTCCTTCCCATAGTGGGTTGAAAGATAACAGGCTAAGGGTTCTGCCACGACGCCGCCCATCCGCAGTAAGGAATCTTGGACTGTGAAACGGCCAAATCCCGAAGGTTCATTCAGAAGGGCTAGTAGAAGTTCGATCACGATGGGAGTCGGATGGTCGACTGCCCATTCGACGGCTTGGGCCCGCACTAACGGATGGCGATCCTGAAAAAGAGGCGGTACCACTCTCTCACCCCCTCCCAACAAAGTAACCACCCTGGCACCCTGGAGACGCCTCCACCAGAACCGGCTTTGGCAGCGGGCCTCGGCTCGTGCAGTTGACCCAATCTTTTGAGCCAACTCCATCAGCCGGATTCGTTGCCCACCGCTCAGGCTTGAAGCAAGACCAGCAAAAAGCTTGATCTGCAACCGGAAAGGTAGGCCGCTGAGCCAAGCCAGTTCCTTAGGCGAAAGCAAGCCCTCTGCTAGCATCTCGATTAGGGCTTTTCGGCCACGGACCAGCCTCGTTCCACTCCATCTCGTGTACCACCACAGACATAGAGCATGAATGAACAGGACCAGCACAGCCGTGCCAAGTAAGACTCCCTCTACAACCAACACCCATATCAACAGAGATCTGGAGACCACAGTTCTAAGCCTGCATGGCGCCCCGGATATGTTGAACCAGCACCGGGATGCTAAACGGCTTGGCAACGTGGTCGAATGCCCCCGCTTCCAGGGCAGCCAGTACTTCGGACTCAGCCGACCGGACTGTCAGCATTATTACCCGAGTCCGCCTCAACAAGCCGTCGCGCGAGAGGTGCCTCAGCAGTGAAAGACCATCGAGGCCGGGCAAATCCACATCGAGCAGCACCACGCGAGGCCGGAGAGTAGGCTTTGTACCACCCAGTATCTTTAGAGCTGATGGACCGTCCTTAATCCAATGTGTCCGGTAGCCGCGGGTTTCCAGGGTGTGGAGCAAAACACTAGCCAGAACTTCATCGTCATCCACCAACACCACATCGGCATTCCGCATCCCCTGTGGTTGGTTTGGGCGCCATCCCACAGGAAGCACCTTGTCGCGCCCGTTCGCCTTGGCCTGGCGAAGCGCTTCGTGTGCAGCGCGGTAAAGGCTCTCCAACTCAGCACCGTCCTCGGGATACTCAGCAACACCGGCACTGAAGCTTACCCGAAAACGAATATCACCAAGCGCAGTGAACTCTTCCTGACGGAGGCTCTCCAGTACTTCTGCTGCTCGCTGTACCCCATCATCACGGCTCAGTCCGTACATACCTATTACAAACTCGTTCCCGGTCCACCGCGCTACCACATCCTCCGCGCGAAATGACTTCATAAGAAGCTGTCCCAGATAGCGCAACACCGCATCTCCTGCAGAATGGCTGTGGCGCTCGTTGAGCTGCTCCAAGTGGTCTACATCCAAAACCGCCAGGGATAGCGGCTGATTGTAGTTATCGGCTAGCCTCAAGAACCGCCTAAGGTCCTGTGTTGCCTTCTCCCGATTGGCCACCCCCGTCAAGGCATCGGTCTCGGCCAGATTTCTTTGCAGTCGGGTGCGCTCCAAGCGGTTCAGGATACGCGTGACCAGTTCTGGTCCGACGATCGGCTTACTCACGTAATCATCGGCGCCTGCAGCAAACACACTATGCACAGTTTCAGAATCCTTGTGTGCGGTGAGGAAAAGCACCGGCACAGCGTTCCAACGAGCGTCGTTCCGCATCATCCGGCACAATTCGATCCCACGCACGTGTGGCATCTCTAGATCGAGCACCACTAAGTCAGGCGAAGTTTCTTCAAGTAACTCCCAGAATCGGAGGGGATTCTCCAGGGATATGACCTTAATCTTCTCGGACTTCAGCAAGGTCTGGATGATAGCCAACACCTGTGGATCGTCGTCCACGGCCATCACCTTGGTTTTTATCGCGTTGAGCCGGTTAAGAATCTGGATGATCGGCTCTAACATTTGGGAGGGCGAAAGCGACTGCAGCAAGAAACCACGCCCTCCCAGTCGAGCTATCTCTACCCGGTCTGTAAAGGAATCCCCTCTGGTGAGCACCAAAACCGGCACCGGAGGCGTAAGACGGGTCAGTTCCTCTAAAAAGCCAAGGCAGGCTCCGGTTCCCTCCGGGAGCTGAAGGTCAAGCAACACCACATCAGGAGGTTTGTGGGAGACAGAGTCCCTCGCTTCCGACAAGTTGGCAACTGCCTCCACTCGTATTCCTCTGGCGGCGGCCTCCATTGCGAGCTGCTCGGTCAGCTCCTTGTCGTTGTCGATAAGCAAAAGCAACGGCCAATCGTCACTTTGGGTTGGCTCGTGGGAGGCCTGAGTTGCAACCACGGCTTGCTCCAACTCTCGACGAAGGGAAACTATTAGTTCTGAGAGGCTTATAACATCCTTTGGGCTAAGGAGAGTTACGTTTCGAAGCACATGCTCTATCTCCTTAGCTAGTTCTGAACCTTTATGAAAACCAAACGTGCCCAATGAGCCCGCCAGCTTGTGGGCCTCACGTTCCGCCTTTCCCCGCAGACTGTCGTCGAGGCTCCCTTCGAGCAAAGCAATCGTGGCCTGCTCAAGGTCCGCCACTCTGTCAAGGATCGCTCCTTTGTGCCGTTCCCAGAGCCTGGCGATTATCGTCGTGAGACACTTTTGATATCGGCTTCCTGCCGTCATCAGCTCCAACCCAGTGCCTCTGCCACCTGACTCGCAAGCCTCGTCGGATCGAAGGGCTTGGCGAGCACGGCCGCTACTCCGAGGTCGGAAAACCGGAGCCGATCACAGGCCTGCACCTTGGCCGTCAGCAAAATAACCGGAATATCCTTGGTGGTTGGATCAGCCTGGAGCTTTCGTAAAGTGGCGGGACCGTCTACGTCAGGCATCATCACATCTAGCAGAATAGCATCGGGCTGTTCAACTTTAGCCTTGGCCACACCCTGATTCCCCGAACTGGCTGTCAGCACCTCCCATCCTGCCACGACCTCTAGGCTGACCTGAGCTACTTCGAGGATATCATCTTCATCATCAATTATTAGAATTCGCTTGCCCGTCATGGCTTCTCTCCTCCTTCAGTAGTGGTAGGGTAAAGAAGAAGGTGCTACCTTCACCCGGCGTGCTCTCAGCCCAAATTCGGCCACCGTGTTGCCGTACAATGGTCCGAGAGATGGCCAAACCCAGGCCGGTTCCTCCCTTTTGCCGCGAGTCTGAGGAGTCAACCTGTTGGAAGCGTTCAAAAATTATTTTGATTTTGTCCGCTGGAATACCCCTCCCTTGATCCTTGACCTGAAATAGGATCTCGTCTTCCGCGGCACTCGCGTAAAGCCATACCATGCTGCCCTGAGGCGAAAACTTGATCGCGTTGCTAAGCAGATTGACGAGAACCTGAATGATGCGGTCGGGGTCTGCCAAGACTCTGGCTGATAAAGGAGATGTTAATAGGGTGATCTTCGCGCCCGTAGCCATAGCTTGCATAACATCTTTTGCTTGGGCTATGAGGTCGGCCGTGTTGCAGAACTGTTTTTCCATACTAATCCTGCCTGATTCCAGACGTTCAACATCGAGGATGTCGTTGATTAAACGCACCAGACGGTCAGTATTCTGCAGCGCGATCTTGAGCATCCGTTTACCTTTTTCGGGCATATCGGCTAAAAGGCCGCTTTCCAACATTACTAGTGAGGCGCGAAGTGCCGTAAGGGGGGTCCGGAGTTCGTGGCTTACCGTCGAGACGAAATCGGCCTTTATCCGTTCCACCGTGAACCGATCGGTGATGTCACTCCAGACTGAAATCACACCTGCGACAGCACCTGTCATGTCATGCATAGGTGCAACATTGACGGATGTCATTATCCGGTTTCCATTGGCATGCTGGACGGCAAGCCTCACTTCGTGTAATGGTTTGCCCGTCCCTATGACGGAGTCCAACGGGAAGTGCTTCTCAAGAAGTTGCCCTTCTTCAAGCGCGTAGATACTACATGCGGGTTCGTTATATATCCAATTTTCAACCCCATTGCGGCAAAGGCCCAGCATTTTCTCGGCAACGCTATTGGCTAACGTAATGCGGCCGTACCTGTCCGAGACAACGATGCCGTTGGGACTGGTTTCGATTATCCGCGCCAAACGCGCCTCGCCCACCCTAAGTGCCTCATATTTTTTTGCGTTGCTAACGGCCACGCCGGTCAGTGTGGCCACAATTCGGCAAAATTCTTTCTCGTTAAGACTCAGGATACGATGCGCCTGGTCAAACCCGATGAGGATAGCCCCCTCAGTCTCTCCCTGAACCGTAACTGGGAACACTGCGGTTACGGGGAAAGACACATCCTTGATGGGTTCTTGTTCCCCGACGATGAGCGGACCGCATTGGGTGGAATCCAAGATGGCCGGGTTCCCGCTGGAGAGGGCCTGGCTCACCATCGGATAATTCTCGAAAACAACAGCCCTCGGCTCAGACTCTCCCGTATGCGAGAGATTATAAAGTCTCCCCTGGGTAATATGGTGAGGATCGTCAACCTTGAAAAAATAGATCCCTGTTGGACGAACTACACTATTGATTTCATCGCGAAGGGTACGCAGAATCTGGGGCAGATCTAAAGAAGAGGTAAGTGATTGGGAAACAGAATGGAGCAACAGCATGTTTTGAAATTGTTGCTCTGCCATCTCCTTCGAGGCCTTTTCGAAGCGGAACAGCTGTGCAAAGTAACCGTAAAAGAGGGCGATCACAAAAAGGAAAGGGAGACGCAAGTAGGTCGACGGATCATGGGTCTTGCCAACGCTAAAGAAGAAAACGCCGTAACCCGCGATTACTAAGATTGACAGCGCTATAAAGCCAGAAAAGCTATTCCAGATGGCACAAAGGAAGATGATTAAAACGTAAGCGAGATAAAAGTCTGTTTCCACCCGTCCGCTAATGACCAGAGATCCAGTGAGGAAAGAAGTGTCAAAAATGACTAGCGGAATATGAAAATAAGAATGGCGAAACCAAGCTTGGTCAACCCAGTAAAGGATAACATTGGACAAAATGTAGAGGAAGAGAAGCCCATAGAGGATGCGGAGGTCAATCCATTCTCCTTGTGGGTGAACAAGCAAGTAGGAACAGATAATGACCACCGGCCATCTTATTCGGATGACCGTCAATTTTTCTGGGTGATTCAAGATTCCCGGAAGTGTTAACGGTTACACTGGTCTGCTATTAGTCGCCGAATAAAACCGGGAGGATTGAAAAAAAAAGTCGGATATCGTCGCTTTATTGCGCTTATGCGACCGAAGATTTCATCGGGAGTAGCTTCAAATTCGAGTTGGACCATACTCCCATCTTTTTCATTCATGCCGACGATATGATAAAGATTCCGTTGATAATCTCTATTAAGTTTTACGATTTCCACGATAGTTTGACTCTGACCGGCAAGGCATATTAACAGATTAGGACCGGATCAAAATATCGGCTGAAGTGTATACTTTTGTAGAAGTAACTAGGAAAATCTTGCGAGATTTCGTTAAATCATGCTGTAAGGTTTAACTTACAATTTGACCAGCTTATACTTCAAAGCATACCGTATCAATTCTGCGTTGCTCTTTAGAGCCAATTTCTGGAGTATGCGCCCTCGGTATGTGCTGATAGTTTTAGAACTGAGCGACAGTCTCCGTCCGATTGAATTGATTTTTTCTCCAGATGCAATCATGGTGAGGACGTCGTATTCACGATCGCTGAGAATCTTATGAGGGGGTTCCTCAGCGTCCCTGGCCAATTCCTCTGCTAAGATTTCGCTGACCGATTGAGGAAGATATCTGCCACCTCTTAGTACCTTGTTTACAGCTTTGATGAGCTCAGCTGGCTCAGTCTCTCTATCAAGAAAGCCAGAGGCGCCAGCTTTTAGGGCTCGAATCACACTTTCTGCTGCGGGTAGGTCGGCAAGCGCGACGATGGGGAGCCTTGGTCTTTCCTGCTTGAGTTGTCTTAACAGGTCCAATCCACTGTGGTTTGAAGGGCCAATGTAGAGGATTAGGGTATCCCATTGAATTTTGCGTAATTGTTCAAAAAGCTCGTGACGGTTGCTGATATATCCCACACGGACATCAGGATAGGTTTTACTTAAGATCTGCTCTATTCCGTGCGCGAATACAGGAGAGCGATCTGTGACTAGGATTTTCAAGAGAGGGTTGTAATGCTTCACTCCAGGAAGTTTGCATCGTGCATTTTAGGCCGATCGAGTGGTATGAGTAAAGAGCCACTTTCTAAATACTTCTTAGAGCCATCCTTATGGATCGTTGAACTCACTGCAAAAGCCCTGTCTAGTCAGGGCCGTATAGATGCGCCCGTGATCCAGCCTTTAAAGCAGAGGTGGAGCGTCAGTAAATACATTGACGCACGCTTCATCTTGAAATAGAAGCTTATGGAGAGAGACCTGTGAAAGGAGACGTGAAATGTCTAAAACTGTCCGGGCAAGAATTGGATTTGTCAGCTCTGGATCTCGCTCGAGTGCTCATTATAGCACCTTCAAAGCCTTTATCCCCGAAGATATCGAAATGGATTTTGAAGGTCAGAACCTCTATGATAAATCGCTGTATGAGATAAGGGGCAAGAAAGAATCCATCGTACAGAACATAAGTGACCTAGTGAAAAACAATCAATGGGATGGTCTGATTGTTCCTGGGGCGCCGACGGAGCTTCTTAACCCCGGGCTTTTAGGTGATCTTCAGGCGAGATTAAAGATTCCAGTGACCACCGCGCTAAGCTCATGCGTTGCTGCTCTCAGGGCTTCTTCGGCAAAAAAGGTGCTTTTGATGACGCCCTTCGATGAAACCATGAACAGGATGATCTGCGATTACCTGGTCAAAGCTCAAATAGAGGCCATTGCTCCAGAGCCATTTCGCCATCATACCGATGCCATGAAGCTTGGTCCCGAAGAGGTTTACATGCTTACCAGGAAAACCTTTGATCGAGCTAAAGACGTCGAGGCCATCTACTTCCAAGGGGCGGTCTTAGACCCTTTAAGCGTGTTGGAAAGAATCGAAAAGGAGCTTCACACCACAGTTATTGCCAGCAACCCAGCCATGCTCTGGTTCATCCTCTCCAAACTTGGTCTAAGCTACAAGATTAATGGCTATGGAAAGCTTCTAGAGCAATGGTGTAGACTGCCTGACGGATTTTAACAGTGGGGGAATCCAATGGCTATTCAGTTCGTCGATGTCATTAAGGTTCGCGATCTACGGATTGTGTTTGTTCTCGGTATTCTGCTTGCTCTGTCCTACAACTCGGCCCATGCGGCCAGCGTGGATGATATCGCTCTTTATCGAGGGGCCGACCGTCAGGCTAAGCTTGAAAGGGCCGCTAAAGCAGAAGGAGAGTTTGTCTGGTATACCTCGGTTAACGCTGAAGACATACAGCGAGTCGTCGAACTCTTTGAGAAGCGCTATCCTTTCATAAAACCCAAGGCCGTCCGCCTGACCTCATCGAGGATCGTTCAGCGCTACACAGCTGAATCTCAGGCTGGCACCTTTTTAGCTGATATCCTCGACACCAATGACAGCCGGATTGAGTTTTTCCGCCGCAAGGGGATGCTCCAACCTTACTACACGCCGCTGGCCGAAAAGTTTGACAAGCGCTTTGTCCAACCACAAAGTTATTGGGTAGCAAACCGGGTCACGATGATTGTTCTTGGATACAATACCCGTTTAGTTAAGTCCTCCGAGGTTCCCCAGAGGTACGACCAGCTTCTCGATCCAAAGTGGAAAGGCCAGATGTCACTGGAGCGTGAAGACTCCCACTGGTTTATGGCCCTGATAGAACATTGGGGCGAGGAAAAAAGCAAGGCCTTCTTCCAAAGGCTCCGGACTCAGAATCCAAAGATCCGCAGTGGCCATACCCACCTGGCTCAGCTAATCGCTGCTGGTGAAGATCCTCTTTCTCCCAATGCTCACAGCCAAGGCATGGCCTCAGGACAGCGCAGAGGCGCGCCAATCGATTGGGTTAATCTGGAACCGGTTGTCGGGACGAATAATGTAAGCGCTTTAGCGAAAAATGCCCCCCACCCCCATGCGGCGATGCTTTTTCTCGACTTCATGTTGAGTAAGGATGGTGGACAGAGGGTCATTCGAGAAGTTAACCGGATCCCAACGCATCCTGAAGTCTTACCCAACCCGTCCCGTTTGAGAGAAGGATTCGAATTTATTATCGTGGATCCCGTCAAGTATAATGACAATATCGACCACTATAGTAAACTCTGGCGCGAGTGGTTCCTGCAATAAGAAGAACCCGCCTTTCGGACCTCTTCAACGTTCACTTATCCCATATATCCATTAGAACGATAATATTCTGCCGCTGCGGGATCTTCTATCTTCATCTTTTCCCCGGGCCGTATACGACTCTTCCAGGACGAGCGCCGGTGTGATCCCCGCCCTCGATCACGATGGCGCCATTCACCAACACATATTCGATGCCTTTAGGATACTGCTTTGGATTCTCGTAGGTGGCCATGTCAGCGACGGTATTTGGATCCAGGATTACAATGTCAGCCCAATACCCTTCCCGGAGAAGGCCCCGATCTCTTAAGCCTAGCACCTGGGCCGGGAGGGAGGTCATCTTGCGGACCGCTTCCTCAAGTGTCAGCACCTTCTCTTCGCGCGTATATTTTCCGAGGACTCGCGGATTAGTGCCGAAACTGCGTGGGTGCGGCTTACCGGGAAATTTTAGGTTCAGGGCGCTACCATCTGAGCCAATGGAAACCCAGGGTACTCGCATGACCGTTTTGACATCGTCCTCGGACATGGTGTGGTGAACGCCGTAAACAAATATCCCTTCTTCGAAGATGAGATCGAAGCAGGTGCTCAAGGGATCCTTCCCCCGGATCTTTGCGATCTCGGCAATGGTCTTACCCTCGAACGGTTTAAGATTCGAAGTGTCGAAGCGGGAAGCGACAATTCCCTCCCAACCCCCATGCTCATTGACATACTGATCGAACTCGGGATCGGCGATAACCTTTTCGCGGAAGGCCTGATTCTTAAACTGAGCAATAGTCTCGCTCACTGGCGCATTCTGGACCCAGCGCGGGAAGAGCCTGCGCCAGGGATGCTGCATGGCGGTGTAGGGGTACTGATTCGCCGTGATCTCAAGTCCTTCCCGGCGCGCCTCCTCGATTTGCTGAATGACCTCGCGGACCCGCCCCCAGTTGCTCTTCGCCCGCATCTTCAGATGGTAAATATGAACGGGGATATCAGCTTCCCTGGCGACCCGAATCGCCTTTTCCAGCTCCTCCATGATATCGAACCCTTCACTCCCCAAGTGGACCCCATAGTAACCTCCGTAGCCCTTCACAACCTTGGCCATCTGGACGACCTCTTCTGGATTTTCCGGACCCTTGGCATGCCAGGCAGCAGTCAAACCCAAAGCCCCCTCCTCCATCCCTTGCGCGACCATCTGATTCATCCTCTCTTGCTCTTTAGAACTAGCAGGCCTTTCGTCAAAGCCAACAACTACCCGCTTGACTTGCTGGGGGGACACACCGGAGGCGACGTTCATCGAGATGCCCCCCTTCATCACCCTCTCAAAATAGCCGGTGAATGTGGTCCAATCTGTCTCAATGCCGTTGCGGCGCCTGTGCTCCGCGATGTACTCTTCCAAAACGGGTCCTTGCAGTGGAGCGACAGTCTGACTCTCACCGATGATATCCAGGGTAACCCCTTGGCGCACCTTACTCTCGGCATTGCCATCGGCAACCAAGGGCTGATCGCTGTGGGTGTGCATGTCGATGTAGCCCGGGGTCACCACCCGCTCTTTGGCAGATATGGCGCGCTGGCCCAAGTTGGGATTGATTTTTCCAAGACCGACAATCTTTCCATCCTTGACAGCGATATCGCCGTAAAACCAGGGATTCCCCGTACCGTCGATCAGCTTGCCGCCGTGAATTACGATGTCGTAGAGTGCCATGGAATCCTCCTCCCAAATGTCTGAGGTCCTATACCACTGTTGTGCGGCTCGGACAAGTTTCAAAACTTTCGTTCTTGCTGAACACCGTTCGCCCTTCGGTGCGCCGGTTAAAACCGGCAAGGTGTTGTGAATGAAAGTTTCATACAGTGAAGGAGTAGCGACCCACACTGACTCCGAGTCATGCATCGTGAGCGTCCGTAAGGGCGCAG
>JBOHVJ010000030.1:0-6171 GCA_050735075.1 Binatia bacterium
GCCTTGGCCTCACCCACGGCCCCTACGACCACCATCCAGTTCAGGAATTCTGAATCCCCCGCCTGGTGCAGTTCCTCCAAAGAATAATCTGCCAGAGTCCTGCCTTTGCCTTCACGCATGATCTCCAAGAGCTTATGATCGAATTGGGTGTCGATCTCGCCGATTCTCGGAGAGCCGGGAAAATGGGAGAGCCCACCTGTTGCGAGAATGGCTACCCGCTCTTTCTCGGCGTCCGCGACCTCTCGGATCAATTCCCCTACATGGTGGCAACGGCGCGGCGTAGGAATCGGGTCCACCCAGGTATTCACGTAGATGGGCAAGATCGGAATCTTGGGCTCGGGCAAAAGAAAATAGAGCGGTACGACCTGAGTATGCTGCAACTCAACATACTCCCCAAAGGAGAAATCGATGCCCTTTTCGATCCCTGCCTTTAAAATGGTCTGCCCCAACTCCTTGTGGTTTCGATAGTGAAACTTGTGCCGGGTGAACTGACCTTTGACCTCGCGGGCCAAGGTCACGAAGAAGGTGGGAATGTTATTGAAGAAGAAATTGACAAACTGATCGTTGGCAACGACGATAAGGACATCGGGCTTGGCCGCTTCAAGGTCAGAGCGCAGGACCGCGTAGGCCTTCTCTGCATCGCTCCTGAGTTTTTGTTGCGCCTCGAGAGAGGGTTTGGATGACGAGGCCTGGGGCGCCATGCGGTAGTGGAGCCTCATGAACTCCTCCCATTCAGCGCCGGGTTCTAAAAGAATGTTCGGGGCATGACTGGCAGCCAACGCGGCTACTAGAGGCATCTTTCACTCTCCTTCCTGCTTAGCGGTCGAATCCTATAACCCACCTCTGGAAAAATCAACTGCTTGAGAGAGCGTTGACCAAACCTGAATATATGCCAATCAAGAAGGCTGCAATGAAGCTGAAAACCCGAAGAATGGGGGGAGGCGCGATGGAAACGCCCGGACACGAGGTCCAAAGCCCAAAGTTACCAGGTGATAAAAAGCGAGAACAGCCTAGCAAAATACGGCCACAAGGGACGTATTAGGTGGTTCTACGGTTTGCTACTCGGAGTGGGGCACAAGATCGAAAAGCTCCGATCATGTTATAGGATGTCGAATTCGTAAGCCGTGGCTCTTTCCACGGGAATTCTATGGTGCTGCACTGTTCCGCCACTGCCCTCTCCTGCCTTAATGATTTTTGCTAATTCCTGTTCCTTCTCTGCTCGCAGCTTGTGCCAATTTTGGTGCCCAGCCCGGTCCGAAACCCAGGTTGGCACTAAAAAGCACGATTGACAGCGATAAAGTTTGATCTGCTTGCCTCCGACGCCCATGGTTTTAGTCTCCATGCAGCACTCCTCCTCCTCGGTGTGATTTAGCTGCAAATCGGATATAAGCAACGTGCATGCCAAATCCGTTACCTCGATGGCTAAAAGGCTTCCTGCTGTACTGGGAAAAAATTACCCAAGTGATTGATTTTTATAGTGACTGCCGTAACGTTATTAATTTTCTTCCGGCCAACGGGTGAGAGCAATTGCTTACTTTACCTACCCGGTACGAACGGCGACGAAAATCGCCATAAGTGTACAAATTTTGTAGTGGAGCGCCCGTCTTTTTTTAGGAATCACTCTTTATAAACCGAATCCAAAGAGACAGCGGCCCTCAGAACTCTAAGGGAATTGGCGAGGTTTTGCTGCGAAGAAAAACAAAACCGGAACATTTTTCTTGTGAAAAGGACGCGGACTGAAAATTGTTAGCGATATCGAGGAAATGGGAATGGCCAGGGACGGAATCGAACCGCCGACACGAGGATTTTCAGTCCTCTGCTCTACCGACTGAGCTACCTGGCCAGAGGGCAGGAATATTGCCTAAAACCAACGGAGAGTCAAGAAGATTGGTGCGGCTTGGCTGCTCTCTGCTCGATAAAGTCGATGATCTGGCTTTCGAGTTGGACTTGATTGAGGGAGTTGATTTCTTGCACCCCTGTGGGGCTCGTTACGTTAACCTCAGTAAGATAATCTCCGATGACATCCAAGCCAACAAAATGGAGACCTAACTGCCTCAAGGAGGGCGCTAGGACAAGGCATATTTCCCGGTCTCTTGGTGTCAGGTCGGTCTTGACACATTGGCCGCCGACATGGATGTTGCCCCGATTTTCATCTTCGCGGGGGACGCGCAGAACCGCGCCGAGCGGTTCACCATTCAAAACGATGATGCGCTTATCACCCCGGCGGACCTCAGGTAGATAGCGCTGAGCCATGATTGGGTTCCGACCGTTAGCTGTGGCTGTCTCCAGAAGGACATTGTTATTCCTGTCCTTATGATGAAGATAGAAAACCCCGCTACCCCCACACCCATCTAAGGGCTTAATGATCATTTCCCCCCCTTGTTCCTCCATGAATTGCTTGAGCTGTCCCATGTCGCTGCTTACGAGAGTTGCCGGGATCAGATCGGGAAAGTTAAGGGCGTAGAGCTTTTCGTTGCTCTCTCGAAGTCCCCTTGGATGGTTGACCAACAGGCACTTCCGTTCATCCACAAGACTGAGGAAATGCGTGGCAAAGAAGAATTTCATATCGAAGGGTGGATCCTTGCGCATGAGGATGACATCGAACCAACTGAGGGGCTTAGACGCGAGCGGCCCAAATCGATAGTGGGGAGTAGCCCGGGTGACACTGACACGACGAAATTGGGCCTCCGGAATCGTGCCACGGATGGAGAGATCTTCCAGCTCCATATAATAGACCTCATGCTTCCTCTTCTCAGCCTCAAGCATAAGGACAAAAGTTGTATCCTTGTTGATGTCGATCTTTGCAATGGGGTCCATGATGACCCCGATCTTTAGGGTTTTCACGAAACCACTCTAATATTCAAAATTATACAAGTTCCTTCATCTCCAGAGAGCCTTCGACTGCTTGGCCAGACGCGCGACCGTCATACCTGCTGCCTGCTGCCTTCCGCCTGTTGCCTGCCTTCTCTTATAACCCAGGTGCGGGCCAAAAGATCGTGCCATCCCCTTTTTTCCCGGCTAAAGAGGATCCAGAGGAATCCCACTCCAGAAAGGCCCGACAGGAGGTAGCCAAAGCAGCGGATGAGGGATTGGCTGTATGAGATAGGCCCTTGATTAGCACCAACCACTCTGAGACCCAGGAACCATTTCCCAACAGTTTGCCCCTCCATCCCGTGAAACAGAACAAAGTAGCCGACCGAAAGCGCAATCCCAGCGAGAAGAAGGAGCTTTAAAAAGAACTTTAGGTTGTCCCCGGTTAGTGACTGATCATGGGCTGACAATCCCACGCGGTAGCCCACATAGGCCAAATAAGAAAGGAGAGAGAAGAACAAAAGCAATACCAAGAGATCAATAAGAAAAGCGTAAGTGCGCCGCGAAAGACCTCCCCACCGAATCCCGCTCGCTCTTTCTTCCTCCTTTGCGGGTCGCTCATAGAGGCGATCCAAGCCCCTATCCTGGAGAACACCCGTAGCCTCGGCGCCCTGGGGGAAAAGAGTAGGTTCTTCTCCTGCACTTTCTGTCTGTCTCTCCTCCGTCACGGCAAACGACTCCTGACCCTTTCACGATATTTCATAGATCAGCATGGGAGATTGTAAACCCGTTTGCATCCAAGTTCTACCCCATATCGCCCCAGAGAAACTGCGCGATAGACAATGCCGTCAAGGCGGCGGTCTCGGTCCGCATAATCCTTTTCCCCAAACGGACGGGCTGGAACCCATGGCGCATAGCCTCAGATGCCTCGTCTGAACTAAAACCACCTTCCGGTCCAATCACAAGTAGTAGGGAGTCTAGATGGGGTTTTGCCTGCCGGATCTGAGTAAGGTTTTGCATGGACTCTTTCTCCCAAAAAAGCAGCTTTAGCTCACAGGGCCAGGGCCTGCGCACCAGATCTACAAAATCGGTCACATCGAAGATCTCTGGAATTTGAGTGCGACCGGACTGCTTGGCGGCACTGAGAGCAATTTTTCTCCACCGTGCCTGTCTCCTCTCAATATTCTTGCTATCTGGCCTAGGCACGGTGTGAGAGGAGAGAAAGGGGACAATGGTCTGGACTCCCAGCTCTGTCGCCTTTTCCACCACCCAATCCATTTTTTCCCCTTTGCTGAGGCCCTGCGCCAAGGTGACCTTTAGTGACGACTCCCGCCCCGGCTGATAGGACTTTAAGATCTCTACCTCTCCCGTCCGATCGGTATAGGATTGGATGATCCCCTCGTGTTCCCATCCCTGATCATCAAAAAGAGTAACATGATCCCCAGGCCGGAGACGGAGCACTTTCCTCATATGTTCAAGTTCTTGACCGGTTACAGCTCCCCTTACACCCTGAATCTCTTTCTTTGGAACAAAAAAGCGTGGCATGGCTAGCCCTTCTTTTTGAGCAGGAGCGTAGCCCACTCCTTTCGCCGCTTTTGGCGAACTAAAACAAAGATGTGCGGAGAGAAGGCGCGCAACACATCGCCTGCCTCTGGCCCTAAGATCCCGGAGAGAACGAGGTATCCCTTGGGGGAAACCTTTTTTTGTAGTTCGGAGGCGAGATCGATGATCGTTTCAGCAGTAAGGTTGGCGACAACGACTGCAAAGGATTCCTTGACTTGATCGAGCGCAAATTTCGACAATCTGACTGCTCTTTCCACTCGATTACGCCGAACATTGAGTCTAGCCACCTCGAGGGCAACAGGATCATTATCTAACGCCAATATCTTGGTGGCGCCCATTTTAGCCAAAGCGATGGCGAGGATTCCTGATCCAGTCCCGACATCAAGGGCAGTGGCATTTTTCTGCACCAGCGAGGTGACCACGGCTTCCAGAAACTCCAAACAGGAACGGGTGGTTGAATGCGTTCCCGTGCCGAATGCCATCCCTGGCTCTATGGTAATCACTTGACGCTGCTTGAATGGAGGAGGGTGAAGCCATGGAGGGGTGATCCAAAGACTCTTGCCTATTTTTTGGGGAGAAAAGAACCTGCGCCAAGAGCTATTCCAATTCCTGTCCTTTAAGATAGTCCAGCGCATCGGCTGCTCCCCGATCCTAGGATAAATCTCCCTGATCCCTATGAGGAAGCGCTGGATGTCCATCTTCAGTGCTATGGTTCTCGCGGGACGGGCGAAAAAGGCCTGGACTTCATCCCCCTTAACGACGACACCCGGAGAACCCAGTTCGATGAGAAAGTTTGATATCGTGTCTAACGCCGATGGAGGGGCTTTGAGGGAGAGCTGCAACCACGAGGCAGGCACTCACTTTTTATGCCATAGAGGTGGCACTAAGTTCAAATGTAAAGACACTCCCCAGCAGGCCGCCTCTAACCCGTTACGAAAGGTACCAACTCTCGATGGCCGAGACGTCGTGCCCCTGACTCGGTGACCGTGATCGGCTCTCCCACCTGGGCACCGACACCGGTCGATTTCATCTGGATCTGGGGCTTGATCGTAAAAGTAAAGCCGACCTGGATGATCATGTCACGGTCTTTGACAGAGGGGCCTGGACCGACGCGCGGTCGGTCGCTTCCAAGTCCGTTGGTGTGGATGAGTACTCCTGTCCCGTTAGCCCCACGCGCATCTGCAAACCTGACAAACTCATCTAGCAATCCGCCGATGGTTTTTCCCGGCTTTACCCAGTCTACCAGACCAAGAAATGCCTCAATGGCCACATTCATCGCCTCCCGATACTGGTCGGCATTTTTAGTACCGGTTAGGATCGAATGATTGCACTGCGCCCGATAGCCCTGGAGTCTAGCATCGATCTCCTGACTTAAGATTCCCCCGTCCTCCATTCGAATGGGCAGCGCCATGGTGTTGCTGGCATTAGCCGGGCGACCGTTGGAACCCAAAGAGAGCCGGGCAGGATAGTCAGCCGTGTGGCTAGTGAGTATCTTAGCCATCTCAATCCAAACCATCGCCTCTTCCACTCCGCGGCGGGCCACCTCCATCATCCTCGCAATAGCAGCTTCATTGGCATTGGTGATGCGCTGAATCACGGCGATCTCTTCTTGACCCTTAACAGCTCGGGAAAACTCCAGAACCTCGCTCGCAGCTACAAAAGCCGCCTCTGGCAGTGCCGCTTCGATCCGGCGCCAGCTCTCATAGAGGATGACTCCCTCCGAGTACCGGTACTGATCGGCCATACCGGTGACCCCGATCCGGCTCCGCGCAAGTCCGAGTTCTTTAATCCGATCAG
>JBOHVJ010000031.1:0-10353 GCA_050735075.1 Binatia bacterium
GGGGATATTATCTCGGGACAGATTCGTCCCCCCAAAGAAGGGGAACGTTACTTTGCCCTTCTTAAAGTGGAGGCCATCAATTACGAAGACCCCGAGAGAGCGAGAGAAAAGATCCTTTTTGATAACCTCACGCCCCTCTATCCCAATGAACGCTTCCGCTTGGAATATATACCAGACGAATATACAACGCGGATCGTTGATCTTTTGACTCCGATTGGCAAGGGGCAGAGGGGTTTAATCGTTGCAGCCCCCAGAACAGGTAAGACCATGATGCTGCAGAACATCGCCAAGGCCCTTGCCCACAATCACAATGAAGTGATCCTGATCGTTCTCCTGATCGACGAGCGGCCCGAAGAAGTGACCGATATGCAGCGTTCGGTGGATGGGGAGGTGGTGAGCTCCACCTTTGACGAGCCCGCGACGCGCCATGTCCAGGTTGCCGAAATGGTGATCGAAAAGGCCAAACGGTTGGTCGAGCACGGGAAGGACGTTGTCATCCTTCTCGACAGCATTACCCGTCTTGCCCGGGCCTATAATACGGTAGTGCCTCCCAGTGGGAAGATCCTCTCCGGTGGAGTGGACTCCAATGCGCTTCATAAACCGAAGAAGTTTTTTGGCGCAGCCCGCAATATCGAGGACGGGGGAAGTCTAACGATCATTGCGACGGCCCTCATCGACACCGGAAGCCGCATGGACGAGGTCATCTTTGAAGAGTTCAAGGGAACCGGCAACATGGAAATTCACTTGGATCGACGCTTAATGGATAAAAGGGTTTTTCCAGCCATTGACATCAACAAGTCGGGAACGAGAAAAGAGGAGCTTTTGATTTCTAAGGAAGACCTCAACCGAATCTGGATACTGCGCAAGGTGCTGTCTCAGTTGAGTGTCGTGGAGGCCATGGAGTTTTTGTTGGATAAGATCCATGGGACGAAAAACAATAAAGAATTTCTCGAATCTATGAATCAATGACCCTCCGCATCTCTTCGGCTCCTTTGGCTCCCTTGCACAGCTTGCTGATCTTTGTTAAAAGCGCAAAGACATTAAGTCTTTTGATTCCACCGGACGACCCATGGCCACATGGGATGCCGGTAAGGCTTGCTTGGATCGATAGAAAACCTTTTTCAATCCTTATCCAGGGAGGTCCTTTGCTCAAGCAGAAGAGAGAATGATACAGGGGGGATGATGACCGAAGGAGTATAATTTATGTCAGAGGTATCTATGAAGCAGCTCTTGGAGGCCGGAGTCCACTTCGGCCATCAGACCAGCCGCTGGAACCCCAAAATGAAGCCCTATATCTTTGGGGCGCGTAATGGGATCCATATTATTGATCTCCAGCAAACGGTCGCGATGTTCAAAGAGATCGAAGCCTTTGTTCGCAACCTATCCTCCTCTGGAGGACATATCCTTTTTGTCGGCACGAAAAAGCAGGCCCAAGAGGCAATCAAGGAAGAAGCCGAACGATGCGGCATGTTCTATGTCCACAACCGTTGGCTAGGAGGAAGCCTTACTAATTTCTCGACGATCCGTCAGAGCATCGAGCGCCTGCGAAAGCTTGAGGAGATGGAGAACGACCCTAAGATTGTAGAGGCGTTGACAAAAAAAGAGATGTTGGGTCTTAAGCGTGAAAAGGAGAAACTGGAGCAGTCTTTAGGTGGGATCAAAGGAATGAAAAAGCTTCCGGACGCCATATTTGTTATTGACCCCAAACAAGAAGAAATTGCGGTTCGGGAGGCGAGGAAACTGGGAATTCCCGTGGTGGCCGTGGTAGATACTAATTGTGATCCAGACATGGTGGATTACAAGGTCCCCGGGAACGACGATGCCATCCGGGCCATCCGTCTTTTTTGTGCCTCCGTCGCCGATGCGGTGATTGAGGGCAAGACCCTCAACGAGCAGACCGCCGGGAAGGGAAAAGGGGAAGAAAAAGCTTCGGAGTCGACGGGGGCCGCTTTAGGAACAGAGACCGCTGAGAATTCGGCACTGGGGGGAACATAATTCCAATGGAAGTCAACGCATCTTCGATCAAAGAGCTGCGAGAAAAAACCGGCGCAGGGATCATGGATTGTAAGAAGGCCTTGGCGGAATCCGGCGGAAACCTGGAGAAGGCGGTGGACTATTTGCGTCAAAAGGGCTTGGCGGCGGCGGCAAAAAAATTGGGCCGCGTGGCTGCAGAAGGACTTGTGGGTGCCTACATTCATGCTGGAGGTAAAATTGGTGTCTTAGTTGAGTTGAATTGTGAGACAGATTCCGCGGCACGGACAGCAGAATTTCAAACCTTGCTTAAGGACCTCGCCATGCAGATTGCTGCTGCAAACCCGCGCTATGTCCGGCCGGAAGATGTACCGGTTGAGGAACTGGCAAGAGAACGGGAGATTTACCGGCATCAGGCCTTGGACTCCGGCAAGCCCGAGAAGGTTGTGGACAAGATCGTGGAAGGGAAGATGGAGCGTTTTTATTCCGAGGTCTGCCTCTTAGAGCAAGCCTTTATAAAGGACCCTGATCGTAAGGTGGGCGAGTTGATACAAGAGACCGTAGCTCGGCTGGGGGAGAACATTCAGGTGCGCCGCTTTGAGCGCTACCACTTGGGAGAGGGAGTGGAGAGGTCTGAAAGGTAGCATGGGACTTAAATACAGACGGGTAATCTTGAAGGTTACGGGAGAGGTCCTGGCCGGGGCACAAAAATACGGCATCGATGGTAAGATGGTGCGGGCCTTCGCCGAGGAGATCAAAGAGGTCAAAGAAATGGGCTGTGAGATGGCGTTGGTGATAGGAGGGGGTAATATCTTTCGCGGCGCAGAGGCAAGCGAGGGGGGGATGGAGCGGGCCACTGCCGACTACATGGGCATGCTGGCAACGGTCATTAACAGCTTAGCCTTGCAAGACGCCCTAGAAAAGATCGGCGTTTCCACGCGGGTCATGTCCGCCATTGAAATGCGACAAGTAGCGGAACCCTACATCCGACGCAGAGCAACTCGGCATTTAGAAAAAGGGCGCGTGGTCATCTTTGCGGGGGGGACTGGCAATCCCTATTTCACGACTGACACTACCGCGAGCCTCAGGGCCATGGAAATCGGCGCTGAGGTAATCCTTAAGGCCACAAAGGTCGAGGGGGTCTATGATGCGGATCCCTTGAAGCATCGGGGCGCTAAGATGTACGGAGAATTGACCTATATCGAGGTGCTAAACAAAGAACTTAAGGTCATGGACTCTACGGCGATCTCCCTCTGCATGGATAACCAGTTGCCCATCGTCGTCTTTAATATTATGGAGAAGGGTAATATCAAGAGAGTAGTTCGCGGGGAGGGGATCGGAACCCTTGTGAGCACTAGGAAAAGATGAACGAGGCCTTTTTTACAGAGCTCCAAAAAGAGATGGAAAAGTCCGTACTGGCTTTTCGTAAGGACCTTGCGAAGCTGCGTACGGGAAGGGCTTCAACGGCGCTTCTGGAAGGAGTTATGGTGGATTACTACGGGACTTCAACTCCTCTTAATCAGTTAGCCAATCTAGGAGCTCCAGAGCCTCGCCTCCTAGTGGTTCAGCCCTATGACCGAGGCGCCATCGGAAACATTGAAAAGGCAATTCTTAAATCGGATTTAGGCTTGACCCCCAACAACGACGGGAAATTGATTCGCATCCCCATCCCCGAGCTAACGGAAGAGAGACGCAAGGAGCTAGTCAAGCACGTGAAAAAGGTGGCGGAAGAATTCCGCGTTTCCGTGCGTAACCACCGACGATTGGCCATCGAGAATCTCAAAGAGACTTCAAAGAAAAAGGAGATCACCGAAGACGATCTCAAGCATAGTCAGGATCGAGTTCAGAAAATCACGGATGATTTTATCGGAAGAATCGACAAGGTGCTAAAAACCAAGGAAGATGAGATCATGGAGGTGTAAGGTCCGCGAAAATTCCCTCCAGCCATTTTCAATCCAGGATGAACTTAAGGGGCCTAGACAAGAGTCGGTTGCCCAGGCATGTAGCCGTCATTATGGATGGCAACGGACGTTGGGCTAGGTTAAGGGGCAAGAGCCGCATCGAAGGCCATCGCAGGGGTAAGGCCTCGGTTCGGGCGGTCGTGGAGATCAGCCGCAAGCTAGGTATCCCTTATCTTTCTCTCTACGCCTTTTCGACGGAGAACTGGTTCAGACCCAAGGACGAGGTACACGCCTTGATGGGTCTCCTCGAACATTACTTAACGGTGGAACAACCCAAGATGATGCGACACGGGATCCGTCTCTTGGCTATTGGAGACAAGGACCGACTTCCAGCCCCGGTCCTCCAAACCTTGGAGAATGCCATGAGGGCGACCCGAGAAAATAAAGGGATGACAGTCCTTCTAGCCCTGAGTTACAGTGGCCGCGACGATATTGTCAGGATGGTTCAAAATATAGCCCGAGAGGTTCGAGAAGGGGCTTGTGCTGTAGAAGATATTGATGAGGGGATGATCTCTGCCCACATGGATACGAGATCCATTCCGGACCCGGACCTCCTTATCCGTACGAGCGGTGAGATGCGGATCAGCAATTTCTTCCTTTGGCAGATTCCCTACGCGGAACTCTACATCACACCTACCCTCTGGCCAGATTTTCGTGAAATGGAATACGTTCAAGCACTTTTAGAGTTTCAAAGGCGCCTCAGGAGATTCGGCCGGACCGACGAGCAGATCACAAAACCATTCCAGTCCTGTGACAGAGGCCGACGAACACAAAAATGATGTCTAGGGTGATAACCGCCCTGGCAGGAATTCCCCTGTTGATTGTCATTATCGGCTGGGGTCATTCCTGGCATTTCTCTCTATTAGTCCTTCTCGTCACCACCGTTGCCCTTTATGAATATTTCTCTATCGCCTTTCCCAATCGCTGGAGGGATCGCATCCTAGGCATACTCCTCGGCGTGCTGGTCTCCATGGGGATGCTGATCCCGGGCTTTCCCGGCGAGTCAGGGCTATGGCTCAGCGGGGCTATCGTCGTAGCCTTCTCGACCTATCTTTTTTTTGGAGAGAACTTACAAGAGCGGTATAATCACTTGGGGTGGACTTTGCTTGGAGCTCTTTACGTCGGTTATCTGGTTCCTCATTTTGTTCTCCTCTATCAGTCTCACGGGAGGGAATGGGTTTTTTTTATCCTTCTTGTGGTTATGGCCGGGGATACGGCGGCTTACGTAACGGGAAGCTTTCTGGGAAGGAGAAAATTATCCCCTAAGATCAGCCCGGGAAAAACTGTTGAGGGAGCGCTAGGTGGGACCGGGGCGAGCGTTCTTGCCGGGGTGATGGGAGCCAAATTTTTGTTGCCCGGAGTCTCCTGGCTGGAGACGCTTTGGCTGTCTCTTGCCTTGAGCGTCCTCGGACAGGCGGGTGACCTTTTCGAGTCGTGGATCAAGCGGGTTTTTGGTGTCAAAGATTCAGGAAAGCTTCTTCCCGGACATGGAGGGTTGCTGGATCGCATAGATAGTCTTATATTCCCAGTCGTATTCACCACCCATTATTTAAGGCACCTCTATCCATGAAATCGATCGTACTCTTGGGCTCTACCGGTTCGGTCGGGGTCAGCACCCTTGATTTGGTGCGGCGCTTTCCCAACAAATTTAAGGTTAGCGGTTTAGTTGCCGGACGTAACTTGAAGTTGCTCGCCTCGCAGATAAGAGAATTTTCCCCTGATTGGGTCAGCGTCAAGGAAAAAGAGGGAGTTCCTCTTTTACGGGGACTCTTGGGAAATAGCAAAGTGGAGATCTCTTGCGGGGAAAGCGGCGCGACCTCTATAGCCACAGCGAGTGGGGTGGATGTTGTAGTGGCGGCGATTGTGGGTGGTGCCGGTTTAGTGCCGACCTTGGAAGCGGTCCGGGCGGGAAAAGAGGTCGCCCTCGCCAATAAAGAGGCCCTTGTGATGGCGGGAGAGATCTTCGTCCACGAGGCAGAAAGAAAAGGAGTCCGGCTTCTTCCGGTGGACAGCGAACACAGCGCCATCTTTCAGTGCCTTCAGGGAAACCGCCGAGAAGAAGTTGAGCGCATTATCCTAACCGCTTCTGGGGGACCTTTCCTACGTGCATCGCTCGGGAATTTGAATCGTGTTACTGTGAAGCAAGCATTGAAACACCCAAACTGGAAGATGGGGCCAAAGATTACGGTCGATTCGGCGACTATGATGAACAAAGGACTGGAAGTGGTGGAGGCCCGCTGGCTGTTTGATATGATGCCTCCGCAGGTGGAGGTGGTCATCCATCCGCAGAGCATCGTCCACTCTATGGTGCGCTATCAGGATGGATCGATTATCGCACAGTTGGGCATCCCGGACATGCGCATACCCATTGCCTATGCCCTTTCCTATCCTCATCGGCTTAAGGCGAACTGGCGACCCCTGGAATTAACCCAACTGGGTGAGCTGACTTTTCTTCCGGTAGAGAAGAGGAGATACCCCGCTTTAAATTTGGCCTATCAGGCTTTGGCCGAAGGAGGGACGATGCCCGCGGTCCTCAATGCCGCCAATGAGATCGCTGTCGCGGCCTTTTTGCAAAGGCGGATCGGCTTCCGCGAGATCCACAGGCTCATTGAAAAGACTATGGAAGCCCACACCAAGAAACATCCCACGGAGTTACAGGAAATCCTGGAGGTGGACCGGTGGGCACGCGACAAGACATCGGTGCTTATAGATAGCAGGTCGAAGAATCGTTAACTCGCATACCTAATTCTACTAGGATACAATAATAAGGATAACCAATAGCGATTAAAGAGGAGCAAGGAGAAAAGGAAATGATAAGCGTCATTTACGCAATTGTCTCAGCTCTCATAGGGTTAGGGATTTTGATCGTTATCCACGAGTTGGGTCACTTCCTTTTAGCTAAGAAGACAGGGGTAGGGGTTTTTACTTTTTCCGTAGGTTTTGGGCCCAAGCTGTGGGTGAAGAAGGTCGGAGAAACCGAATACGCGCTGAGCGCATTCCCCCTGGGTGGTTATGTCAAAATGGTAGGAGAAGATCCAGAGGAAGAGGTCAAGGGGACGGATATCCAGAGGTCCTTTTCTCATCAGGGACTTGTCAAGCGAGTGGCTATTGTCGCCGCCGGTCCATTATTCAACCTCCTGCTGGCGGTCGTCATTTTTACCTGGATCTTCATGGTGACCGGGATACCCTTTCGACCGACGAAGGTGGAGCGGTTGGAGCCTGCCTTGCCAGCGCAGAAGGCAGGAATCCAGGAAGGAGATCGCATTGTTCAGGTAGACGGTCAACCTGTGAAAAAATGGGAGGAACTCTCAAAACGTATTCAGGAAAGCAACGGAAAGGTTTTGACCATCCGGATTCAAAGAGACAACCGCGAGATGGAGATCGCCGTTCAACCTATGAGGAGAGAAGGGAAAAACATCTTTGGTGAGAAAAAAGAGAGCTGGGTGATCGGCGTCGTCATTAGCAACGAGATTTTCTATGAGAAGAGCCCTCCCTGGTTGGCCGTAGGGCAGGCCTTTTATAGGACTGGAGAGTATTCGGTTTTAACTCTGGTTGCCCTTTTCAAAATGATCAAAGGCGACCTTTCTCCAAAGAATCTCGGGGGCCCCCTCTTGATAGCCCAAATGGCAGGACAGCAGGCACAAGAAGGGCTGACAAGTTTTCTTTTCTTTGTCGCCATCCTGAGTGTTAACCTAGGAGTATTGAATCTACTGCCCATACCCGTGCTCGATGGCGGGCATCTGCTCTTTTTTCTGTTGGAATGGATTTTGGGTCGTCCGGTTGAACTCAAGCATCGCGAGAGGGCCCAACAGGTCGGTGTTTTTGTCCTGATCCTCATTATGATCTACGCCTTCTATAATGACATCGCCAGATTCTTTGAAGGATAGCAGATAGGCATCAGATGACGAGAGGCTATTGCCTTTCGGCTGTTGCCTATTGCCTTCTTTATGAAAATCATAGGCATCGATACAGCTACAACCACAGCGAGCGTAGCCCTGGTAGAGGAAGGGAAGCTGATTTTCGAAGAGGTTCGTCCGGGCAACAGGCAGTGCGGGGCTCCTAAGGCAAGTGCGGCAAACCACGCGGAGATCCTCCTACCATTGGTGGAGAAGCTCCTAAAAAGAGCTGGGCTCTCGTTCCACGAGCTTTCTGCCATCGCCGTCTCAATAGGTCCGGGCTCTTTCACCGGGCTTCGCATCGGCTTAAGTACCGTGAAGGGACTGGCCTATGGATGGAAGATCCCTGTGGTCGGAGTACCCACTCTGTTGGCCGTAGCATTCCGGGCGATTGACTGGGATGGTTTGATTTGTCCCTTTCTAGATGCGCGGAAAAAAGAGGTCTACAGTGCGTTCTTTCGAAAAAAGGCTCAAACGCTGGAGCGCCTGAGTGAAGATTTTGTTTCTCCTCCGGAAAAGATCATGGAGAGAATTCAATCTTTTACCAACCGAGAGCGCCCTCTCTTGATCGGCGATGGGACTATAGTTTATCGAGATCTGATCAAGAAATGTTTAGGTGATGAGGTCTTTTTAACTCTCGGTGATAGCTATCCATCAACCGCCTTTGCTGTGGCTCGGTTAGGAGAGGAAAGGATTTGGAAGAAGGAGTTTGATCCCCTGGGTCCTCTGGTTCCTCTTTATTTGCGGCCCTCGGAGGCCGAGCTTAAAGGGAAACCCAGAGAAGGTAACTTATAGAAAAAACAGTCTTTTTCCTACATTGACAAAAGGGGGACCGTAGGATAGATTACGGCATCTCTAGCCTAAAGATAAGGAGGCTCGCTTATGGAAAGGAGAGAGGAAGAGTTCATCATCTCTCTTTTAGATAAGGATGCGGAGCTAAAGAAATATTATGAAGAGCATCAAGATTTGGAAAAGAAGCTCCTTGATTATCAGCATAAATTTCACCTCACCCCGCTAGAGGAATTAGAGAAAAAAAAGCTTCAGAAGCTCAAGCTCGCGGGGAAAGACAAGATCATGGAGATCCTGGGAAGGTATCGGCAGGCAGGAATCCAAAGGGAGACGGAATGAAGAGGACCGGAGCAGAGATATTTGTCGAGTCTCTTAAGCAGGAAGGCGTCAAAGTCATCTTTGGAATCCCGGGAGGAGTGGTTCTGAAGATCTTCGATGTCCTTCACCAGCAAAAGGACGTCGAGCTTGTCCTGACCCGTCATGAGCAGGGAGCCGCCCATATGGCCGAAGGCTACGCCAAGGCCACTGGAAAAGCGGGCGTCGTGTTGGTGACCTCCGGCCCCGGGATGACAAACATCGTTACTGGATTGGCAGATGCCTTCATGGACTCCGTGCCCCTTGTCGCCTTTACCGGCCAGGTCTCCACTAGCCTGATCGGCAACGACGCCTTCCAGGAGGCCGATAACATTGGGATCAGCCGGCCCTGTACCAAGCACAATGTCCTGGTGAAAGATGTCAATGACCTCGCCCGGACCATCAAGGAGGCTTTCTATATCGCCAGGACCGGGAGGCCTGGGCCGGTGCTAGTCGACATCCCCAAAGATGTCAGCACGAACAAGGCCGACTTCAAATATCCAGACAAAATTAGCCTACGCGGCTACAACCCGACGTATGAGGGGAACAAGCATCAGATCAAGCAGGCAGCCGAGGAGATCATAAAGGCCAAGAAACCGGTGATCTATGTTGGCGGTGGCGCCATCTTCTCCGACGCGGCCGATGAGATCCTAGAGCTGGCTGAAATCAGCCAAATCCCGGTGACCATGACCCTCATGGGTCTGGGGAGCTTTCCCGGTATCCATCCCCTTTCTATGGGAATGTTGGGGATGCACGGGGGTTACTGGAGCAACATGGCCATGCACCAAGCTGACCTGCTGATCGCCGTCGGGGCACGCTTTGATGACAGGGTAACCGGAAAGCTCTCTGATTTCTGTCCTGAGGCACGGGTTATTCACATCGACATTGATCCCACCTCTATTAAGAAAAACGTCCACGCCCACATCCCCATAGTCGGCGACGTCAAAACCGTATTGCGCGAGCTGAATGTGCTTTTGCGGTCAATGGATGGAAACCAGAGCGACTTGAAGGAGCAGCGCCGACCGTGGCTGAAACAGATTGAAGAGTGGAAGCGAACCCATCCGTTACTCTACCACCAGGATGACAAAGCAGCTAAGCCGCAGTACGTCATCGAGAGATTGTTCGACATCACAAAAAATGAAGGGATCGTTGTTACAGACGTGGGTCAGCACCAGATGTGGGCTGCCCAGTATTTCAAAGGATCTAAGCCGAGAACCTTTCTCACTTCCGGAGGACTGGGAACAATGGGGTTTGGCTTCCCGGCGGCGCTCGGGGCGCAGAAGGCCTATCCCGAGAAATTAGTCTTGTGCATCACCAGCGAGGGGAGCTTTCAGATGAATCTCCAAGAACTCGCCACGGCTGCCGAGTACAAACTTCCGGTT
>JBOHVJ010000032.1:0-8340 GCA_050735075.1 Binatia bacterium
GGTGATCGATGCTGATGGACTCAACAATTTGGCGCAAGAGGTGGAGCGACTCCGCAGTGTGAAAAGCCCTCCGGTGCTTACCCCTCATCCTGGAGAGATGGCGCGTCTCATAGGATCGGAACCTAGCAAAGTCAACCATGATAGGGTTGGCGTTGCCCGCTCCTTCTCCCGAGAGCATCGCTGCTATGTCGTGCTCAAAGGGGCGAGGACTGTGATTGCCACCCCGGAGGGACGGGTATTCGTCAATCCCACCGGGAATCCGGGGATGGCTAGCGGGGGAATGGGAGATGCGCTTGCAGGGATTTTAGCCGGGCTCTTGGCCCAAGGTTTTTTGGTGGAGGAGGCCCTCAAGCTGGGAGTTTTTCTTCACGGATTTGTCGCTGACCAAGTGGCCAGAGCCAGAGGAGAAATCGGGATGATCGCCTCGGATGTGGTGGAGGGGCTTCCGAACGGGCTTCGTCTGCTCTCAGCAATCAGCCGTCAGCAATCAGCCTCTAACCGGAAGCTGAAAGCTGATCGCTGATGGCTTTTGAGCTATTGGTCGATGGGCTTCTTTAGCGTCATTTCCCGATCTCCGATACAAACTCGAAACTGGGGCAAGAAATTGGGCAAACTTCTGAAGGGGGGAGAGATCATTGGGCTGACCGGTGAGTTGGGGAGCGGGAAGACCTGTTTTGTGCGGGGGATGGCCGAAGGATTAGAAGTCGGTGAGGAGGCATGGATTCGCAGCCCCTCTTTTACGCTGATCAACGAATACGACGGGCGGCTGCCGATCTACCATATCGACCTCTACAGGGTGAGCAGTCAGAGAGAGATGGATGAACTGAATCTCCGAGAGTATCTCTTTTCCGAGGGCGTGAGCGTGGTCGAATGGTTCGATCATCTTCCCCTGAAAGAGGTTGAAGAGCACCTGCATGTTGCGTTTGCTTACGCCAATGGCAACAAGCGAAAAATGACCTTCACCGCCTATGGCAACCTCTATGAAGAGATCATCACGGGATTAAGGGATAAAGAGTTAAAGGGTTAAAGGGAGAAGGTTGAAGGGTAGAGCAGAGATGGCATTAATCGTACAGAAATATGGCGGGACCTCTGTGGCAACGGTGGAGCGGATCAAGGATATCGCCAAAAAGGTTGTGGCTGCGAAGGAGTCAGGGCATGAGATCATCGTGGTCGTTTCGGCAATGGCTGGGGAGACCAACAGACTCCTTACCTTGGCCCGCCAGGTCTCCGAGGCGCCTGACGAGAGGGAGCGCGATGTCCTGTTGGCATCGGGGGAGCAGGTCTCTACGTCCCTTTTGACCTTGGCGATTAGAGATTTGGGACATCGCGCGCGCTCTTTTTTGGGACATCAGGTACGCATTGAGACCGATAACGCCTATGGCAAGGCAAGAATTAAGAGTGTTGATTCAACCCGGATCATTCAGGCCTTGAAAGATGGGGAGATTGTGGTTGTGGCGGGCTTCCAAGGGGTGGACGAAGAGGATAACATCACGACCCTGGGTCGGGGCGGGTCCGATACCAGCGCTGTGGCTGTGGCGGCAGCCCTCAACGCCAAGGTTTGTGAGATCTACACGGACGTGGAGGGGGTGTTCACTACAGATCCCGACATTTGCCCCACGGCCAGGAAGTTAGATCGGATTTCTCACGAGGAGATGATTGAGATGGCGAGCACCGGCGCCAAGGTCCTCCAGATCCGTTCCGTAGAGCTTGCCAAAAAATTTGCTGTTCCTGTCCATGTCCGCTCAAGTTTCATGAACGTTGAAGGGACATGGTTGGTAGAGGAGGATGAAAGTATGGATTCGGTTTTGGTATCCGGAGTCACCTATGACAAGGATGAGGCCAAGGTCACGATCTTGCGAGTGCCGGACCGGCCGGGACTAGCGGCTCAGATCTTCACCCCGATAGCGGAAGCTAACATTGTCGTGGACATGATCATTCAGAATGCCAGCGAGGATGGGACGACTGATTTGACTTTCACCGTCCCCAAGGCGGATTATAAGCAGGCGATCTCCCTGGTTGAAAAAACTGCGGCCGCTATTCAAGCTAAGGGCGTCACGGTCGATCCTCATATTGCCAAAGTCTCCATCGTCGGAGTAGGGATGCGGACCCACGCGGGAGTGGCGGCGAAGATGTTTCAGCTCCTGGCGCGCGAAGGGATCAACATCGAGATGATCTCCACATCCGAAATTAAGATATCTGTGGTGATCGATGAGAAGTATACAGAGCTTGCGGTTCGCGTACTGCATGATGCGTTTATCGAGAAACAGGGGAATTTATGAAAGATGTTTTGATCTATGACACAACCTTGAGGGACGGTTGCCAGGCGGAAGACGTCTCTTTTACACTTGAGGACAAGCTCCGTATCGCGGAGAGACTCGAAGAGCTAGGTATTGATTACATTGAGGGAGGGTTCCCCGGTTCAAATCCGCGGGATACGGATTTTTTCAGAGAGGTTAAGAAGCTCAAGCTGAAGCAAGCTAAGATTGCTGCCTTCGGTATGACCCGCAAGCCGAGCACTAGACCCTCCCAGGATTTCAGCCTCAAGTCCATTTTGGATGCTGATACTCCGGTGGTCACTCTGGTCGGAAAAACCTGGGATCTCCATGTGCGTGATGACTTGAGGATCAGCAAGAAGGCGAACCTGGAGATCATCGCGGACTCTATTGCTTTCATGAAAGAGCGCGTCGACGAGGTTATTTTTGATGCGGAACATTTCTTTGACGGTTTCCGCTCGAACCCGGAGTATGCCTTGGAGTGTCTTGAGGCGGCGGAGGAGGGCGGGGCGGACTGGATCGTTCTCTGCGATACCAATGGAGGTCGGCTGCCGATTGATATCCGCAACGCCATTGCCTCGCTTAAGGGGCCGATTACGGGCCATTTGGGAATCCACTGCCATAACGATGGAGAGTTGGCTGTAGCCAACACTATGACAGCCGTGGAGATGGGAGTACGTCAAGTTCAGGGGACGATCAATGGGTTCGGCGAGCGCTGCGGAAATCTTAACCTGTGCTCGCTGATCCCTAACCTGCAGATTAAAATGGGGAAGAAATGTGTTGATCCCAAGCAGCTAAGGAAGCTGCGTGAGGTCTCGCACTTCTTTTATGAGCTTGCGAACATCAATCCCGACAAGCATCAGCCCTATGTAGGAGACAGCGCGTTTGCCCATAAGGGCGGAATGCATGTGGCGGGTATTCTCAAGAACCGTGAAACCTACGAGCATATCGATCCCGATCTTGTGGGTAACCGCCAGAGGGTTTTGGTCTCTGATCTAGCTGGTCGCAGCAACATCATGTACAAGGCCAAGGAGTACGGCATTGATCTCAAGAGCGAAGACCATGCCGTGCAGGAGATCCTGCGTCGGATCAAAGATCTGGAAAGCCAAGGCTACGAGTTTGAGGCGGCCGAGGGATCCTTTGAGCTGCTCATCCAGGAGGCGCTGGGAAGAAAGAAAAAGAATTTCCGTCTGGTTGGCTTCCGCGTCATCGATGAAAAAAGAAATGAGGCTGAGCCTCCGATCTCGGAGGCGACGATTATGGTGGAGGTGGATGGGACTATGGAACATGCGGCGGCGATGGGCAATGGCCCTGTCAACGCCTTGGACCAGGCGTTAAGGAGGGCCCTAACCAAATTTTATCCCTCTCTCAAGGAGGTGGAGCTGCTGGATTATAAGGTCCGGGTCCTTTCTTCGGGTGAAGGAACGGGCGCATCGGTCCGCGTTCTGATCGAGTCAGGAGACAAAAAAGATCAGTGGGGCACCGTAGGGGTTTCTCATAATGTGATCGAGGCGAGTTGGCAGGCCGTAGTGGATAGCATCGATTATAAGCTCTACAAAGACTCAAAGCATCGGGCCAATTAACTTCGCCTAACTTCGTTTATCGCTCCTCGGCCTCCCTGCGGCGACCTGAGTTCCGTACGCCTCAGTCGTCTCGGGGCTCACGCCTCGTTATGCTCCTTACTTGGCCCGACCCGGCTTTTATGCATTAATTTATGTGGGATACCCTTAGAGAAGATATCCAGGTCGTTTTCCAACGCGATCCGGCGGCGCAGTCGGTGTGGGAGGTGGCGCTTGCGTATCCCGGCTTCCACGCGGTCCTGATCCACCGGCTAGCGCACTGGCTCTGGCAGCGGCGGCTCACCACGCTCGCGCGGTTCGTGAGCCACGTCGGCCGCTTCCTCACCGGGATCGAGATCCATCCCGGAGCGAAAATCGGCCGGCGCTTTTTCATCGATCACGGTATGGGCGTGGTCATCGGCGAGACCGCCGAGATCGCCGACGACGTGACGGTTTACCAAGGCGTCACGCTCGGCGGCACGTCAACGGAGCGCATCAAGCGCCACCCCACGATCGAGGACTCGGTCACGATCTTCAGCGGCGCGACGGTCCTCGGGCCGGTGACCGTCGGCCGCCACAGCCGGGTGGGCGCGGGCTCCGTGCTGGTAACCTCGGTGCCGCCGCACTCCACGGTGGTCGGCATCCCGGGCAAGGTCGTGAAGACCGAGGCGAGGCACACGCCGACCGGCAAGGCAATCATCGATCTCAACTCGGCCGACCTGCCGGACCCGGTGCAGCGCGCGCTCACGAGCGTGCTCGAGCAGGTCGAGCGGATCGAGAAGCGGATCAATGAGTTGAGCACGCGCCAGGGGGGGTTGGAGGAGCGCCAGGCTGAGGAGAATGAAGCGCTACGGAAGGTTAAGGAGTTGCTGAAGAATTCGGGAATGTGACATGCCCGGATTATTCAACGTCCTCGGGGACAATCCCTTCTGGTCGAGGGCAATAAGCCGCAGAGATGGGAGTAGAGGCGGCGAAAAAGTCCAAAGCGGATGAGCCAAGCACCGTACAAGTCATTGAACCTTCACGCTCGGGTGCCCTCGCCCGTCATGGCTTGCCCCCTCGGTCGGCAGTGTGTCGGGGTTCTCCTCGTTGCATGAATAAAACGGACAGGTAGATTGGTTAGGCTGATGGAAAGATGAGATCATGTCGTAAGAAGAAAGTCGTCGTGGCCATGAGCGGCGGGGTGGACAGCTCCGTCACCGCCGGCCTTCTCTTAGAGGCGGGATATGAGGTGGCAGGGGTTTCCCTGCGTTTATGGGAGGGCGGACGTAAAGGGCCACGGAACTGCTCCGATCATGTAGGGGCCAAGGAAGTAGCAGACATACTCGGCATACCTCACACCCTTCTGGACATGCGTTCTGAGTTTCTCGAGACAGTGGTTAAGCCTTTCGCTCAGAGCTATCTTCAGGGTCGCACGCCCAATCCTTGTATAGCGTGCAATCGCGATTTTAAGCTCGGCAGCCTGCTCGAGTGGGCGAAGGAACAGGGGGCCGATTACGTCGCCACAGGACACTATGCCCGCATTGTCCACGAACCCTTCGGTGGCCGTTCCTCTCTTTTGCGCGGTACCGATCGAGGCAAAGACCAGTCTTACTTTCTTTTCTCTCTTTCTCAGGAGCAGTTGTCCCATACTCTCTTCCCCTTAGGTCATTTGGCTAAGGACGAGGTGCGTCTAAGGGCAAATCGTCTTGGGTTGCCGGTTGGCGATCGACCCGAGAGCCAGGACATCTGTTTCGGTGACTATAGAGCCTTGGTCGAGTCCTTCGCTGAAGGAGATGATCTCGGTTGTGGGGAGATTGTTGATCGATCAGGAAAGGTATTGGGCCATCATCAGGGAATCCACCGTCTGACTATCGGACAGAGAAAGGGATTAAGACTCTCAGCTCCTCATCCCCTCTATGTCTTGGAGATCGATGAGGATCGGAGGCGAGTCGTGGTAGGGAAGAGAGAAGGGCTCGGGTGTAAAGGCCTGGTGGCCCATTCCATTAACTGGATAGAACTTCCGGAAAAAGAGGAGATTTCAGCCGAGGTCCAGCTCCGCTACCGCTCACCAGCCGTTTCGTGCGTGGTCCACCCCAACGGGCAGAGGAGATGTGAGATCTTTTTCCAAGAAGTTTCTCCTTCAGTCACTCCTGGCCAAGCTGCGGTCCTCTATCGGGGAGAGAAGGTATTAGGTGGTGGGTGGATAGAGCGGGCCATCCGCGCCTAAAGGCGCGGTGCCCGATTTCAGATTGCAAACTTCAAATTGCAAACGATCTGAGATCTGCCATTTGAGATTCTGAGCGAAGCGAAGACATGCGGATTGCCATAACCACGCTTGGCTGCAAGATCAATCAGTATGATTCCGGAGCTATTCAAGCTCGTCTGGGGAACGAGCAACACTCCTTTGTGCCCTTTGATGAGAGGGCTGATTTTTACATCATCAATACCTGCACCGTGACGGACCGTGCGGATTGGGAGGCGCGCCAACTCATAAGGCGTGCCAAGCGGCTCAGCCCTGAGGCGAGGGTGCTGGTTACGGGCTGTTACGCTCAGGTTAGCCCTGAGGAGGTGGCCCGATTGCCGGGGGTGGATTTTGTCGTAGGGCTGAACCGTCTGGACGAGTTGCTCGGCTTTGTGAATCAGCCCACTCTGCCAGGGGAGGAAAGAGTATCTGTTGGGGATGTGAAGATGGAGCGGAGGGTTTCAGTGTTGGGCGCAAAGAGGCTAGCCGATCGCACGCGCGCCTTCTTGAAGATTCAGGAAGGCTGTAACTATTCCTGTACCTACTGCATCATCCCGACGGCACGGGGACGCGGTCGCAGCGTCCCTCCTGAAGAGGTCCTGAATCAGCTTCGCTCCCTTGCAGAAGAGGGCTTAGTTGAGATTGTCCTGACCGGCATTCACCTTGGCGGCTACGGCCACGACCTCAAACCCAAAACAGACTTGACCTCTCTACTGGAAAAGATTCTCGAGAGCCGGTTGATCCCGCGCTTGCGCTTAAGCTCGCTCGATCCGCGCGAGGTCTCTGATCGCTTGCTGAAACTCCTGGCCCAGTCCGATGTGCTCTGTCCTCACCTCCATGTTTGCGCGCAGGCGGGAGAAGATAGGATCCTTAAACAGATGCGTCGCAACTATGACACCGCCTATTATCGGGACGTCATAGCCAGGGCGAGGGAGACGCTTCCGGAAGCGGCATTGGGCAGCGATATCATCGTGGGATTTCCCGGGGAGGGCGAAGATGATTTCTACCGCTCCGTGGAATTCTTCGATTCTCTTCCCCTGACCTATTTTCACGTCTTTCCCTACTCGGTTCGAGCCGGAACAGCGGCGGCCGCCCTTCCTGATCATGTGCCCCTGGAGGTTAGAAAAGAACGGGCCAAGAGGATGAGGGAACTGGGGGCGAAAAAGAAGCGAGAGTTTTACCGTCGTTTTGTCGGACGACGCGTTTCTGTCTTAGTGGAACACTCCGTTGATGAAGCGAGCGGTGCCTATAAAGGTTATAGCAGGAACTACCTACCGGTTTTGGCCCAGGCCGCGGAGAGCCAGATCAACCACGAGGTTGAGGTTGCGATTGAGGGATTGGAGAGCGGTTGGTTAAGAGGAAGGATCGTAGGGACGGAAGCATGAGGGATGAAGGGTTGAATCGTTCGACTGAGCTGCTCACGACGAAGTCTAAAATCGGAGATCTAAATCCAAAATTGTAACGACGTAGTGGATAAAGAGCCACAGTTAGCTCGCTTGCAGAGAGAGATCGGGTATTTCTTTTCCGATGACGCTCTTCTGTTGCGTTGTCTCACCCATGTCTCCTTCGGCCGCGGAAAAGGGGGCGGGCATAATGAGACTCTGGAGTTCCTCGGCGATGCGGTTTTAAATCTTGCCATTAGCGATCTCCTTATGCGGCGTTTTCCCGAGAAGAGCGAGGGGGATCTCTCAAGGATGCGTGCCTCTCTGGTGAACACTGCGGCATTGGCAGAGAAGGCTACCGAGCTGGATCTAGGTGAATTGCTGCGCATGGGAAAGGGAGAGGAGCGTAGCGGTGGAAGGAAAAAAGAGTCTATTCTCGCAGGGGCCTTTGAGGCCCTTCTCGGAGGGATCTATTGGGATGGAGGGTACGAGGGGGCTTGTCGAGTGGTGGAGCGGCACTTCACTTCGGAGATCCAAGATGGAAAATTAGGACTGCAGGATTACAAGACGCGCCTTCAAGAGATCAGCCAAATGCTCTTTCATGCCCCACCGACTTATAGATTAGTGTCGGAAAGCGGCCCGGATCATGAAAAGCGCTTCGTCACTGAGATTACTGTTGGTGGGAAGATCCTGGGCCGGGGAGAGGGTAGAAGCAAAAAACAGTCCGAGCAAGAGGCAGCCAGGGCGGCCTTGGAAGAGTTGCGGCGCAGCGGGGAGCCCGGCGAAAAGGCGTAGGTTGGGTTTGGTAACCGGATTTCGAAAGCTCGGCGCGGTGAATATAAGGATCTGACGATGACGAGTCAATCAGGTTGCTCGCAGTAATGTTGATAATACCAATCCGC
>JBOHVJ010000033.1:0-3433 GCA_050735075.1 Binatia bacterium
AGTTTCTTCCCCGGCGTCCAGCAAGTTCAGCGGAACTCGCCTTGCCGATACGCTGGGAAATAATCGGTGTCGGTAACACCTTTCGCTTTCACAATCTCTCGGTAGCGCGACTCGTCGAAAATCCTGCCGCAAAAGTAGGCTGTTCGGACGTCGGTTGACCAACCTTGCTTGAACCGGCTCAATCCGGACGCCTCACTAATCCCAGCGCCCGCTCCCGCACCCAAATTGAGCCAGTCCAATCCGTGCTGGGCAAAATACTCTATTGAATAATTAAATAATGCAAACGATGCACGCAATTCATAACCACGTTCGCTGTATGCCCCCAGATGATAATAGGCTCTGTTACTCTGCGCGTACCACAGCAGCATTCCCGCAGTGGTGCCATTGTGCACCGCGCGGAATGCCACTAACCCAGGCACAATCAGTTGCTTGGTAAAAGACTCTCTTGAGAATGCCGCTATTCCAGTGATGTTGTGTCTCTCGATCAGTGTTTCATAGAGGGCCGTCCAATCGTCGAGAAAGTCCGCCGGCCTAGCACATCTCTCCACCTCAAGCTGTTGGAGCGCTTTACGCGCGTTGCGGCGGTGATGAGAGTGCACGAACGTGTCGAGAGGGCGAGTTAGATCGACAACAAAGTGCTCCTTAAAGGGTATAACCACATTCCTGAAACAGTGGCGCAGATAAGTCAAATCGCATTCTCCAAAAGGATCAGTGACGAGGGACAGGCATACCAAGCTGTTTCCGACATGCGCTAAATCGGTTTCTAGTTGCGACCAGTCCTGGCAGACGAATATCGGGTAGCAACCCATCGCGTCGCAATAGTCAAAGCCCGCTATTGGGCGCTCCAGAATCCATCCCTTGCTTCCAGGTAGCTCGCTTGGGACACCGAATCCGGCCAACGATTCTGCGTAATGGCGGTGAAGATAACCGGTCACTTTTCCACCACGTACAACATACTTTGGCTGGTGATTCCGGTTCGGGTGAGTAACTCTTCGCCGAAGAACTCTCTTCCGTACTGATAGACGAGGAAGCCAGCCTCCCTGACCCTCTCGACGAAGCCATTCTTTGAATAGAGGCGGACATGGTCAAATTGTCCGAAGCGCCTCCACCTTTCGCCCTCATCGAGGACTGTCGGGTCCTCGTCGATCTCGCCAAGACTGAGGACAATTGGCACCATCAGAATCCCCTTCCCGCCTGGTTTCAGGATGCGGTACAGCTCACGGAGGGCCTTTCTGTCGTCCGAAACGTGCTCCAAGACGTGCGAACAGATGAAGAAATCAAACTGGCTATCCTCATAAATTCGCATCTCTGTTACATCAACCCTATCATCGACGCCCTCCGCACAGGCATCTGCCGTTCGGTATGAAATGTCTTGCCCTGAGAGCGCAATTAGTTTCCGGATGAAATGGGAGAGCGGGGCGGACGGTGCAAAATCCACAATCTTGATTACCCCGTCTGATTTGAGGCCCATCAGATAATCCTGGAGGTATAAGGCGTACAGTCGATCGCGGTCACTCGCCTGACAGGATGGGCATGAGAAGCCTTGATGGTTGCAAGTTTCAGCATCCTCGGCCTCAAAAGGGAAGCCATATTTTTGCAGGTTATCGACGTAGAATTCAGGCAACGGCTGAAAAGCCTTGACGTGATAGTCGCACACCGGGCAGCGGTACTTTGCCCCGAGAGACCGTACCTTGGCCTGTAACGCCTTAGCTCTCCATTTGACGACACTACGCCAAAGATAGCGGAAGTTGATAAAATTTGTTTTATAGGCGTTCCAGAACATCCGTTTGGCTAGATTAGGCTCGTTATTTTGCAGATAATAGCGGCCGAGTTTGAAATACTTCCTAGCAAGACGCAATCGAAAGCTCAGCGGCCCAATGGCTTCCACTACTTCGGGATGGTTTTGCCAAAGGTCCTCCAGATATCGGACGTTCGTCTCCTTGATATTTATTTGATGTGACAGATTCTTTCCTGTCACCCTTTTTCTACACCCCACATAATCGACGTACCTGATATCTTCGCGGGCGGCGAGTCTGAGATAAAAATGTAGATCATCGAGAGCAACGATGAGTTCGTTTAATCCGCCTAGTTTTTCAAAAACGGCTTTCTTAACCATCGTGACGGACATGGAGGCTATCGGATATTGCCAAAGCAGAACCTTTGGACTCACTCTCCCATCGATCAGAGATCGTGAAGTCTCTGGCTTCAGATGCAACCCGGGACTCCTCACGTCATTCCCAAAACACTCCGCATTGTCAAAGGCCAGCGCAGTGGCGGGATGAGACGAGAAGCAGCTTAGCAGCGCTTCCAAATGCCGATCATTCCAAACATCATCATGATCACAGAAGGCAATGTAATCCCCTCTAGCCAGGCTTACCCCTTTGTTTCTGGCAGCGGCTGGTCCCTTGTTAGCCTGATAGCTGTAAATGATCCCTGGATCATAACTCTTAACGACCTGGGCGGTATTGTCTGTGGATCCATCATCAACGACAATCACTTCAAAATCCTTAAAAGTCTGCCCTCTGACCCCATCGAGGGTTTCAGACAGAAGGTAGGCATTGTTGAAACTTGGAATGATAACGGAAACAAGTGGCATCATCGGTTATCGGTGATCGATTTTCGGTGTTGGGTTTTGGGTGGGAGATAATTACGCAGAGATGAAATCAACTTGTTAAGCATTTTACCCACCCGGTCATAGTCCCCCGCTAGCTCGCCATAACTCCCTTCGTCCAGATAACCTAAATCTCTTGCCAGAAGAAGCTGTTATTTCACTTCCTCAACCGATCCTCTGGCTACAGAGAGAAATTGCAGATACTCCTTCAGAACGCTTCGCCCTTTCTCTTCGGCAATGTTAGTTGGAATGGATGCAGCAGCCCTGCAGAGCTGGTCTGTGAGTCGGAGACGCTCATCGTTCGGGAAAGACTTGGTCGCTTCGTATACCTTCAATACTAAGCCATGAGAGGCCTGCCAAACTTCCAAATCTTTCCAGCTCTCAACTTGCCCTTTGCTTTTCATGGGTGGTATTCGGTGTTCGGTCTGGGTGATCGCTTTTTGGTGTCCTTTCCTAAAACCCAATCCCCAACACCCAAAACCCAAGACCTGACTAATCCTAACTGGCATCACCTTTCAATGCACCGCCATAAACTCTCTCATAATAAGCCCAATAATCGCCTGATTTTCTCTTCTGCCACCATTCGCAGTTGTGAACATACCACTCTATGGTCGCGCGGATTGCCTCAGAGAATCGGTGGCGTGGCTTAAAGCCCAACTGTGAAATCTTCGCGCAGTCTAAAGAATAACGCCGATCGTGGCCTGGCCTATCCCTAACGAATCGGATCAGCTCCTTTGGTTTTTGAAGTTCACGAAGGATCGTTGTTGTAACTTCGAGGTTCGTCATTTCGTTCCCACCGCCTACATTATAGATCTCTCCGCC
>JBOHVJ010000034.1:0-2571 GCA_050735075.1 Binatia bacterium
TAACTCATCGACTACAGCATAGAACCTTTCTCATGTTGGGCTGGTATTGGATTAGCTTTTGCTGGTAACTCGCTTTTCACCAGATTCTGAAAGCAATGTCCAATGCCTTTTTTCTATTGGATTCATAAACTTTCCTTATATGGCGCTCAAATCAGGAGTGGCACCATTGAATTTCAGAAAACTGGCACTTAAGCCGCCAAGCAATTTTGTGGCATGCACAAGGATAGGCTCAGTTTTTGGTGGGCTTAAGGAGGGAATGTATGACTCTACATCAGCTAAGGATTTTTAAGACTGTTGCAAAACACCTTAATGTTACAAGGGCATCGGAGGAACTCCACATCACTCAGCCGGCGGTTTCTCGACAGCTTAGACTGTTGGCTGAAGAATGCGGCGTGACGCTTTATAAGACAATCGCTCGTGGTATAGAGCTGACTCAAGAAGGGCGGCTTTTCCTAAGCAGCGCAGGACCAATCCTCACTGAGGTCGAGAGAATTAAAAAGATCTTTTGCGGCAACGGCAAGGCAGAGGAACTACGAATCGGCGGCAGTCAAAGCCTTTCGTTATCTTTTATCCCTGTGCTCTGTGGAATCTACAGAAGGACTCATCCAGAGGTTCGAATCGTAATTAAAACCGGGAACGGTCATGACACAGAGCAGCTAGTCCTCAAATCTGAAATCGAGATTGGAGTGATTACAAATCCCTCTCACCATTTCTCCCTTATATATGAGGTGTGCCGCAAGGAGAAGCTGGTAGCCGTTTCTTCTGTTAGACATGAAGCGGTCAAAAAGCCGAGGTTGACCGCATCGGAACTTGCCCGGGCACCGCTCATCGTACATGGGAAAGCGCCAGGTGAGGACTGTCAGTCAGAAGCGGTATTAAAGCAACTTGAGGAGCGAGGCCTGACACCGAACGTTGTTATGAGGTGTGACTCCTCTCTGACTGTGAAAGCAGCCGTCAAAGCGGGGGTTGGCATTGCGATTCTGCACCAAGAAATGGTAGAGCCCGAAGTTAAACGGAGGGATTTAAAAATCGTTAGAATTACGGATTTAAAAATGGAGACTGAAAGTTTCATTATTTACAGTAAAGACAGCCCTCTCTCTTTGAACGCACAGGACTTTCTCGCACTCTTGCGGCAATGGCAAGGGGCCCGATGCGAAATGCGAAAGCTAAGACTCGCATAGGGACTGGAGTGTACTTGGATCTAGCTAAGTTCTACAATCTCCGATCCAGGCTTCTGTACTGAATCGCCTAGCTGGCTCAATCTCTTCGGAGCCTTCCAGGCCTTGATTGCGTCACGTTGGGCAGCCGCCTTTAGGTAAAGTGGGGTATGTATTGACAGGTTTTTACAGATTAGATAGCGTCAGGCCGAATCGAATTTAATGATTTCGCTCCTTAAGGGAGGGCTTTCCGTGCCTGAGGTTGCGCCTGTTAAGAAGGGAAAGGTTAGGGTTGATGATATAGAGATATACTATGAGCTCTATGGTCGTGGCGACCCCCTTGTCCTCATCGCTGGGACTGGCATAAGCTGCGCTCCCTGGCGCATCTTTCAGGTGCCAGAGTTCTCTAAATACTACCAGGTTCTGATCTATGATCATCGAGGCCTTGGCCGGACGGACAAGCCCGACATGCCCTACACTACGCGGCTCTTTGCGAAAGACTGCGCAGGGCTGATGGATGCTTTAGGCATCAACAGGGCGCACATCATGGGCCATTCCATGGGAGGACGGGTTGCCCAGTGGGTCGCTCTCGATTGTCCGGAAAAAGTTCGGAGCCTTGTGCTCTCTGGAAGCGGGTCAGGAAAGTTCAAGGATGATGTGGACTATCCCCGGGGTATCCCGCTCGATGCCTGTATCGAGATGATCGAGAAGGGGTACGACCAATATCAGCACAAGCACTGGGAAGGGAGTTTCATGTTCACGCAGGAGTTCGCCCGTGAGCACGCGGACATCGTGAAGCGGTTCCAAGATACTATCTTAGAGGATCTTCCGCCGCTTAAGTGTTATCTTCGCCACGTCATTGCCCGCCAGTGTCATGAGACCACGGAACTCCTATCCCAAATTAACTCTCCTACATTGGTGATCGTTGGGAGCAGGGATACAGTAGAAGGAGGAACTGGTAGCCATGTAGAGTCCTCGAGGATCTTGGCCGAGAGAATCCCGAATGCGGAATTTGTCATGGTCCAGGGTGGCGCACATGGTTATCTCCGGCAGATGCCGGAGAAGGGGCACCCTCCGATTTTGGATTTTCTGCGCCGCCATTGAGAAAAGGACGTGCCATGAACGCCAGTAGAGGGGAAAGATTATGATCAAGCATGACTTTTCTCTGAGCCGGAGAGATTTTATCCGTCAGGTGCTTGCTGTGAAAACTCCTAATTAAGCCAGGATGAAGAAGCAAGAGATCATCGAAAAACACCGTAAGTATCTCTTCTCCTGCGTGGCCAACTACTATGACGAGCCCCTCGTTGTTGACCACGCAAAGGGAAGCCATGTCGTTGATATTGAGGGGAAGGAGTATCTCGATTTTTTTGGCGGCATCCTCACCATTAGCGTCGGTCATTGCAACGAGAAGGTC
>JBOHVJ010000035.1:0-6698 GCA_050735075.1 Binatia bacterium
AATCTGTCCCGAGATAATATCCCCTGTGCGAAGACTAAAGCGGCGGATCTGACTAGGAGAGACATAGATGTCGTCCGGACCGGGGAGGTAGTTGTAGTCCGGCGCCCTGAGGAAACCGAAACCGTCCGGGAGGGTCTCCAGTACGCCCTCCCCGTATATATGGCCGTTCTGCTCGGTTTGGGCCTGCAGTATGGCAAAGATCAGCTCCTGCTTGCGCATGTTGGCCGCGCCTTCAATATTGAAGTTCTTACCGATCAATGCCAACTCACTGATCTTTTTCTCCTTGAGAGACTTGAGATTTAGCCCGTTATAATCCACGGCTTCAGATTCCTCCTGGGTCCTCCTGCTACGTACCATAGAAACAACTCTCCTTTCATTCGTCAAACTGAATTCTCAGAAGCATTTCACCTGCTCCCGGATGGAACTGCTCCTAGCAATGCTTAAACAAAAAATGTCAAAAATCTAAGGACCACCCTGCTATCCCGTCAGGTATTTGGAAACGACAAGGGCATTGACACAGGCGTGAATCTTTCGTCTGAAATCCAAATCAAAATTTTGGGTCGGGACAGTGAATGATAACCTTAGTGTGGGGTTCGTTCCAAGGAATATCGCTGAATGAGCAACCGGTTGATTTTTTATATTAAGAGAATCGTATTCCCTTGTCAACCCCTCGTATTTTCTCTTTTCCTTTCAATGGACCCTTCGATTGCCTCAAACAGTTCAAAAGCCGTTGCATGTCCGGGGGCAGTGGGGCTTGAAACTCTAAGGTAACACCTGTGCATGGATGGCTGAATCCGAGTCTCTCTGCATGGAGGGCTTGGCGCGGAAAATCTACCAGCCCCGGTACCTCCATAGGATTCTTGATAAGTCCCTGTCGCTTCGGACCATAGATTCGGTCGCCTACCACGGGATACCCCTGGTCTGCCAGATGTACACGAATCTGGTGAGTTCGTCCCGTGCGCGGATTGAGACGCAACAACGTGATCGAGGAGAAGCGATGTCGACGGAGGCCCACCTCGAAAGATTCCTCTACTTGCCATTCTGTTATCGCCTCTCTAGACCGAGGAAGGCAGTGAATGCTCGACATCCTCTTTCGGTCTCCCCGATGGCGTCCGATGGGCCGGTCGATTACTCCTCTCTTCTTATCAAGCTCACCCCATACGAGGGCGAGATACTCTTTGCGGACCCGCCGCTCTTTAAACTGCGAGGCTATTTGATGGAAGGCTTGTCCGTGCTTGGCGATCACCATGACCCCAGAAGTGTCCTTGTCCAATCGATGAACGATACCAGGGCGCCGTTCTCCACCGATTCCTTGTAGATTCCGACAGTGATGGAGAAGGGCGTTGACTAGGGTGCCGCTCTGTTTCCCCAAACCCGGATGAACCACCATGCCGGGGGCTTTATTCACGACGATGCAATCCTCATCCTCATAAAGGATATCGAGTGGCAGCGGCTCGGGGTCTAATGATGAATCTTGCAGAGGGACCGAATGGATCTCGATCAAGTCGCCGGACTTGAGACGGGTGCTAGGCTTCGCCCTTTGGCCGTTGAGCGTCATCTGTCCCCCGGCTATCATTCTTTGCATTACCGAGCGACTGCGCTCCTCCGTTTGCCAAGCACCCGGGCAATGATGCGTCAAGAAAAGATCCAGACGCATGCCCACATGCTCTCGATCGATTATGGTAAACCGTCTCAACATAACGCACAGGACAAAATACAAAAACTAGATCTCGTCCTTTGTTTCCGTGATAGGTCTTGAAAGCGTTGGAGTTACCTGGTCAATCCCTCCCGACCGCACACGCCGATCTCGCTCAAGATCCTTTGTGCGCTCAGCACGTCTTTTTGCATCTGCTCGACTAAGAGGCTTGGAGAAGAGAACTTTTTCTCTTCACGAATCCTCTTGATGAAAAACAGTCTGACTGACTGGCCATAGAGGTCCCCCTGGAAATCAAAGATGTAGCTTTCGATCGTCCTCGGTCCATCTCCGAATGTTGGATTAACTCCTATATTGGTAACACTTGGCCATGGGTGCCGGTCAACCTGCAGAAAGGTGGCATAGATGCCGTCCAGAGGCAGCACTTCAGCTCGGGTAACAATGTTAGCTGTCGGAAAGCCGAGATGCCTACCCCTCTGGTGGCCGCGCCTCACCCGTCCCGAGACAAAATGGTAACGGCCCAGGAACCCGTTGACCTCGTGCACGTCGCCTCGCTCGATCAGCTCTCTTATCCGACTACTGCTAATGCGCACGCCACCCACTTGTATCGGCTCCACGATACCAACCTCAAACCCTCCCTCCGCTCCCCAGCGGATCAGATCCTCTACCCGACCTTTTCTCCCCTTTCCAAAGCCTAAGTCCCTACCTGCCCAGATCTTGCGAACCTTGAGCCGATCGATGAGATAACGCTGGGCAAACTCTTTGGCCTCCAAATTCGCAAAGGTCCAGTCAAATCTTTGAATGATCACCGCATCCACTCCTAAGGATTGGAGGAGCTCCATCTTGTCTTTGTGCGTCAAAATCAACCGCGGCGCCCGCTCGGGAGCCAAGACCCGAAGCGGATGGGGTTCAAAGGTTAGCACGACCGAGTGGCCGCTTGTCGCCTTGGCCTCTTGGACCACCTGCCGCAAAAGGGTTTGGTGGCCCAGGTGAATTCCATCAAAGTTACCCATCGTCAGGATAGGGTTGGAGAGGGAAAGATTCCGATGCTCTATATGACGCAAGATCTGCATGATCTTTCTAGGGAAAGCATTTAGCCATCAGGGCTCAGCATTTGGCGTCTTTCTTTCGCCTTGTTCCTAAGCTGGTTGCTGACGGCTGAGAGCTGGGTAAATGGGGACGAAATAGCTCGAAAGATAGTTTTTTACGGCTTAGTCTTTACGAGTGGCTACGACTCCAAGGTTTTTAACTTCTGCTTCGCCTTGACTGCTTCTTGTGATTGGGGATACCGATCAATAAGTTTCTTAAGAATCAAGCGGGCATCCACCTTGTCACCCAGCTCGGCAAAGGCAAATCCCTGCTTGAGAAGGGCTGCTGGCACCTTGTCCCCATTTGGGTATTGGCGCTCGACCTCATCAAACGCCAGAATGGCTTGATCGAACTCTTTCAACGCATAATGGGACTCTCCAATCCAATACTGCGCATTATCCGCAAGATCGCTCTTGGGAAATTTTTTCAGAAAGTCCCTAAATCGAACAATGGCAGTCTTGTAATCTTTTCGGTCCAAGAGCTTCATGGCCTCTTCGTAATCTTTCCTCACCGCCTCCGATTCTCCAGCAACCTTGTCCCTTGCAATCCCAGTTGGGGCGTCTGCCCCTTTAGAGACCGGTGCCTCCTTGCTTCCCTGGCCCGGTCTTGCGGCCTCCTGCAGTATCCGCAATTCTTCTTCGCGGACCTTCAGGAGCGCTCCTTGGGCCTTGAGGTCATCGTCGATCTTAGCTATTCGGACTTCCAGTTCTTTAATTCTTTGACTCCCCTCACGGCTCGACTGACTGATCCGGCCGTCCATCTGATATCGAACTTCCTCCATCTTCTCTTTCAAAACGTTTAGATCCCGCTGTAACTGATTAAGGTTGGCACGGGTGTCGGCCAGACTAGAGCGAATCGTCTCAAACTCTCTTCGAACAGCGGTGCTTTCTATCGCGGTACTTGCACTCTCGGCTCGAAGGCGTTTCTGCTCCCTCTCTATCATCTCTAACTGTTGGGGGGTGGCACAAGCCGATACCGTTAGACCGCTAAGTACGAGAACGGAAATAAAATACCTTTTCATGAGACTTTTAGAAGTCGAGCAGACAGGATTTAGAATCTACAAGTCCAGAAGCCAGCATCCAGAAGTCTAAATTCTAAATCCTGTATTCTGATTTCTGATGTGCAAAATCTTACTTCACGAGGCTGGCCGCGCGGGGACAACGACGAAGCGGGCACGGCGGTTTTTTTGCCAGCATTCCTCTGTCTTCTCCTTGCAGACTGGCAGCTCCTCGCCGTAGCTTATGGTTGACAACCGTCCCGTAGCGACACCCAAAGTGACGAGGTAGTCCTTAGCAGCCTGGGCACGTTTGGCGCCAAGCGCTAAGTTATATTCATTGGTTCCCCGCTCATCTGCATGGCCTTCAATCTCTACTCGGGCAGAAGGATTTGCCTTAAGCCAAGCTGCGTTGCCCTTAAGAGTCTCCCGAGCATCCCCGCGCAGGTCGTAGCGATCAAAGTCATAATAGATATCTTTTAAGGGACTTGAAGCGGGAGTCACTGGGGCCTCGCCCCGACGTAGCCCTTCTAGGCCCGAAGGCAAGGTAGACTCGCGAGCCATGGCTGGAGACTTCTCTTTGGCGGCTGCCTGAGGAGGTGGAGTGGATGCGTCGGGTTTGGGTGCGCCAGGCGGAGGACAACCGGTTAATGCAAGCAAGCTGAAAGACATCACCGCATAGAGAAATTTCCTCGCTCGACAAATCATCGCTCTCCCTCCTTTCTCATCGCCCAGGAACCATTTACTCCAAGCGCGGAGACCATGACGGATTTGTATCATCTCCCCCTGAAGCTGTCAATCTTTGTTGATTGTCCCCGGTGCCCTGCATCAAATAGAGATGATAGCGGCCTGTTCTGTTGGAAGTAAAGACAATATATCTCCCATCAGGGGACCATGAGGGCTCCTCATTATCTCCAGAGTTAGAGGTAAGCATCAGCGGCTCACGACCCTGAACCTCGATGCTAAAAATATTAAAACGCCCGCCGACCCTCCCTGTATAAGCAATCTTATCTCCTTTGGGAGACCAGTCAGGAGAGGTGTTGTACCCGCCTGAGTAGGTGAGGCGCCGTGCGTTCCCATTGGAGATTTCCAAAACATATACCTGAGGAGCGCCGCCCCGATTAGAGACGAAGGCCAAACGATCTCCATCAGGGGACCAGGTGGGAGAGACATCGATCGCCGGATCTTCAGTCAGCCGTCGCATCATCCTACCGGTATGGTCCAACAAATAGATATCCACGTTGCCTTGCCGTTCAAGGGCTAAGGCGACAAATTTCCCGTTAGGAGACCACCTTCCGCCAAGATTCAAACCGGTACGGGAAGAAAACTTGGTATCTTTTCCGGTAAAGAGATCAAAAAGATAGAGACTCGGGTTTCCCTCCTTATAGGAGGTGTAAAATATCGATCGACCATCAGGAGTCCAGGACGGAGACAGGTTAATGGTGCGGTTGTTTGTCACCTGAGTTTTTTCGCTTCCGTCTAGATGTGCAACATAGATTTCCTTAAAACGGCCCCCGCTGGTAGAGACATAGGCGACCCTCGTGTTGAAGACACCTTGCACCCCAGTAAATTGAAATATGATCTCATCGGCAAATTTATGGGCAATGCGGCGAAAATCCTTTGCCTTACCGGCATATCTCTTCCCTACGATTTGTTTTCCCTGATAGACATCGAAGAGGCGGAGTTCCACCGTGAGCTCGTCGCCTTGAATATGGAACCCTCCTTTAACCAACCCCTCTGCACCAATGGTGGACCAGTCTCTCAGTTCAAAACTCCCCAGAGTGATCCCGCTCGTCTGAGGATTTTGGATATAAGCCGACCGGTCCAACACCCGAAACCAACCCGATAGATCTAAGTCACGCACAATAGTGTCCGCTATCCCCTCCGAAAGCCTACCACCGTCTTCACCCGGCCCTAGGTTCCTCAGTGGAGAAACGGCGATCGGATATCGTTCCATCCCGGGGCCAATGATCTCCCCTTTCACAGCGCAAAGCGACTGCGTAGAGGTCCAGAGGGAGAGTAGAAGCGTCAGTAGAATTGCAAGAAACCCGTTATTCACCATTGTCCTAACCACCTAGGTCCTTCGGACGAAAAGTTAACTCCACGTCCATAAAATCCTTACGATAGCCCTCTGGAGGGGGTGGCAAAGGGCTTACCTTTCTGACCGCTCGGAAAACCGAGTCGTCGTAGGAGGGCTCACCCGATCCCTGAACAATTTTAAGTCCCACTATCTCACCATTGTCCTGTATGCCAAAACGCACCGTCACTTCCAGATCGCTCCGCTTTCCCACCCATGTCCAGCTCTCTCGAATCCGGAAGCGCATGAGATTATAATATCTGACGAATTCCAATCCCTTAAGGGTCCCCCCTCCTTTGCCTCCCGCGCCGAGGGAGGCCGCTCCCTCCCCCTCACCAGCCGCAGAACTTACCCCATTCCCTTTCTTCGTTTTCTGCTCGGTCTCGGCCCGAGTTTTTACCCGCTCCAAGGCTGATTGGATCAGCTTGTCGCGCACCTGATCGGGAAGGCCCTTTTCTGCCGGCAACTCTTTCTTCAATTCTTTTTTGGACTCCTTGAGACTTATCTTCTCCTGCACAGGGTTTTCAGCGGCCTTTCGCTTCTCCTTTTTGGCTGGTTGAACTTGAGGGAGAGATTCCACCTTAGTCTTTTTCGGTTCCTCCCGAGTCGGAGGATTGGCTACTGCCACGGAGCCCACGGATGCCCCACCGAGCTTTTCTCCGCCTACTAATTCAACGGAATAGATCGGGTAAGAGGGGGCCCTACGAGGCGGCAGATAAGAGATAACAAACAAACTCCAGATGAGCGTGGCATGAAGGAGACCAGAGAAAAAAACCCAAGCCCAAAGCCTTTTCCCACGTTCCTCAGAAGAAAGAAAAGATCGTTCCTGCAGGCCTTCTGCCATTTAACCCTCTTGAGTTAAAGGGCGAGTCACCATACCTAGC
>JBOHVJ010000036.1:0-16549 GCA_050735075.1 Binatia bacterium
CAGCCGTCTCCTTCGACAAGGCTCAGGACGAACGGCTGGTTTGCCAAAGGGATCACGATAAACAGTGCTTAGCCGTCGGGAATTAGAACGAAAATTCCAGTCGCTCGTCGAACATGATAAGGGAAGCACAATGTCTTCCTTTACCGATTTCTGCGCCGATTTTTTTAAAAAATATTTCGACCTTCATCCCACCGAGGCCATTTATTATGGTATCGAAGGGTACGACCACCTGCTAAACGATTACTCCGACGAGGCCTACAATGAAGAAAAGGCCTTTGTGCAGGAGTCACTAAGGCGGCTGCGGCAGGTATCTGTTAAAGGGCTCACAAAAGACGAAACAATCGACTATGCCCTCCTGGAAGGGCGGCTGACCATAGAGAATTATGAATTCAACAAAGAGGACTATCGCCTCAAATGGCCTGAGCTCCCCCTTCCCGTCTCGCATATCTACATCCTGACTGTGCGCCCAACAAAAGAGATCATCGGCAACATCGTAAGTCGGCTCGAAAGATCCCCCGAGGTGATCCAGCAGGGGATCTCGAACCTGAGCCGTCCAGAGGCCAACCCTCCACGCCTCTGGACCGGGATGGCGATCGAAGCCGCGCAGGGCGCGATAAGCTTCCTGGAAAAGCTCCCGGAGATTCCCAGAGTGAAAGAGCCATTGAAAGATCCGCTGCGATTCAAAGATGCCATCGAAAAGGCGAAAGGGGCCATTAACGACTTTAAAGAATTCCTCGAACGCGATCTCCTTCCCCGCAGCCGCGGCTCCTATGCTGTCGGAGAGGAACATTATCATCTGCTGCTTAAAAAGCGCCATTTCCTCAGCCACGATGCTCAGAGCCTTCTGGCCCTGGGAGAAAGCCTTTTTGAAAAAACCAAAAAGGAACTGACTGTGCTGGCGGACGAGATCTCTCCGGGGAAAGGCATCGAGGAAGTCGCGCTGAAAATTCAGGAAAATCATCCCTCTGCCGATGAACTTCTTGCGGCTTATCAAAAGGCGATGGAGGAGGCGCGCAGCTTTGTCCGCGAACGGAAGCTGGTCTCCCCCCCTCCCCGAGAGGAGCTCCGCGTCGTTCCCACCCCGGAATTCCGCCGGCATGAGATTCCCTTTGCCGCTTACCTGTCGCCCTCCCCTAAAGACCCCGAACAGATCGGTTATTATTACGTTACACCCGTAACCGAAGATGATCTTCTCAGAGAGCACAATTGGACCGGGCTGGAGAACACCTCGGTCCACGAGAGCTATCCCGGTCACCACCTCCAGTTTACGATCGCCAACTCGATTCCCGCGGCTTCTACTTTACCTCGGCTGATGAACGAGTCCTCGGTCTTCTACGAAGGATGGGCCCTCTATTGTGAACAGCTCATGCAAGAGGAGGGCTTTCTTAAATCCAGAGAACACCGTTTCGTCATGCTGAAAGACCGGCTCTGGCGGGCTCTTAGGATCATCATCGACGTGAAAACCCAGGCAGGAAAGATGTCCTACGATGAGGCTGCAGATCTTATGGTGCGCGAACTCCACTTCCCGCGCGCCCAGGCTCAGGCTGACCTCAATTGGTACAGCCAATCTCCCTCCATCCCTATGGGATATGCCCTAGGCTGGTCCATCATCAATCGACTCCGCGAACGGGAGAAAAATCGAATCGGAACGCGCTTCAATCTTCGGGAGTTTCACGACCGGTTGCTGAGCGCCGGCAGCATCTCCCTTCCACTGGTCGAAAAGAGACACTTCGCGGAATAACGGAGATAGACCAAGGAATTCAGCTAATAGGCTCTGAGGGGACGAGGCTGAAGAGCGCAGACGTAGGAGGTGAAAGTTTGTCCGCAGGCCCTGACCGTTGAAGTAAGCAGCCTCAGGGGCATTGGGCGGCGGCCCTCGCTCGGAAGCGTCGCCCCCGAAGAGCCGCCTACAAAATTTGACTTATGAAACCCAAGCCAGCACAACGCAAACCTCTTCTCGGCGCCCATATGTCCATCGCTGGAGGTGTTGATAAGGCCCTCTTAGAAGGAAAAAAAGTCGACTGCGATGTGATTCAGATCTTTACCAAGTCCTCGCGCCAATGGGCCGCCCAACCTTACAGCAAAGATGAGATCCAAAGCTTCCTGCAGAATCAACAAGAGACAGGGATCGCCACGGTGATCGCTCACGACTCCTACCTTCTCAATCTTGGATCACCAGACAACGCTCTAAGAAAAAGATCCATCGGGGCCTTTATCGACGAGATGGAGCGCTGCGAGACCTTATCCATCCCTTATCTCATTGCTCACCCCGGCGCTCACACAGGCTCTGGAGAAGAGGAGGGAATCAAGACCATCGCGCGCTCTCTGGATGAAATCCACGCCGCATGCTCAGGGTATAATGTCAAAATCACTTTGGAAATCACTGCCGGTCAGGGAAGCAATCTAGGCTACCGCTTTGAGCAGATCCAAAGCATGATCGACGCGACGAAAGAAAGTGATCGGCTCAGGGTCTGCTTTGACACCGAGCACGCCTTTGCCGCCGGCTACGATATCCGCACAAAAGAGGGTTATGAACGGACCTTTAGTGAGTTCGATGAAGCCATCGGCCTTAGATTCTTAGCCGCATTTCATCTCAATGACTCGAAAAAAGAGTTCCACTCCAGGGTGGATCGGCACGAACATATCGGCAAAGGATACATCGGCGTGGAGGCCTTTAGGCTCCTCATGAACGATCAACGCTTCTGGGGGATTCCTATGTGCCTGGAAACTCCGAAGGGTCCGGACCTCAAAGAAGACCGGGAAAATTTAACGTTGCTTAGGAGCTTAATCGAAAGATAGCAGGGGACGATTCACGGCCAAGTGGGGAACGCGACTGGTGTCAATAAAGCTAAAAAGGCGTATGATTTTCAGATAGTTGCGCCCCCATTTTAATATTGACATGGGGGAGCAGACATAGTAAAAGACTCAAAAATTTACAAAGAGGCCTCCGCCGGCGTGAGGTTTTCTTTAATCACTTTTGTAAGGAGGTTGCTATGATGCAGTGGACGTTGAGTCTAATGCTAATTTTGGGGCTGACATTTGGCAACTTTAGCGTTCCCAAAGTCTATGCCCAGTCAGTGGATGAGCTCCGCCGGGAATTTGAGAGGAAGTTGCAGGAGCTACGACAGGAGTTCGAGAAGAAGCTAAAAGAGGCGGTCGAGAAAGAGGTCGCCAAAGCACGGGAGGAAAAAATCCAGCAAGAGGTGAGGACCACGGTTAAGCAGGCACTGGAAGCACAGGCACCCCAGGCAACGTTAGGACCAGCTCCGATGCCTCCTTCGGCCTCGGGTGTGGGCTTGTTCTTTAACATCGAGCTTTCGGGGGTAGACTTCTTCGGTGTGGGAACCGAATATGCGGTCAGGAATTTTGGCGGCGGCGGTAACATCAGGCCGGTCGGGAAGTGGAAGACTGTGGAAGTGGACCGGCATTTCGCTGCAAGACCTACGTTGGGCTACTATCTCCCCAACGGTGCTGGTATACTCTCGGCAAATTTCTACCACGTTGATGCGGATGGAACAAACAGGTTTAGCGCACCAGGTGAAGTTGTTGGCGTCGCGCCTCCAGAAGTCTTCGACACTTTTGGCCCCGCTGATTCTGCGAAAGCCAGAAACAGGGTCCAACTTAACCAGCTTGAGCTTCAGTACCAATATCCCATCAAGATAACCAGTATCTTCGGCTTGGCGCCTGAGGTGGGAATAAGGGGCTTGTGGTTCAAAAACAACGTGAAGTCTGAGTTCTTTCAGGGGAGTGACTTCTTTTTCAGCCTGGACAGAGAGGCGAAAAGTTCGGGGGCTGGGCCAAAAATCGGTCTCACAGGTACATGGGAGTTTCTTCAGAACTTTAACTTTTTGGTCAAGGGGGGCGGCGGCTACCTTCTCGGAAATACCAAAGCCGACCACGAATTTTGTCGTGGCGTTGCATTCTCCACCCCGGGATGTGGTCGCGCACACAATTTCAAGTTGGACGAGAACCGAGGCTTCCCCTTTGTCGAGGGTGACTTTTCCCTAAACTATAACACTCCTCTGCGTGGCTTAAGCGCTGCGCTAGGCTACCGGCTTGGTACTTTCTTCGATCTCGTTACCCAGGCTACAGAGGTTGGAGGTCTCGCCCTCCAACAGAATGTCTTCGAGCGGAAAAACCTGACCTACGATTCCATTTACTTTAAGCTCCAATACCTGTGGTAGCTCTAGCACTAGTTGGCAAAAAGGGGGAGGTTTCGAGCCTCCCCTTTTTTTTTATTCTCCTTCCATTTTTTGAGAACCATAGCTGTGATGATTTTGTTACAGCCTCTTATTGTGGGGTGTCTTACTACTATCGCCGGAAACTTCAAAGAAATTGACGCCCGAGTGCGGGCAGATTTATTTATTCCAGATGACGCTCCTCCTCCTGAGATCATTATAGTGGATGGAAAGACTCTGTCGAAGCTGACCGGAGAGCTTAGGGAATTTCTGCTTGCCTCGGGAGGTGGCGTCTACGATCCCAACACAAAAACCATCTATTTAGACGGATCTGCTGGTAGTTCCAGCTTACCACTGCATCTAACCTATTCACAGAGGCGACGGCAATATGACCAAAACCCATAAGGAGTCGAGGGGAATACTTCATCTGGGGGACGAATTTGGGACGACGGGTCCTCGCGTCCCGTGCAGGGCTGGAAAGCCACCTGGGTTCGAGTCGTCACCAGCCCGCAGCACTCTGAGTCGGTTTCGCATGGACTCGATTTCTATCTGCTGACTCGCAATAATCTCTTCAGCCAGTCTTCGGACCAGGGGATCTCGGCCGTGCAGAAGCAGAAGTCTCGCCATCTCCACGGCGCCGTCATGATGCGGAATCATCATTGCCATGAAATCCTTGTCCGGATCACCGCTCATCGCGATGTTTTCCATGGCCTGCACCATGGCCCTCATCGCGGCGTGCATGCCGGCTCCGAAGCCCGAGTGAAGCGCAGCACCATGCGCACCTTCAGATTGATTCATTGCTCTTTCCTCCTGACTCACCTTGCCTTCCGCAGCTCAGATCAACCACTCTGGCTCCTTGCCCCCGGCCGGACATAAACCAAATTGATGCTCTTTTTATTCCGCAGCTCCCCTGAGGGTAGTTTCAGTGAACCCAAAGGAATCTGCGCGAGAAAGACCGGGGAGAGCGGATTGGAGACGTCAAAGGCTGTGCAAACTGTCTGGCCAGCCGACGGCGTCCCCGGTAACTCATCCTGCTCGTGGGCAACGTAGAGGAGTGTGTTGGCGGGGTTGGTCCATAGGCCATGCGCCTCCCGTCCCCGTGTGAAGAAGGACCCCACAACCTTACGCTGTCCCGACGGCGCGCTGCCATCGATGATGGCGATCTGACTTGAGGCTACGCCTTCAGGGCCACCGTCGTCTACACGCGCTAGGCTTACATAGATCACCTTACCGCGCGCGTTCTCGACGAACTCGAGGTGATTCGGGCGCGCGAGAGACCCTAGGGAAACGGTCTCTAGGAGACGCTGCGGGTCACGGGTCCCCCGTGCCGAGACGCGATCAGCCAACTTATGGGAGAACCAGACCTCAGCGCCGTCCGGTGACGTTTTAAGGAAGGGGGTGAATCCCGGTGGATCCTCAGCGCTGATATCCAGCGTTGTCTTCCGCTTCGGACGGGAACGGCCTTGCGAGTCAGGGTTTACGCGGAAGATATCTACGCGAGGTGTCTTCTGGCTGGCCACAAACGCAAGGGAGCCATCTTTTGAGAACCAAACTTGTGCTAGCCCGTTGATCGTCGGCAAGTATTGTCTCACAGCGTTGGCTCGGACGCCTCTGCTTTCCTTGATAGCGGCGTCAAGGTCAAGAATGGCGATCCTGTCTTCGCCTCGCACTGCAACCCATAGCTCTTTGCCGTTGCGTGTAAAGGTAGGCTCGTGCGGCTCCCGGCCTACGGTGATACCGCTCGTAATCCGCTCCACGTTCGTAGTTGGACTGGCCTGGGGATTCGGGGTGTTACCCACCACCTGCTTGGCCAAGGCATCGATTAAGTACACGTTACTGCTTCCGCGGCCGGTCAATGCCAGAAGCCGTGAATCCGGCGACATCACTCCTCCATGAATCGCGATCCCTCCATGATACAGGGGTTTGTTGACCATCGCGGCGTGCGTCGGGATAACCCCGGCGGTCACGAACCGAAACGGCGGTCGAGGGTCTTCATCAAAGCTCGTCAGGTTGATCGTGGTCTCCACGGTGTTGGAGCGGGGATCGATGACGCTCATGGTATTGGAGTCCTCATTGCAGATGAAAACACGATCATCCGACTCGATCGCAGCTTCACCAGGTGCCTGCGCCGCATCTATGCGCCGGCCCATCGAAACCGCGAGCGCACCGGCCGCGGTCGCCTTCAAGAAAGTACGCCGTGAAATAGCCATTTCTATCCTCCTCATTTTCAACTTAAGCTTCCCATGCCTTTCACGCTTCTGCCTAACCCGCCGGAATCACAATCCCGGGAAAAAAGAATTGAACGGCTAGGCCAATGAGATATCCCAGAATCGCGGCACCGACTGCAATAAAAAAGAACTCCAATCCGGAGAGAAAAAGAGACCTCGCAGCCAGATACCCCTTAAAGACACCGACGGAGAATAACGTTACCGCGGCAAGGGCGATGGAAAGATAAAGGGCTGCCATCCCGGCCAAGATCAGGTAAGGAAGAAGAGGGATCAGCGCGCCGACTATAAAGGAAACTCCCATGACCAAGGCTGCCTGAAGCGGGCGATTGATCTCGGCTGCGCCTAGGCCGAAGACCTTTTCCTGAAAGGTCCTCAGAAAAACTTTCTCCTCTTGCGTAAGGAGTTTGACAATGCGATAGCTCTGTTCCTTCCTTAACCCCTCCTGACTAAGGGCCCGGAGCAGTCCTTCCGCTGCCAGGTAAGGCTCCTTCTCAGCCAAATCCTCCGCCTCTCTAAGCTCCTTATCAAAGATTTCTTTTTGAGCGCTTGATGAAAGATAAGAGCCCGCCGCCATGGAGATAGCCCCGGCACACATCGAGGTCAGGCCTGTAATAACTACCACGGCATTGCTCTCCGTGGCTCCCTGAACCCCTGCGAGCAGGCCGACCGTGCTTATGAGACCATCTTGAATCCCAAAGACAAGCTCGCGGATCTTCGCCCGGCTCTCGATAACCTCCCTTTTTTGCTCGATGAGTCCAAGTGCCATGCTAGCAATGAGTAATGACGGCTGAGGACTGAGTTGCAGAATGCTCAGTGCTCAGTCCCATTACTCAGTCCTGTCAGTACTTCAGCCTCAGTTCCCCGGTTTGTTGCCCTGGTTTCCAGTCAGAAGGGCAGAGCCTCTCTGTGCACAGCCCTTTGAGGACGCGGAGAGTCTCCTCAACTGAGCGCCCCACATTCATGTGGCTCACAACCAAGTAGCTCACCTCTCCCGTAGGATTGATGATGAAGGTTGCCCTCTCGCTGACACCTTCCTTTTCCTCCAAGACCCCATAAGCGCGGCTGACTCTCTTGTCGACATCGCTGAGAAGCGGGTAGTTGATACCGCCCAGCTCCTCAATCCACGCCCGATGTGTCTCCAAGGAGTCCACACTCACTCCAAGGACCTCAGCCTGCTCGGCCCGAAACTCTCCTGCCATTTTGCTGAATCCAACGACCTCAGTAGGACAGATGAAAGTGAAATCCGCGGGATAAAAAAACAACACCAACCATTTCCCTTGATAGGATTTTGGAGCATAGTCCTCAATACGGCCCTGATATATGCCCCTTAGGACAAACTCAGGAGCTTTCATGCCAACGACAACCATATGCTCATTACCTCTCAAGCCCTCAAATCTTTTCACCCCGGTAGCTCTTGGCAAGAATCTGTATCGGGTTGAGCGGCCGACGACCGGTTCCTTGTTCGATTTGAGTCGCGGCCAGTGGACAATCGGAGCAGGTGACATTCGGATCACCTTCGCTCATCTCCCTGAACGCCCGGCTGCCCCACTTCAGGGAGTTTTCAAAGTTCTCTGTTTTCATGGACCAAGTCCCGTCATGGCCGGAGCATTCCTCCACCACCCTCACCCGCGTATTGGGAAGCAGGGAAAGAACGTCGCGAGTCTTGTAGCCGATTCTTTGCGTCCGAAGGTGACAAGGCATATGGTAGTTGACCCTCCCTGCGCCGGTCTTAAAATCGCGATTAAGCTTACCCTGAGCTGCCAGAGAGGCGAGGAATTCGGTTGGATCCATGGTTTTACCAGCGACGGTTTTGGCCTCCTCGGTCCCGAGCAGTCGCGGGTATTCGACACGGACCATCTGCGAGCAGGTTGGATTCATCGCGACAATGGTCCTTCCCTCAGCAAGGTGGCGTGAGAAGAGCCCGACGTTCTTCCGAGCCGCCTCGATCGCGCCATCCATATCTCCATTGTGCCATAAGGGCATACCGCAACACTGTTCATAGGCCAAGGTGACATCCACATTATTTCGCGCCATGACCTCTAACGTATCAAGACCCAGGCCAGGATCGTTGTAGTTCACATAGCAAGTCGAAAAGAAGGCGATCTTTGCCGCCGGCTCGCCTTGGGGATCCTTTCGCGAGGAGGCAAATTGTGATGCAAATGTCTTCCAGGCAAACGGGGGTAGTTTTTTATCCTTATGGATGCCCAGCAACCACTGCATAAACTGCCGATGGATCTTGCTCTCATTAGCCCAGTTGGCCAAAGGCGAAGTCCAGGAACCGATTTTACCCACGGCGTCTGGATGCCCCAAGACTTTATCTGTCAAATCGACGCCATGCTTCTTCACCTGCTGCGCCTTGCCCCTTGCCATGAGCCGTGGAAAGTCAATCGCCCATTCGTGATTTCCCGGCGTATAAGGACATTTGATATAGCAGAGCTTGCACTGAAAGCAGAGGTCAACGACCTCGTTGACATCCTCTTCCTTAAGCTTCTTGGTGTCTACCTCGGCGTACTTTTCTTCGGTGCAGTAACTATCAACGGCATCAAACATCTTGGGAAAGCTTCCACAAAACTTCACGCACATGCGGCAATCCGCGCAGAGGCTAAAAACACGCTCGACTTCCGAACGCAGATCCTTTTCCTCAAAGTATCTGGGGTCGGTAGGATCATAGGCGGGAATGTGGCTCATATTTTCAAGCTATTTCAATCAGCACCCCTTGTCAAACTTGGGTAGTTTTCTTGACCGAGTGAGTCGAATCTCTTGCTCTTCCTCTCCCTAGAGAGACTGTGTCGCAATTCCGTTCATGGTTCGACAGGCTCACCACGAACGGATGGTGACACTCCGAAATTCAAAGACTTCGCCGTTCGTCCTGACCCCTCGACAGGCTCGGGACTAAAGGCTGTCGAGGGGGCCTGTCCTGAGGCCCCTCGAAGGGTCGAAGGGCGGACGGCTAATTGCGACACAGTCTCAGATGGGAGAGGACAGAGGTGAGGGTGTAAGCTGAAGGCTAGGGTAAATTTTGCCAGAGGGAGAAAGCTTCCTTTTCCGTTTCAGAAGAGGACCAGGTAAACCACGACTCTTGGACCTCGCCCCCTTTAAGGAGACCAAAAAAATAGACCCTCAACATTTGATTAATCAATTCCGGTAAAGACAGATCGCGCTTGGGATTGTACCAGGTGTAGATCCAGTTCATCATCCCGAAGAGCGAAAAGGTGGCGGCCCTTAGATCCATTCCCTTGCCGCCTTCTGACTGCTGTAGCTCGCCGATGAGATCCATCAGGACCTTCACATAACGACGCTTTAGAACCAGGATCTTCTCTGCGAACCCGCCCGTGAGAGACTCGTCCTCATGCGCCATGACTTTCATCTCGTACATGTTATGCAGAAAGAAGCTGAGGTGATTCTGCGCAAAGATGCGGATGCGGGTGCGCACGTCCGTTTTTTGCCCTGCGGTCTCCTCCCACCTGCGCATTAGGGTCAAAAAGCACTGCTCCTGAATCAGGTAGAGAAGCTCCTCTTTGGTGCGGAAGTAATAGTAGAGCCCGGCGAGACTCATCCTCGTCGCGCGGGCGATGTCCCGAATGGAAGTTCTATGAAACCCCTTCGCAGCAAAGATTTTGGCAGAGGTCTTGAGAATCTTCTGGAGTTTCTCGTCGTAGTGGCGGGTGGAGGGTTCACTACGATTAGCCATAATTGATTTTCGCAAATCACCTATGGGGGCGTCAACCTTGGCGACCCCCCCTGCCGTCCGGCCCAACGCCTTTCGGCATCTCAGATCCATTCACTTGAGAACAGCTAAGCCCCCACAATCCTTGTTTTCATGGATCACTCTCTCGAAGACGTAATATTGCATAGCTCCAATTATTATCACCACTTAGCCTAAATTTACTCCACGTCATTTTCGCCGTTCCTAAGTTAGTCACCCCCTCTTTAGCAACAGATTTGAGTTCAAATTTCTGTCCTTACCCACCATAAATGTTTGTATTTCTGCGCGGTTGTCTTCCGTCATGGCTCAGACGGCAAGCGACTTTTTTTGCCTTTCAGTTCCCTCCTCATAGGGACGAACTCTGAATCCCCTGGAGAGAGGGCAACCGCTCCTGATTTTTGATTTTTCCCAGCACCACGGCCTTGGAAAACTCCAGGCCTCTCTTGTCCGTAAAGGCCAGAATCTGTTCTCGGCAGGCCTGAACCGTGGCACTTAGCATAGGTGAGGTGATCATCTGGCTTGCATACCTTTTCTGGATTTGTTAAACATATTTTAAAACGGAGGAGAAAATCATGTCCGTAGCCCATCTTTCTCAAAAGGGTCAAATTCTGGTGCCCAAGGATCTCCGAAAGAAACTGGGGCTCAAGCCCGGAGGCAAAGTCCATCTGGCCGAGGAAGAAGGACGACTGGTCCTCACGCCGGTTCCTCCTGATCCCATTCAGGCGGCCACGGGATTTCTAAAGGGCCGGTTTTCCTTAACTCAGGATCTTCGCCGCGAACACCGGGAAGAGGCGCGCCGTGAGCAAAAAGCTCGTTCTCGATAGCTTCGCCCTGGTTAGTCTCTATCACCGCGAACCCGGTTGGCAGGTTGTTCAGCGTGCTCTTTACAACCAAGAAAAAGCCTGCACCCGCGCGATTCTGAGTTGGATCAACTGGGGTGAATTTTTCTACATCGTCAAGCGACGCGTGGGTCCTGCCAAGACGATGGATGCGCTCCATCTCCTCGAACAGCTCCCCATCGAGCTTTTTCCCGTGGATCAACCCTTGGTTCGAGCAGCAGCGGAAATCAAAAGCGAGCATGCGCTTTCCTATGCCGATGCCTTTTGCGTCGCCACCGCCCAACGCCTGAACGCAATCGTTTTGACCGATGACCCAGAGTTCGAGTCCGTCGAACGCCTCATCAAGATCCGCTGGCTAACGAAGTAGTTTCTGAACCCACCCCGCATCGCATTGCCCTTCGGGGTGAGCCTTCGGGCCGAGCCTCAGGCCGAGGCCTCAGGGTCGAACCCTTGCTGTACGCCTGCCTGTGCCTGCCCGCGGCCACGCAGGCGGGCTCCGGCAGACAGGCGGGCATCTGCAGAGTCCCTTTGGGCTCCAGATGGAAGCGAAAGTGGTGAAAGAAGAAAAGAGCTTCACAGGTGCGAGATTCACTTAGCCTGGCCTCGTGTCTTTCTTGCCTGGCTTCGTGCGCGGTAAAGTTTCTCCGTGAAACCACCCTCTTCCAAAAACTGCTGCTCGAGCTGTCGAAGTTGTTGGTCGAGCAAGTAGTTCGTTTGGTGGATCAGACAAATCAGCGTGTTCGCAGCAACCTCTGCCGGAGCCTCTTCGATATAGGGCTTATATGTCCCATACGACCTATTGGTCCTATACACCAGCTTTCTTATCGCTTGGGCGGTCGGGTGGTCCTTCCCCCAAACTCCCAACTGCCGCTGCCGCAAGAAGTCCTGAAAGTCGAGCAGCAGCTCTTCGAGGCTGGCCCGCGCCACGCCCACCAGCTTGAGTTCGGTTTTCTTGGAAGTGCCCGATGCCATGCTGCCCTCCGCGATGTTCTGCTTACCGCTGCGCGCGGCCTGTACCATCTGATCGTGCGTGCGCGAATGGCGACTCACAAACCTGTCGCAGAACACGACCGTGGCATCATAGACGATCTCCGCGTTCTGATACGACTTCAACTCGCGGTAGCCGCCGTGTGGCCCAATCAAATTCGGGCTTGACTTATCGTCTCCGTCCGCCATGTTTTCAGCCCACCTGCCTCTTCATCCCTTGTCCCGTTTGTCCTATCCCAAACCGCAACTCGCAAGTCTCCGGCTCCCGCCAAAACATCTTGCGATGACACACAATCCGCCGAAACGTGCTCCCAAACCCGCCCCGTATCACATTGCCCTTATTGTATGCGGGCACCTGCAACGGCGCCTTGGGTTCCAGATGAAAGCGGAAGTGGTGAAGGGAAAAATGATTATCCAGCGACGTATCCCTTTCTCCGGCCAACGAGGTCATTCGGTTTTTTCCCAAGTCCGTGAGAATTGTCTCGCGCCTCATGCGATGCACTTCAGCAGCGATGTCTTCAAGTGGCGGTTCCTTCGCCGGAACTCGTTCGGCTATTTGAGACGGCTTTAGTGGTTGTAGGCGTTTCAAGACGATCATGTCTCCTTCCGTCCCACCGCCAACTCGCTTGAAGTCGGAAATAGCCGAAGCATCTCTTTGGGAAGTCTTATAGATCCGTCGGTCTCGACCTTGACAGCTTTCATAGAGTTCCTCCAAGTAAATATGGTTGCAATGCGTTTCTCAGTTCGACTCCCTTATGCGTTCGGCTTTCCGGCTCGTGGCAGTCAGAACAGCCCGAGCCGAGTAGAAGGCCGCATAGTAGAGGCGATTCGCGGCGCCCATGAAAGCCTCTTTTGCCAGAAGATACTCACCTTCCGCGAAGGCCTCCTTGGCGCGAGCGAGACGGTGCCGCGCCAGCTTTTCAAGCTCTCGTTTCACAGGGGAATACCCTCTTTGGCGATGGCTTGAAGAAAAGGAGCGATGCTCCACACCGGATCGGCGAGAATGGCGCGACCAAGAACACGTGGTGAGATATACACCTCGTGCTTCAGGTTGACCTCAAGGGCGATGTCCAATACCCGTCTGGCTCGATTCAGTTTCCCCTGATCCAACTCAATGTGCTTGTGTCTTCTGCGGTGAGGCATCATCGTCTCCGCCGCTACGGCAGAATGGAAAATCGCCCGAGGCGAGCCGGCCGATAGACCTCGAAATCCCGGCGGTCGGTGGTAAAGATACGGCGTAATTTCTCACGCTCGGCTACGCGCACCAGCGCGGCATCGGCCAAATCCATCGGCAGGTCGCGATATTTTCGCATCAACTCCTTGATTCTAGGAACGTCTGTATGGTCGAGCGGCAGAAGCCTCACCGCTTCGGTCTCCACCATTTCCCAAAGCGCAGCCTGGGCATCCCAAGAGAAGCGCAACAGGTACATTGCCTCGGTTATTGCCGGCCATACGGTTACTAACGGATCACGGATCGTTTGCACCGTTTGGACACACACCGCATGGTGCGGATCGCTGCGGTCCAGGACAGCAACAAGCGGTCCGGCGTCAACGAGAACGGCGGGCACCGGCTCTTTCCCGTAAAAGCTTGGCGAACTTTTCTCCCGTTCTTTCCGAGAGATTCGCCCCTCCGCTGTCCACGCACCCGATCAAATGGGCAACCAAATCGTAAGGTCGCTTCTTTTCACCCGCGCCTTTTTCTTGCTCCGCAAGCACACCCAGCGCATCCCGTATAACCTCGGACTTCGTTTGTTTTCTCTTCCTCGCCAGCCACTCCACCAGTCTTTCCGTTCCCGGGTCCAATCGAACACTCAGAGCCATACCATCCTCCTTCACAAATGTAATACGCTATTGTATTACACTATGCCCTCCAACTCAATGCCGCTTTCCGCACTCGAATGTTGTCTTCTGCCGTGTAGTTGACACACGATCCGTCGAAACGTGCTCCCAAACCCGCCCCGTATCACATTGCCCTTCGGTCTGGTTCGCCGAGGTTTCAATCCTCGCCCATCCCGAAGGACGGGCGCTACATTGGAGATCCTGGTGCTACTGACCAGGCAAGACGTGTAAGTTCTCAACGCCGCGCGGCATCTCAGATCCATTCACGCCCTAAAAGCCAACAGCAGACTTGACCCTCTTTTCTTTTTTTCTCTTTTCTTTTTTTTCTCACGCCGCCACTTCCCAGCCCAAAAGTTCCACTTGCTCCAGAACCGTTTGCGTCGCCTTCTCCTGCTTGTCCGGCGGATAGCCGTACTTGCGGAGAATGCGCTTCACGATCACGCGGAGCTGCGCACGGACATTTTCCCGAAGCGTCCAGTCGATTGTGACGTTGTTGCGAACGGCCAGCGTCACCTCACGCGCAATCGTGCGCAAAATTTCGTCGCCCAAGACCTTCACGGCGCTATCGTTGGTCTCAAGAGCGTCGTAGAAGGCCAGTTCCTCCTCGCTGAGCTTAAGGGCTTCGCCACGCTCATTAGCCCTACGCATCTGCTTGGCGAGAGCAATCATCTCCTCAATAACTTGCGCGGCTTCGACGGCTCGATTTTGGTATTTTCGGATCGACTCCTCCAACATCTCGGAAAACAATTTCGCCTGCACGACGTTCTTTCGCCGCCGCGACTGGATCTCACCTGAAAGCAGCTTCCTAAGAAGCTCCACCGCCAGGTTCTGCTGCGGCATGCCGCGCACTTCCGCTAAGAATTCGTCAGATAGAATCGAAATGTCGGGCTTCTGCAATCCGGCCGCCGCGAAGATATCAATCACACCCTCAGACGCGACTGCACGCGATACGATTTGGCGCACGGCGAAATCCAGCTCTTCCTCGGTCTTCGACTCTCCCGGCGCGTGTTTTGTCAGAACCGCGCGCACCGCTTGAAAGAAGCCAACATCGTCGCGGATACGCAACGCCTCTTCGTGAGGCACAGCAAGCGCGAAGGCATACGACAACTCCCGCACCACATGGAGCAACCGTTCTTTACCATTCTCTTGCGCCAAGATGTGTTCCTGGGCCGCAGGCAAAAGCGACACTCTCTCCTCTGCTTTTTGCGAGAGCCACTTGGACCGATCAAAGCCATGAAAGAGCCCGCAGCACACTTCGTACTTCTCAAGCATGATCGCCACCGCCTCTTCCTGATCGATTGCGGTTTCTCCGGTTCCACCGCTCTCCGTGTAGATGGCGAGGGCCTGCTTAAGTTCAGGCGCCAAACCGAGATAGTCCACCACAAGGCCGCCCGGTTTGTCTCGGAAAACGCGATTCACCCGCGCGATTGCCTGCATAAGCCCGTGGCTGCGCATGGGCTTGTCGACGTACATGGTATGTAGAGAGGGCGCGTCAAAGCCGGTGAGCCACATGTCCCGGACGATCGCGATTTTGAACGGATCAGCCGGATCACGGAAGCGTTTCGCCAGAGCTTCGCGTCGCGCCTTATTCCGAATGTGCGGTTGCCAATCCGACGAGTCGGAAGCTGAACCCGTCATGACTACCTTAATCGCGCCTTTCTCGTCGTCCTCGTTGTGCCAGTTTAGCCGCAACGCCACGATCTCCCGGCAGAGTTCCACACAGATCCGTCGGCTCATGCACACCACCAGGGCTTTGCCCTCCATCGCCGCGAGTCGTTGGTCAAAGTGGGTCACGAGGTCTTGCGCGATGAGCTTCAAGCGCCTCTCCGCTCCTACGACAGCTTCAAGCTGCGCCCACTTCGACTTGAGCTTCTCTTTCCGCTCCACTTCCTCGCCCTCGGTGGCCTCCTCGAAATCCGGGTCTATCTTGGGTCGCTCCGACTCGTTGAGTTCAAGCTTTGCCAAACGGCTCTCGTAATAAATCGGCACGGTCGCCTTGTCCTCGACGGCGCGCTGGATGTCGTAAATGCTGATGTAGTCGCCGAAGACCGCGCGGGTGTTCTTGTCGGTGAGCTCGATCGGCGTCCCCGTGAAGCCGATGAAGGAGGCATTCGGCAAGGCGTCGCGCATGTGGCGCGCGAAGCCGTCGATGAAGTCGTACTGGCTGCGATGGGCTTCGTCCGCGATGACCACGATGTTGCGCCGATCCGAGAGGAGCGGGTGCTGATCTCCTTTCTCCTCAGGAAAGAACTTCTGGATCGTGGTGAAGATCACGCCGCCCGCATTCACTTTAAGTTTCACGCGCAGGTCGGCGCGACTCTCCGCCTGAGTTGGCGGTTGCCGCAACAATTCCTGACAACGCGAGAAGGTGCCAAAGAGCTGGTCGTCGAGGTCGTTTCGATCTGTGAGAACTACGAGCGTCGGGATTGCCATCTCAGGTTGTAAGATCACCCGCCCGGCGTAGAAGGCCATAGTCAAGCTCTTTCCCGATCCTTGCGTGTGCCAGACGACGCCCACCCGGCGGTCGCCCGGCTTGCCGCCCGGCTGTCGCGATGTCTTGTAGCCGCCGGCGGACTCACGGACTTGATCAGCTTCCGCTCGAATGCGCGCCGCGCGCAGTGTCTCTTGGACCGCGACGTTGACCGCGTGGAACTGATGGTAGCCGGCCATCTTTTTAGCAACTGATCCACCGCCGAAATCCTCGAAGACGACGAAGTAGCGAACAAGATCGAGAAAGCGTCGCCTATCGAAGACACCTTGGATCATGATTTG
>JBOHVJ010000037.1:0-2574 GCA_050735075.1 Binatia bacterium
GGGCTTGAGATATTCGTGAGGTCCCTTTCCGGCGAAGGAGACTTGTGGGCTTCAACTGGATAGATTGGCTGATCGTTGTCTTCTACCTCATTGCCGTCACGTTGTTTGGCCTCCAGTTTCGGAAGAAGCAGCAGTCGATCCATACCTACTTCCTGGGTGGGAAGATTGTGCCTGCCTGGGCTCTTTCACTTTCGATTGTCGCGACCGAAACCAGCACGCTTACTATCATCGGCACTCCCGGCATCGCGTTCGGAGGCGACCTGTCGTTTCTCCAGCTTGTCTTGGGCTACATGGTGGGTCGCATTTTCATTAGCCTGGTCCTGATTCCGGCCTACTTCAAGGGCGAGATGTATACCGCCTACGAGCTAATGCAACGGCGCTTCGGCAGCCGGATCAAGCATGCCACGGCCAGTATGTTCCTTATCACCCGGGCGTTGGCCGAAGGTGTTCGAGTGCTCGCAATTGCTACGGTGGCGAGTGTAGTCTTGGGCACCGGGGACATCGCATCGATCCTCATTATTTCTGCGCTCACATTTATCTATACCTTCGAGGGTGGACTCACAGCGGTGATCTGGACGGATGTCGTGCAGTTGTTCATCTATATCGGCGGGACGCTGGTGACTTTTTTTGCAATTCTGGCGTATATCCCCGACGGATGGGGGGGAGTGATGGCAAACGCCGCGCACAAATTCTCTCTGTGGAACTTCTCAACCGACTACCGGATACCTTACACTTTTTGGGCTGGCGTTATAGGCGGCGCCTTTCTCAACACAGCCAGCCATGGCGTCGATCAGTTGATTGTCCAACGGCTTCTGGCAGCCAAAAACGAGCGGGATAGCAAGATCGCGTTGCTTTCGAGCGGCCTCGTGATTTTCTTTCAGTTCTCGCTTTTCCTCGTGGTTGGGATCATGCTCTATAGCTATTACTTGTATCATCCCAGTGAAACCGTCCCTGCCATCCGAGACCGGATATTTCCTAGCTTTGTCGTCCAGCATCTTCCCCATGGGATCTCGGGACTCATGATCGCCGCCATTCTCGCCGCCGCAATGTCGAATCTAAGTAGCTCCCTTAATTCATTGGCTTCCACTACGGTAGTGGATTTTTACCGACCTTTCCTGCGGAAAGACGCCACAGCGGAAGAGCAACTTCGCATTTCCCGATGGATGACGGTACTGTGGGGAGTAGTTTTGGTGCTTCTTGCCATTCTGTCCCGAGGCGTTCAATCGGTCCTGGAAACAGGATTGACGATCGCTTCGATTACTTACGGGAGTATGGTAGGAGTCTTTCTGCTGGGGGTGCTGACCAAAAAAGCGACTGAAGAGGGATCAATCCTGGGGATGGCCGTGGGTCTTCTTTCGATGCTGGGGGTCTGGTATTTTAGTGCTATTGCGTGGACCTGGTATGTTTTGATCGGCACTACCATTACGTTTTCGGTGGGCTACCTGGCGAGCCTTCTTTTGCGACCGCAAAGAAGTGTGGGCTGACGGACTAGCTTAGGGCCGTTATGCGAAGCGTTACGAGAATCGTGTTTCCGTTAGAAGCAAGAAGCCGGGAGCAGAAGCCTTGAATTTCCGCGAGCTCTGCGTACGACTCAACTGCCTGGTCGCATTCTGGCTCTTGGCTCCGATATCCCGCTCGCTCTAAGCGAGGGCTGGAAAGCCCGCGCTTTCAATGGCGAAAGCTCTTGCCTGGTTACGGAGCAGGGTTTTTCATTCACCGCACCAAGGAAAGCCACCAGGTTTAAAAACATTCCTAACCGAAAACATCGGATGGACTGCCTTGTTTCACTTGCACTCTCGGTTCTCCTGGCAACTCTTTTGGCCCTCTTAAGCTTTCGGCAGGTGCAAGTCCCGGTACTTGGTGAAAACACGGGGCAGACAGATGTAGTGGTTGGCGCAGCGTAAGGTGCAAAGGAAGTATAACTCTTTGCACAACTCCCGTCCTGCCGAGTTGGGAACTACTGGTATAATGATGCGTATTGGGATAAGGGTTGGAACTCAAATCTGACGATTACCAACAACGGGTCTCAGGCAGTAACCTACGAGATTCATTACGTGAAGAATAACCAGGATGAACAAGACCCGAAGACGCCAAGGGCCGTTAGCCGGGATCCGAGTCAGAATTGCACCTTGACTAACCTCAACCAAATTCTCACCGTTCCCAACCTCCCTCCTGGAGGCGGATTTTGGGCGGGCACTCTCGAATCCATTCTGAGTCCTAACCCGAATCATATGGTTAGCGACGATGGCTTCTTCTACGTCAGGGGCGATCCGATTATCGAAGGGACTTCCCCGACGCAAAGCGTGAACCCAAATCCATCGGGCGTTCGGTCAGTCTGCGGCGTAACGTGTTTCTTGGCTATCCCTGACAGGTGCCCCCGGCCCTGATTCTGATACTTTGAAGTCGGGCGGCGGTTGTTTTGCTGCCAGCGTCTGACGGAGGGAAAATCCAGTGAGAAAGAGTTTCATGTTTTTGTTTCTAGGTTCGAGTCTAGCTTTTCTTACCGCCCAGGCACGCGAAGAGTGGGTCGCCCGATACAACGGGCCTGGGGATTGTGGAGATGATGTCAGGGCC
>JBOHVJ010000038.1:0-6204 GCA_050735075.1 Binatia bacterium
CCGCTTTTTTCATTTCGCCCACGGCATGGTTTTATTGACTTAGCTCTCTTCAATGTCTAAAATTTCTTTATAAATTCCACATTGGAGGAGGTAGAATATGTCTAAGGTGATGACACAAAGATTGGACCGGAAGAATTTCATCGTGGATGGAAGCAAGGTTAAAAGGCTGAAGAAGATCCTTGGCGCCTCTTCGGAATCTAGCGCTGTTCGTGCGGCTGTGGATCGAACCCTTGACGCAGCCGAGGCCATAGCTGCTTTAGAGAGGCTGAGGAAACGGGGGAGCTGGGGGAGAAACCTTGCCTATTAGACTTACCCTGTGGGTCTTGGAAGTAGTGTTCTCGTAAATATCGTTAATTTCTTTCCACGCGCTCAAATCTGAAAGTTTGAAAAATCATAAAGTAGATTAATTCTCAGGCCAGAGGAAGGTTTTAAATTGGCCTTGCCAATGGCCTTTCAGCTCAGTATCCTAAGCGTAAATCCTTAGAAAATAGGCTCAGGGAATTTGGGTGCTGACCTGGCGGGAAGGAGTGTAGAAATGAAAGTCTATAGGGGGATTGTCAGGGGTAATACGATTTTGCTCGAAGAGAAGCCAGACCTACCGGATGAGTGTCAGGCGCTCGTGGAGATCAAGCCTCTGGATCGAGCACGAGACGAGGAGATTGCCCGACAGCAGATCGAACTACTGCGCAAGGCTCCTAGGGTTGGTAAGCTACTTTACAAAAAACGTGAGGAGCTTTATGAACGATGAGCCGCGGCTCATCGACACGGTTGTCTTGGTTCACGCTTACACCGTATCGGATGACGAAAAACACCGAGCGGCGCTCTCACCTTGGTTGAGAAAGTTTGGGGTGGCGAAGAGGCCGTCACGACGCTGCAGAATCTCTGTGAGTTTTTCTTTGTGGCGACGGGAAAGGTTCAGAAACCCATATCCGCGAGCTCGGCTGAGACCGTCGTCAAGGGAATTTTGGCTGGCTCTCAGTGGAGAGTGATCGACCGGAGCCCTGAGACCGTTTCCAAGGCAGTGGAGTTGGTAAAGCTCCATCGCGCAGCTTTTTGGGACGCGCTCATTGCAGCCTGTATGACGGAGCACGGCATCCATACTATCGTTACGGAAAACGAGCGGGACTTCAGAAGAATCCCCGGCATCACTGTGGTTAATCCTTTCAGGGCAAAGGTAAAGCGATAGAAGATAGGGCTTTCAGCCCTGAGATAGCCTCCATGATATGCTCCCACAGCTTCTGGTAAACGGCCTCATAGCCGGCAGCATCTATGCCCTTGTTGCCTTGGGGTTTGGCCTCATCTATTCCACCACCCGCTTTTTTCATTTCGCCCACGGCGCAGTCTACGCGGCAGGGGCATATCTAGCCTATGCTTGCTGGCTCTTAGGGCTGAGTTTGTATCTCGCCATACCCCTCGCGGTCATCGGGACCGCGATTCTTGGCGCGCTAATTGAAATAGGAATCTACCGGCCACTTAGAAAGAAGAATGCCTCAAGCTTGATTCTCCTGCTTGCCTCCCTAGGGCTTTTTATTGTTATTCAGAACCTCATCTCTCTTATCTTTGGTGACGATACCAAGACCATCCGAAGCGGGGTTGTGACAGAGGGATTGCCTCTCTTCGGGGCGAGAATCACTCCGATTCAGATCACTATCATAGTTGTCACTGGCTTGTTGTTGCTTCTCTGCTGGGCTTTTATAAAGAAAACTAAGATAGGCAAGGCAATGCGGGCAGTAGCGAATGATCCTGAGCTGGCAAGGGTTGTTGGGATAGAAACCGATCAGGTGATTCTCTTTACCTTCATGCTAGGTTCAGCCCTGGCTGCCATAGCGGCTATTTTAATCTCCCTTGATACAGATATGACGCCGATGATGGGCTTCTATGCCCTCCTCATGGGAGTTGTGGCGGTTATCGCCGGAGGCATCGGGAGCATTCCCGGAGCGGCCTTAGGAGGTCTCCTGGTCGGCATGGCCCAGCATTTGGGTGTCTGGAAGATCCCCACACAGTGGCAGGACACGATTGTATTTTTGATCCTAATCTTTTTTCTCCTGTTCCGCCCACAGGGCTTTCTGGGCCGGGTGGTTAAGAAGGCCACCGTATAAATGGACTACATCCTCCATATCCTCATCCTGATCAACATCTACATCATCCTGGTTATCTCTTTGGATCTCATTGCTGGCTATACCGGTTTGCTTTCCATTTCCCACGCTGCCTTCTACGGCATCGGGGCTTATGCCACGGCGCTCCTATCCATCCACTTTCAGACCAACTTTCTCTTTAACATGCTCTTTGGCATCATTGGCGCTGCGGTGCTCGGAGCCATCATAGCCTTCCCCTCCCTTCGCATCCATGACGACTACTTTGTCATTGCCACTTTTGGCTTTCAGATGATCGTCTATAGTATCTTCAATAACTGGGTGGAACTGACTCGTGGACCTCTGGGCATTCCGGGGATTCCCGTGGCCAGCCTCTTCGGCTTTAACATCGACAACCACTGGAAGTTTCTGGTTCTCTCGGCCATATTCGCCTTTCTTGCCTATCTCCTGCTCCACAAGCTGGTGAATTCTCCCTATGGCAGGGTCTTAAAGGCCATCCGTGAAGATGAGGTCTTTGCCCAGTCCTTGGGTAAAAACGTTAACTCTTACAAGATCCAGGTCTTTATTATTGGCGGCGCTCTGGCTTCTATGGCGGGCAATCTCTATGCCCACTACGTCACTTTCATCGATCCTACGAGCTTTACCATCTTGGAATCGATCCTGGTGATCTCCATGGTCATTATCGGCGGTGCCGGAAGCCTGCGCGGGCCGGTCATGGGGGCAGTGGTTTTGGTCGTTCTACCCGAAGCCCTTCGTTTCGTCGGTCTTCCTAGCAGCGTTGCGGCCAACCTGCGGCAGATCTTTTATGGCAGCCTCCTGGTTCTGATGATGCTCTACCGGCCTCAGGGTCTGATCGGCGAGTTTAACTTACAAAAATAGGATGAAGTGTGGCTGAGACGATTCTGAGCGGGAAGCGACTGAGGAAGGTATTCGATGGCGTCATTGCTGTTGACAATGTCTCCTTTGCCGTTGAGGAGCAAACTATCACTGCCATCATCGGACCCAACGGCGCCGGCAAGACTACTCTATTTAATTTAGTCACAGGCTTTATCCCTCCTGAGCAGGGGGAGGTCTATCTTCAAGGCAGGAACTTAAACGGAACTCCCCCACATGGAGTTGCTCGCCTGGGCATTTCCCGGACATTCCAGGATTTAAGGCTCCTGAGGCAAATATCGGTTCGCGATAATCTTCTCCTTTCCTGTCCGAATCAGATAGGGGAAGTTTTTTGGCATGCCCTTTTTTCCCGTCAGGTTGGAAGTGAGGAAGCTAACAACCATGAAGCAGGCCTAGAATTACTCGATCTCGTCGGCCTCAAAGCTTTAACCAATGAACCGGCTGGGAACCTCTCCTATGGGCAACAGAAACTTCTTAGTCTGGCCTGTTGCCTGGCCACTAAGGGAAAGGTCCTACTTCTCGATGAGCCCGTGGCAGGGGTGCATCCTGATATGGCGGCTCGCATTTTAGACCTCATAGTTAAACTTAGGGATCAAGGGAAGACCATCGTTTTCATCGAGCATGACATTGAGGCGGTAAAGAAAGTGGCTGGGCGGGTTGTGGTTATGGATGATGGCAAGGTTATCGCCTCTGGCTCCAAGGACGAGGTTTTGGCTAAAGCAGAGATCATTGAGGCTTATCTTACTTAACCATCCTTAACCATGGCAAAAGAAATCCTCAAGATCAGCGGCCTAGAGGCAGGCTACGGCCAGAAACAGGTCATCTATGGAATCGACCTGGTTGTCCAAGAAGGGGAGATGGCCGCGGTAATCGGCCATAATGGCGCGGGTAAATCTACTCTTCTCAAAGCTTTGTTTGGGCTTATACCGTTGTGGAAGGGTGCGGTCTTGTATGACGGCCAAGACTCCGGAGACTGGCCTCCCCCAAAGAAAGTTCGTAGCGGGATAGGCTATGTCCCCCAGGGGAATCGTGTTTTTGCCGAGCTGACCGTCCGGGAAAACCTTGAGATGGGTGGATACACCCTGAATGGACAACCCAGATCGAGAAAAAGATAGAGGAGGTCTTTTCCTTTTTCCCTGTGCTGAAGCAGAGAGAGGACCAACTGGCCGGCACTCTAAGCGGGGGTGAAAAGCAGATGCTCTCCCTAGCCAACATTCTGATCCTCTCTCCAAGGCTTCTCCTTCTTGATGAACCCTCTCTTGGGCTTTCGCCGCCGTTGGTTAAAGAAGCCTTCGCAAAACTGACTGAGATCAACCGGGCCTTTGGCGCCACGATGGTTATTGTGGAGCAGAAGGTAAGGGAGGTGCTAAGAATCACTCATCATGCCTACTTGCTTAAGATGGGCAAGGTGGTCTATTCAGGTTTCTCTACGGAACTTCTCGCGGCAGACCGCATCAGGGAAATCTTTCTCTGAGACCACGGGTCCTTTCTGAGTTATTTTCAGTCTAAGATTAGATTCAATTCTCCTTCAACGCGATCCTCCGAGATTTCACAACGCTCTCCGGTCCTTTATGTTGACTGGACGAGTTCGAAATCGATTTCGGCGCGGAAGGCGTTGACGCGGACAACTTTAATTCGCACTTAGAAGAAACTGGGGGGTCAGAGTATTTTTTGAGATCAGTGAAACTTTGGGGTCAGAGTACTTTTTCAGATTGCCTAATTGAAATTGTTCTCTGACTCCATTATTCGCAAATGGCCTACGCTTATTAGCCCGGGAATTGTTGCAATCGCCTTTCTCTTCTCCGGCGCTGTCGGAGTCTTCTTCGGTTTCTATCCCGCCCAAAAGGCCGCCAACTTAGACCCGATCGACGCGCTTAGATACGAATAAGAGTTGTTCTTGACTTTTCTCTGCCTCGTATATACGTTTGGTATTACCAGATCATAGGAGGTCTTTATGGGCAAGGCTCTTTCTCTCAAGCTCGACGACCTTACTTATAGGGAAGCTGAGAAGATACGAAAACGGCTTAAACTGCCACGCAACACCTACATCCGCAAAGCGGTGAGCCACTATAACGCCCTTTACGCCCGCAAATTGCTGGAGCAGGAATACCGTAAGGCGTCTGGCCGTCTGGGGGCTGCCCACCTGGAATATCTTCAGGAGACTGAGCTTCTTGAAGATCTCCCTAAGGATCTATGAGGCCTCAGTACGGCCATCTGTATGTGGCTGATTTGAATCCTCGCTTTGGAACAGAGCCAGGAAAAATTCGGCCCGTGGTCGTCGTTCAAACCGACGCCTTAAACCACGTCCATCCATCAACCATCATCTGTCCTGTCACAACAAAAGTGGCTCGCTTTGAAAACCTCCTCCGAGTAGCGCTCCCTAAAGGGGTTCCAGGATTGAACCGTCCCTCAGACATATTGGTGGATCAAATCAAGGCCATCGACAATCGTCGACTGCGCCGGAGGCTTGGCCCCCTTCCTGATCCCTATCTGAGCGACCTGCGCCAGAAGCTATTGCTGATTTTGGATTTCGTGGAGGAGAGCCTTTCGGGTAAGCTGGCCTAACGGCACGACACGGGTGTGTAAAATTATAGCTTGCTTAAACCGCAGCAGTTGTTAGGATTTGACTCAAGCGTCGTCGATCAATTAAATCCTGCAAGATATTGGACTCATCCCCTTTTTGTCCTTCCCATTTCGTGCGCATCCACGAGTCACAATTCGCCGCTGACAATCGTCGTAAATCTGCCCTATTTTACGCAAAGCTAAATTCGGCTGGGTCGTCCGATCCGGGTCACATTTTTGGATTTCACATCGCGGCCCGGACTGGATTCTCCGGCGACGAGACCACTGATGTCGGCTATGAGAGCGCGTCGCCGGTGGCAGAAGACTACACCATGCACACGAGCAAATTCACCGGCGAGATCAACTGGATTCAGTTGGACTTGGGAGTGGACGATAACGATCATCTCATCAGTCCGGAGGAGCGGCTGCGGGTGGCGATGGCGCGGCAGTGAAACGAGGGAGGAGTGTCGAGTGTCGAGAGAGGAGTGACAAGGGATGAGTAACGAGGGGGACACTCTACCTCTTCCCCTTGGTTACTTGCTTCTTGCCAATTTGATACTCGGGATGGAATCGATGGGAATGACAGAGATCTTGTCGTCGAGGGAGTACTCCTGATGACCCGGGTACACCACCCAAAGGTGTTCGAGACCGAGGT